>NZ_JBEOTZ010000033.1:0-85719 GCF_040303825.1 Streptomyces sp. NPDC094143
AACAGCGCCATCACGCCACCGATGACGAAGAACGCGAACGACGTCGCCAGGTACAGCGTGCCGATCGTCTTGTGGTCCGTGGTCGTCAGCCACTTCAGGTGCCTCATGCCCCGCCTGTGTCCGAGCCCCGCCCGCACGTCACACTCCAGGGACGCGACGAGCGTCACGAGAACCGGGTGTGACGATCGGGAGAGTGCCGGACACGAACGGGACATGAGCAACGACGAGATCTTCGCCGCTGCCTACCGTGAGCACTACTGGGCGGTCAGCCGCTATGTCGCACGGCGACTGGACGGGCGGGCCGGCGAGGTGGAGGAAGTGGTGGCGGAGGTGTTCACGGTCGCCTGGCGGCGCCGGGCCGACCTGCCGGACACCCCGCTGCCCTGGCTGTACGGCGTGGCGCGCAACTGCCTGGCCAACACGGTGCGCGGGCACGGACGCCGCCGCCGGCTCGTCGACCGGCTCGGCAACGACGACACCGCGCACGGCCGGCACATCGCGGCGGGCCCCGAGGCCGACACCCCCGGCGGCTGGGTGCACGAGGCCCTCGCCCGGCTCTCCCCGGCCGACCAGGAGGTACTGCGCCTCGCCGCCTGGGAGGACCTCGGCGTCGACGAGATCGCCGTCGCCCTCGGCTGCGGCAGCCGGGCCGCGTCCATGCGGCTGCACCGGGCGCGGCGCCGCCTCAGGGCGGAGATCGACCGTCTGCGACCCGAGCCCACCCTCACCGAGCACTCCTGCGTGACCGCCCCGAAGGAACACGGCCATGGCTGACGAACTCGAACTGCTGCGCAGTGCCGATCCGGTGCCGTCCCACGGCCATCGCTTCGGCGACGGGCCCCTTGACCCCCGCGCGGAGCACCGGCTGGAGCGGTTGCTGAGCGGGAGCGACGAACGGCCCACCGCGCGTGCGGAAGAGGGGAGGTCACGGCTCCCCGGCCGTCTCGACCTCTCGGGCCCTCTCGACCTCTCCGGCCGTCTCCGACTCTCCGGCCGTCGCCGGCGGCTTCTCGGTGACCTGTGGGACCGGCGGGTGCGGTCCTCGGGGCGTCGGCCCGCCGGGCGGGGCCGTCCGTCAGGCCCTGCGGCCCAGCGGCCGCTGTCCGGGCCCGGCCGCTCGCCGGCGGGCTCCGGACGGCTCCGCGTCGTTTGGGGCCTGGCCGCCACGGCCCTCGTCACCGCCCTGACGCTCACCCTCGTACTGAGCGGGCCGAGCACCCCGCCCGCCCTCGCCGCGCCCCGCCCGCTGGTGATCGACACCGGCTCCGCGCCCGTCCCCCTCGACCGGCTGGCCGAGCGCGCGGCGGCCGCGGCCTGGGCCGCCGACGCACCCCGCCTGCGCAAGGGCACCCATGTGCGGTCCTGGAGCCTCGGCATGTCGGACGACAGGCCGCCCATCACCCTGCCCGAGGAGCGCCTCGTGCGCTGGCGGCCCGACGGCAGCCACACCGAACTCGTCGTGGCGACCGACCCGCGGCACCCCGCCCGCCCGGTCCTGTCCGACGAGGGCGGCGCGCCGCGCCTCGTCGACGACGGCCGCGTCCTGCTCGACCGCACCTACCCGCCGAGCTGGAGCGACGCCCCACCCCAGTCACCCCCGCCGCGCGAACCGGACCGGCTGCGCGCCTACCTGGCGGAGGCTCAGTACACGGCCACTCCGCTGACCACGCCCCAACTGCTGGACGCGGTGGCGACGCTGCTCGACCACTGGACCCTCGGCGCCCGGGAGAGCGCGGCACTCGCCCGGCTCCTCGCCGACGCCGAGGGGCTGCGGCCGGCCGGCCGGGTCACCGACCGGCTGGGCCGACGCGGCCAGGCCTACGTGACCGACACGCACGGCGTCCGCCGCATGCTGATCATGGACCCGGCCACCGGCGCCGTCCTCGGCCTCGAAAGCACCCTCACGGCCCCCGACCCCGAGTACGGCGTCGACAAGGGCGCTGTCATGTCGTACAGCGCATGGATGCGCTGATCACGCCCCGGGCACACCGAGCTGCGGCGTCCACGGTCGGCTCCAGCAGCGTGGCGATGGTCATCGGGCCGACGCCGCCCGGCATCGCCTCGGACGCGGCCCGCTCGTCGACGTGGTCGCGCACCGGACGCTGGAAGCAAGCACCACGTGCCGTGAGTCGATGCCGGCCGTGCGGCAGCGGTTCCCCTTCATCCGGACGCACGTCACGGACGCGTGGTCCCCGCCGACCAGCACCGTGGCAGGGGTGCTCCACCTCAGCGCCGGTCACGGCCCGAAGCCACCCCGGCCGAGCCCGGCAGTGCGCCGCCTACCCGGGCTCAGTCCGCCGCGGCCAGGAACTGCGTCGCCGCCAGCTCCGCGTAGAGCGGGTCGGCCGTCACCAGTTCGCGGTGCGTGCCCACGGCCCGGACCCGGCCCGCGTCCATCACCACGATCCGGTCGGCCATCGTCACCGTGGACAGCCGGTGCGCCACGACCAGGACCGTCGTCGTCCGGGCCACGTCCGCGACCGTGTCGCGCAGCGCCGCCTCGTTCACCGCGTCCAGCTGAGAGGTCGCCTCGTCGAGCAGCAGCAGCCGGGGCCGGCGCAGCAGGGCCCGGGCGATGGCGACGCGCTGGCGCTCACCGCCCGACAGCTTGGTGCCACGGTGCCCGACGAGCGTGTCGAGACCGTCCGGCAGCCGGGCGACCAGCCCGTCGAGCCGGGTCGTCTTCAGCACCCGGGCTACGGCGTCCTCGTCCGCGTCCGGCTGACCCAGCAGCAGGTTGTCCCGCAGGGAGCCCGACAGGACGGGCGCGTCCTGCTCCACGTAGCCGATCGCGGCGCGCAGCCGCGGCAGCTCCCAGTCGGCCAGGTCCCGGCCGTCGAGCCTGATCACCCCGGAGTCGGGTTCGTAGAAGCGCTCGATCAGCGAGAACACGGTGGTCTTGCCCGCACCGGAGGGGCCCACGAACGCGGTCATGCCCTGCGCGGGCACGGTGAACGTCACGCCGTGGTGGACGTAGGGCAGGTCGTCGGCGTAGCGGAAGCGCACGTCCTCGAAGGCGACGGCGGCGGGCTCGGCGCCGGGGGAGGGCAGCGGCGCGGGCTCGGCGGCCGGCTCGGCGGGCAGGCGCAGCGCCTCCTGGATGCGGGTGAGGGCCGCGGCGCCCGTCTGGTACTGCGTGACGGCACCGACGACCTGCTGTATCGGCGACATCAGGTAGAACACGTACAGCAGGAACGCCACCAGGGTTCCCACGTCGACGGCGCCGGTCGCGACCCGCGCCCCGCCCACCGCGAGCACGGTGATGAACGCGATCTGCATGGCCAGCCCGGCCGTGTTGCCCGCGGCCGCCGACCACTTGGCGGCGCGCACGCTCTGCCGCCAGGACTCCCGCGCCGCCTCGTGCAGTGTGGTCTCCTCGCGGTGCTCGGCGCCGGACGCCTTCACCGTGCGCAGCGCGCCGAGGATCCGCTCCAGCGAGGCGCCCATGACGCCCACCGCGTCCTGCGCCCGGCGGCTCGCCTGGTTGATGCGCGGCACGATCACGCCCAGGACGACGCCCGCGCCGAGGATCACCGCCAGGGTCACGCCCAGCAGCACGGCGTCCACCAGGCCCATCATCACCACCGTCGCGACGAGCGTGAGCCCGCCCGTGCCCAGGCCGACGAGGGAGTCGGTCGTGACCGCGCGCAGCAGGGTGGTGTCGGAGGTGATGCGGGCCATCAGGTCCCCGGGTTCGCTGCGGTCCACCGCGGGGATCCGCAGCCGCAGCAGATACGACGACAGGGTCTGCCGCGCGCCGAGCACCACCGACTCGGCGGTCCGCTGCAGCACGTACGAACCCAGCGCGCCCAGCGCCGCGTTGCCCACCACCAGCGCCGACATGGCCAGCAGCGCGCCGGTGATGGCCCGGTCGTGGGCCAGGTCGTCGATCAGGCCCCGCGCCACGAGCGGCAGCAGCAGCCCGGTCGCCCCGGTGACCAGCGAGAGCACGGCGCCGGCCACCAGCGCCTTCCGGTGCGGCCGTACGTAGCCGAGGAGCAGCCGCCAGGGGGGTGGGGCGGTCTCGGTCTCTGCGATGCTCACGTCGCTCCTTCGGCCTCGGGCGGAGCGTTCAGGCTACGTCGGTGGCGGGCCGCGCGGCCTGCGCTTTCACGGAGACGCAGGTGGCCGATCCGTGCCCGTTACCGATCAGTCGCGCGTAGGGTCGGAGGGGACGCACCCCGGCCGACGAAGGAGTCAGCGCATGGCGCAGGAAGTACGCGGTGTGATCGCACCCGGCAAGGACGAGCCGGTGCGGATCGAGACCATCGTGGTGCCCGACCCGGGCCCGGGCGAGGCGGTCGTGCGCGTCCAGGCCTGCGGCGTGTGCCACACCGACCTGCACTACAAGCAGGGCGGCATCAACGACGAGTTCCCGTTCCTGCTGGGGCACGAGGCCGCGGGCGTGGTGGAGGCGGTGGGTGACGGCGTGAGCGACGTCGAGCCCGGTGACTTCGTGATCCTCAACTGGCGCGCGGTGTGCGGGAAGTGCCGCGCCTGTCTGCGCGGACGGCCCTGGTACTGCTTCGACACCCACAACGCGCGCCAGAAGATGACCCTGACCGGGGGCACGGAGCTGTCCCCGGCCCTCGGCATCGGCGCCTTCGCCGAGAAGACGCTGGTCGCCGCCGGGCAGTGCACCAAGGTCGACCCGGCCGTGGCCCCGCAGGTGGCCGGTCTGCTCGGCTGCGGAGTGATGGCCGGCATCGGGGCGGCGATCAACACCGGCAACGTCGGCCGGGGCGACTCGGTCGCCGTCATCGGCTGCGGCGGCGTCGGGGACGCGGCCATCGCCGGCTCGCACCTGGCCGGAGCGGCGACGATCATCGCCGTCGACATCGACGACCGCAAACTGGAGACCGCCCGCTCCATGGGCGCCACCCACACCGTCAACTCGCGCGAGACCGACCCCGTCGAGGCCATTCGCGAACTCACCGGCGGTTTCGGCGCCGACGTCGTCATCGAGGCCGTCGGCCGCCCCGAGACGTACCAGCAGGCCTTCTACGCCCGCGACCTCGCCGGCACGGTCGTCCTCGTCGGCGTGCCCACCCCCGAGATGAAACTGGAGCTGCCCCTGCTGGACGTCTTCGGCCGCGGCGGCGCCCTGAAGTCGTCCTGGTACGGCGACTGTCTGCCCTCCCGGGACTTCCCCATGCTGATCGACCTGCACCTGCAAGGACGCCTGGACCTCGGCGCGTTCGTCACCGAGACCATCGGGCTCGACGAGGTGGAGAAGGCGTTCGAGCGGATGCACCACGGGGACGTGCTGCGCTCGGTGGTGGTGCTCTGATGGCGACGCGCGTCGAACACCTCGTCACCTCCGGGCAGTTCAGCCTCGACGGCGGCACCTGGGACGTCGACAACAACGTGTGGATCGTCGGCGACGACCACGAGGCGATCGTCATCGACGCCGCCCATGACGCCGACGCCATCGCCGAGGCCGTCGGCGACCGCCGCCTGACCGCGATCGTGTGCACGCACGCCCACAACGACCACATCGACGCCGCCCCCGCCCTCGCCGAGCGGACCGGCGCCACGATCTGGCTGCACCACGACGACCTGCCGCTGTGGAAGCAGACCCACCCCGACCGCGAGCCCGACGCCTGGCTGGTCGACGGCCAGGTCATCGAGGCCGGCGGCGCCGACCTCAGGGTCATCCACACCCCGGGGCACGCGCCCGGCGCGGTCTGCCTCTACGAGCCGGGCCTCGCCACCGTCTTCACCGGCGACACCCTCTTCCAGGGCGGCCCGGGCGCCACCGGCCGGTCCTTCTCGCACTTCCCGACGATCATCGACTCGATCCGCGACCGGCTGCTCACCCTGCCGCCGGGGACGACCGTCCGCACCGGCCACGGCGACTCCACCACGATCGGCGCGGAGGCCCCGCACCTGGAGGAATGGATCGCTCGGGGCCACTGATCGCGTGTCGTCGTCAAAGGCGACAGAAGATGTCCGGCTTACCCGGCACCCTGAGACCGGCACACAGTCGAGGGCACGGGAGGCCGGACATGTCAGCTCCGCTCAAGGGCAAGGTCGCACTGGTCGCCGGGGCGACCCGGGGGGCCGGACGGGGGATCGCCGTCGAACTCGGCGCCGCCGGCGCCACGGTCTACGTCACCGGCCGCACCACCCGCGAGCGCCGCTCCGAGTACGACCGGCCGGAGACCATCGAGGACACCGCCGACCTGGTCACCGAGGCCGGCGGCCGGGGCATCGCCGTCCCCACCGACCATCTCGACCCGGCGCAGGTCCGCGCCCTGGTCGACCGCGTCGCGGACGAACAGGGCCGACTCGACGTCCTCGTCAACGACATCTGGGGCGGCGAGAAGCTCTTCGAGTGGGACACCCCGCTGTGGGAGCACGACCTGGACAACGGCCTGCGCCTGCTCCGCCTCGCCATCGAGACGCACGCGGTCACCAGCCACCACGCCCTGCCCCTGCTGCTGCGCAACCCCGGCGGTCTGGTCGTCGAGGTCACCGACGGCACCGCCGACTACAACCGGGACCACTACCGCGTGAGCTTCTTCTACGACCTGGCCAAGAGCGCCGTGCTGCGCATGGCCTTCGCCCTCGGCCACGAACTCGGCCCGCGCGGCGCGACCGCCGTCGCCCTCACCCCCGGCTGGCTGCGCTCGGAGCTGATGCTCGACGCCTTCGGGGTGCGGGAGGACAACTGGCGCGACGCCCTGGAACGCGTCCCCCACTTCGCGATCTCGGAGACCCCGCGCTATGTGGGCCGGGCGGTGACCGCCCTCGCCGCGGACCCGGACGTGGCCCGCTTCAACGGCACGTCCCTCTCCAGCGGCGGCCTGGCCCAGGTGTACGGCTTCACCGATCTCGACGGCAGCCGCCCGGACGCCTGGCGCTACCTCGTGGAGATCCAGGACAGGGGCAAGCCGGCGGACACGACCGGGTACCGGTGACAGGCGCCGCCGGGGACGAACCCGCGTGCTGGGTGCCTGATTCATCCTGTTTGACCGTCATGACCCGGTGGGGAATGTCACTGTTCCGTCCCGGCGCGGTCCGGTGCACAACCGCAGCGGGCCCACGTCTGTCTAGCTGGCAGACATCGCAGACCACTTCCGTGAAAGGGTTGACCAGCCATGGGGGACGTACGCAGACGGGGTGCCGTCGCACTCGGGCTCACCGCACTGGTGGCACCGCTCACGCTCGCGCTCGGCGCCACGCCGGCCGCCGCGGCGAGCTGCACCACGCAGACCGGCCCGTACCAGAAGCAGGTGGAGAAGTTCCTGGGCCGTCCGGTCGACGGGAAGCAGTCCGCCGCCGACTGCAAGGCCATCAAGGCCTTCCAGACCAAGCACGGCATCACCCCGAACATCGGCTACGCGGGATCCGTCACCTGGGGCGTGATGGACCTGATGACGAAGCAGAAGGCCGTCGGGAAGAACCCCAACAAGGACGGCAAGTGCCCGGTGAACAAGGGCCGGATCGCCTGTGTGAACCTGACGCTCCAGCTCAGCTGGATCCAGGACGGCAAGAAGCTCGTGTACGGCCCCGTCCCGGTCCGCACCGGCCGCGACGGTGACGAGACGCGCACCGGCCTGAAGAAGATCTACTGGCGCAACATCGACCACGTCTCGTCCATCTACGACGTGCCGATGCCCTACGCCCAGTTCTTCGACGGCGGCCAGGCCTTCCATCAGGCGAACGTCAGCATGTGGAACCCGCCGGGTTCCCGCGGCTGCGTCAACATGACCAAGACCGACGCCCAGAAGTACTGGTCGATGCTGAAGAAGGGCGACGACGTCTTCGTCTACGGCCGCAAGCCGGGCACCTGATGCCGGGCACCCGGCTCGCCGCACCCACTTCGGCGGGCCGGCCCTACTGACGAAGGTGTCCGACTTCCACGACGGGGCACGCGGCGCGGCCGTGCCGGCCGTCACGGTGCTGGTGCTGGGATCGGCGGAAGCGTGAACTAGCTCACGTTTACCGGGAGATGGACGTGATCAGGGCCACTGTCCGAAATGGGCGTTTACCTCACGATTACTCACATCGTCTTCACCTGAGGCGCCGTATGCTTCACAGCATGTCCACCACTGTTGAACCTTCTTCCGAGCGATCGGCTGACGAGGTCAACGAGGAGATCCGGGCCCTGTGGCGCCGATCGGGCGGGACACTGAGCGTCGAGCAGCGCGAGGAGTACCAGCGCCTCGTCCTGGAGTGGGCCTCCGCGGCCCCGCAGTCGGCGCCGGCGGCCTGACCCGCTGACACCTCGGACCCTCGTCCCGGGGCACCCCTGATCCGACGGGTGCCCTTCTCGGACTTTCCTCGGCCGTCGTCTACCGCTTCGTCACCTTCCTGGGCCGGCTCGGCGGGCTCCTGCCCGCCTGCGGCGCCGCGCTCCTCCTGCCCGCCGACGCCGGGCGCTCCGCCGCCCCGCCGTGGGGCGCCCTCTCCGGCGTCGCCCTGTCGGTGCTGTGCGGGGTCCTCGTCCTCGGCGACCGCCCGGGCGCCGTCGCCTGGCTGGGCATCGCCGTCACCGTCCCCGCTCTGTGGTTCGCCCCTGGCGGGCAGAACGTCCTGGGCCTCGCCCTCCCGGGCGAGCGGGTCAGCCCCGCCAGGTGACGGGTCGGCTCGGCGCCGGTATGGCGACGGTGCTGGTCACCCCGGGGTGAAAGGCGGGACCGGACCGGCCTCATCCCCAAGTCGCCGAGTAATGCTGCCGGTACGCCTTGCGGTCCTGCTCCGCCCGGATCCACCGTGTCGCCACCAGGGCCACCAGGCTGCCCCCGATGACGAGCAGGCCCGGTCCCACGTTGCGCGGGTCGGTCAGCCGGCCCAGCAGGGACGACACGTCCGCGCCCGACACCGGCGCCGACGTGCCGGGCGAGGCCGCGGCGGCGCCCTGCGAGGCCGAGGGGGCGGGCGCCGGGCCCGCGCCGGCGCCGTCCTGCTCGGCCACGATCAGCTTGACGCCCAGCTCCGTCAGCGCCTTGGTCACCGGCTGGAAGAACGTCGTTCCGCCCGCCACGCAGTCTCCGCTGCCGCCCGATGTCAGGCCGAGCGCGACACCGTCGGCGAACATCGGGCCGCCGCTGTCCCCGGGTTCGGCGCACACGTTGGTCTCGATGAGTCCGGTGACCGTGCCCTCGGGGTAGTTGACCGTCGCGTTCAGGGCGGTCACCTCTCCCTGGCGCAGCCCGCTCGTGCTGCCGCTGCGGAAGATCCTCTGCCCGACCTCCGGATCGGCCAGGCCCGTGATCCGCACCCCTTTGCCGTCCCCGACCGACACCACGTCCGCGCCCTGCCCCGCGCGCCCGCTGTCGTACTTCACCAGGGAGTAGTCGTCGCCCGGGAAGCTCCCCCGCAGCGAGGTGCCGACCTGCCGGCGGCCCCGGTCGTCGGCGAACCAGACGGAACCGTCGGGCCCGCAGTGCCCGGCAGTGAGGATGTAGTCGCTCTTGCCGTCGGTGACGTTGAACCCCGCCGAGCAGCGCCCCGCGGTCGACAGGATCGGCTGCGCGCCGTTGATCCTCGTCGTGAACGTGCCCTCGGTGCGCTCCATCCGGACGAAGCCGCCGATGCCCTCCGCCACCCCGGTCAGCCGGGACCAGTCGGAGGCCGAGACGGTGCTGTCGCCCCGGACCACGACCTGGTTGCTCCGGTAGTCCAGCGCCCAGGCGGTGCCGGCGACCCGGGGGGCCGAACGCAGCGTCCGCGTCGCCGCCTTGAGGTCCTTCATGCTGTGGCTGACCATCTTCGCCCGGGCTCCGGCCCGTTCGACCTCGGCGGCGGCCTTCTCGTCGGTGACGGCGACGACCGGACGGCCGGCCGTGTCCACCCAGCTGCCCGCCGTGCGGGAGGCGCCGAGCCGGGCAACCAGGTCGGTGCCCGTGCCGGTGGCGGGCGACGCCGCGTAGGGGACGCCGATGGACGGATCGGGGGGCTCGCTCGCCACGGCGCGTGTGACCATCGCTCCTCCGAGGAGGAGTCCGCCGACGGCCGCCAGCCGTGTCACTCGCCGGACGACCCGTCGTCGTGCGTGCCTCATGCATGGCTCCCGAACCCGAACAGCGCGGTGCGAACACCGCGGGGCTCTCCGTCAGTTGAGCGCCCTTCCTCCCATACGGGACCGAGCCGTGCGGTGTTCACCGTGCGCATGATCTCTTCGGCCGTCAGCCGGCCACCGCGGCGGCGAGCAGGGCCCGGCTGCGCGCGTCACCCCACACCGAGTCCGGGTCGACGTGGGGCCGCAGCAGGGTGGTGAGCGCCGGGTCCCCGCGTCCGTTCAGCTCGTCGGAGGCGATCTTGCGGGCGATTCCGGCGAGGAAGTCGGCGACCTGCACCCGCGCGTCGTCCCGCGCGACGACCAGCCGCACTCCGGCCAGCGCCACCCCGCCCCGGCGGGCCGCCTCCTCGATCCAGGCGATGCGGTCCGGGGTGAGCATGTTCTGCCGGTCGTGCACCAGCCGGACCGGCCGCCCGCCCCCGCTCCACAGCGCGGCCGTCCGCACGATCGCCGGGAGCAGCGGATTGAGCACCGGGATCAGCGGCGGTCCCTCCAGGAACCCCGCCCGGTAGGCCACCGCGCGGGCCCGGGTCGCGGCGAGCCGTCCGAGGAGCCGGGCCGCCTCCGTGCCGGGGTGCGCGCGGCGCAGGTCCTCGACCGTGCCGTAGAAGGCGTCCACGGGGTCGCCGTTGTCGCGGACCCGCAGCAGCCGGTTGGCCGCCTGAAGGAAGGCCCGCCAGCCGTCCTCCCCGAGGGTGCGGCGCCCCGCGCGGAACAGGGCCGGTGCCTCGGCCGGGCCGTCGAGCAGCAGCCCGACGGCCCGCTCCACCACGAAGTACGCCTTCTCCATGAGGTGCACCCGCGCCCGCCCGTGGATCGGCCCCTCCGGAGCGAGCAGCCACTCCAGCACCGCCCGGTGCTTCTCCCGCAGCAGATGGTTGGCCTTGTACTCCTCCGCCGGCGAGCGGATCCGGTCCCGGATCTCCCGGACGGCCGCCGCGGCCGACGACACGGAGAGCGACACGCTGCCGTGCGCGAACACGTCCGTGTTCCCGCCCGTGAGGTTCTCGCCGTCCGACCCGGACTCGTCGCAGGCGACCTCCAGGACGGGGCCCGAGACCCCGCCCGGTTCCCCGTCCGCACGATTCCCGCTCACTCGCAGCCCCCTATCGTGTTTCCCATGACCAGGATCCCGCACGAGACGTCCGGTGAACCGAACCCCCTGCGAGTCCTCACCCTCGACCACCTCCGGCGCCGCACCAGCATGAAGTGGCGCACCTACCCCGAAGACGTGCTGCCGTTGTGGGTGGCCGAGATGGACGTGCCGCTCGCCGGGCCCGTCGTCCGTGCCGTCACCGAGGCACTGGAGACCGGCGACACCGGATACCCCGCCGGCACCGATTACGCGGAGGCCCTGGCCGCCTTCGCCGGCAAGCGGTGGAACTGGGACGGGCTCGCCGTCGAGCGCACCGCGGTCGTGCCCGACGTCATGCTGGGCGTGGTGGAGATGCTGAAGCTGGTCACCGGCCACGGGGACGCGGTGGTCGTCAACCCGCCGGTGTACCCGCCCTTCTACGACTTCGTCACGCACCTGGACCGGCGGATCGTCCAGGCCCCGCTCGGCGCGGACGGGCGCCTCGACCTCGACGTCCTGGCGGAGGCCTTCCGACAGGCCGTCGCGGACGGCGGGCGAGCCGCCTACCTGCTGTGCAGCCCTCACAATCCGACCGGCACCGTGCACACGGCCACGGAGCTGTCGGCCGTCGCCGCGCTTGCCGAGCGGTACGGCGTGCGGGTCGTCGCCGACGAGATCCACGCCCCGCTCGTGGTCGCGGGCCCGGGCTTCGTGCCGTACCTGAGCGTGCCGGGCGCCGAGCGCGGTCTGTCGCTGATGTCGGCCTCCAAGGCGTGGAACCTGGCCGGGCTCAAGGCCGCCCTGGCGATCGCCGGGCCCGGGGCCGCCGCCGACCTGGCCCGGATGCCGGAGGAGGTCGGGCACGGCCCGAGCCACGTCGCCGTCATCGCGCACACCGCCGCCCTGCGCGACGGCGCCGCCTGGCTGGACGCCCTGCTGGCCGGCCTCGACGCCAACCGGCGCCTGCTCGCGGACCTGCTGGCCGAGCACCTGCCCGCGGTCCGCTACCGCCCGGGCGACGCGACGTACCTGGCCTGGCTCGACTGCCGCGGCCTCGGCCTCGGCGACGACCCCGCGGACGTCTTCCTGCGCCGCGGCCGCGTCGCCCTCACCTCCGGCCCGCCCTTCGGCACCGGCGGCGCCGGGCACGCCCGCCTCAACCTGGCGACCTCGCCCGAGGTGATCACCGAGGCGGTGCGCAGAATGTCGGTCGCAGGGGCCTGAGGCCGGGGCGCGCCCGTAGACTGCCCGCCATGGACGACAGGGCACTGGACGAACTGAGCGCGGGCAAGTACCTGCTGGTCACCAGTTACCGCAAGAACGGGACGCCGGTCTCCACCCCCGTCTGGGTGGTGCGCGACGGTGACGCGCTCGGCGTGTGGACGGTGGCCGACTCCTGGAAGGTCAAGCGGATCCGCAACCGCCCCGACGTCCTGGTCGGCCCCTGCGACCTGCGCGGCAACCCGACCGGCGGCCAGGTGCCCGCCACGGCGGAGATCTGCGACCCGGCCACCACCGCGCGCTACCGCAAGCTCATCGCCCGCAAGTACGGACTGATGGGCCGGCTCACGCTGCTCGGCAGCCGCGTGCGCCGAGGCGCGGACGGTACGGTCGGGTTGCGGATCGTTCTCGCGCCCTGAGATTCCGAAAGTGCTTTCCCCGTCGCAGGGGGACCCCCGTCCCCGGGAAAGACCACCCGGCATGAGGCGAAATCCCGTGCTCCGCGCGGCCGTCGTCGGCACCGGCCACCGGGCCCGGCTGTTCACCCGGGGCCTCGCCGCACGGTCCGGCCATCACGTGGCCGCGCTCTGCGACCCCAGCCCGACCCGGATGGCCTTCCACAACCGGCTGCTGGCCGCCGAGGCGGGCCGTCCGGCCGCCGCCACGTGGGAGCCCGTGTGGGAGGGCTGCCGGGTGATGTTCAACGGCAGTGCCGGCCGGCTGGAACTGGAGGTCGAGGAGAGCCGCTGGCAGCCTCCCCCCGGCCCGGCTCGCCCGGGGCGTCCGGCACGGTGCGTGGCGACGCCCGGGCCGGGCACTCGGGCGGCGTCCGCCTCACCCTGCGTCCGCTGTGGCGGCCCCCGGTGGAGGTACCGCTCGCCGTCGCCCACCAGGCCCACGGCGGCGGCGAGTTGCCCATGCTCGACGCGCTGTCCGGCCCCGCCGGCCCGGCCCGAGCGGCGGACACCGCGGCGGCGGCCCACCCGACGGCCACCGAACGCGACGGCGCGCTTGCCGTGGCCGTGGGCCTGGCGGCGAACCGCGGCTTCGAGACCGGACGGCCCGTGCGCACGGCGAGCTGATCGGCGTGTGAGGAAGGGTCAGCTCCAGGCCCGGTACGGCTCGTCCAGCAGTTGGAAGACCGGCTCGCCCCGTACCGGGTCCTTGGCCGTGGACAGCCGCACACGGTCCCCGCTGTGGATCCCGATGGGCGGGCCCATCACCCGGCCGCGCACGACGAACCCCTCGGACATCTCGATCAGGGACACGTTGCGGGCGGCGGGCGTGTTGCGGTGCACGACGGTGGAGTGGCGCACCGTGCCCGTACCGTCGCTGCGCTCGGTGCGCAGGTCGGATCCCCGGCAGACCGGACACAGCAGCCGGTGGTACATGGCGGTGCCGCACCAGGTGCAGCGCTGGAAGAGAATGGCGTCGGCGTCCTGGCTCCTGGTTTCGAGCAGACCCGTCGCGGAGCCGGCGGCCTGCTGAGTGACGCTTCCTGAGTGGTGGTACACGCTGGTCAACTCCCTGCACTCGGCCGGAATTGCGTGGGCACGGTCACCCGGGCACACGCGTGCGCGGTTCGCCGTGCCACCGTGCACGCAGCACAGAGTATGGCACTCAGTGCCACTCGTAAAGGCACTCCGTACCCTCAATGTGGGTACTCAGGACCGCCCCATCACCGACTCGATCTCCTGCACCACCCGCCACAGCGGCGCCCCGCGCCGCGAGACGACGACCACCACGTCATCGGCCCGTTCCTCGGCCGACTCCTCGGCCGGCGGCACCGGCTCCCCGCCGAAGGCGGACTGCACGTAGGCCAGCGCGTGGTCCACCGCGGCGCTCGCCTCGCCCCGCCCGTCCGAACGCAGCCAGGAACGCAGCGCGTTGTTGTGCGCCGCGACCACCGCCGCAGCGATCACGTCGGCCCGCAGGGTGCCGTCCCGGCGAGCCGCGAACCGCCGGCGCAGGTACTCGGCGAGGGCCCGCTCGTAGCGCCACACCACCGACAGCTCGTAGGCGCGCAGCCCGGGAACCTGCTTGGTCAGGCGGTAGCGCTGCACGGAGAACGTCGGGTTCTCGGCGTACATCCGCATCACGAGCCGGGCCGCGTCGCAGACCCGCCGCACGGGTTCGTCGCCGTCCGCGCCCGCGGCCAGGAAGGCCGTCATGTCGGCCAGGCACCGCTCGTGGTCCGGGAAGACCACGTCCTCCTTGGAGGGGAAGTAGCGGAAGAAGGAGCGCCGCCCGACCCCGGCGAGCGCGACGATGTCATCGACGGTGGTCTGCTCGTACCCCCGCTCCAGGAACAACCGGAACGCCGCCGCCACCAGGGCGTCCCGCATGGGCGGCTTTCCGTTGCCCGGATCGGCCTTCTCGGAGCTCATGCGTCGGAACGTAGCACCCGTCTGACCCGGAACGGCACTCGGTGCAGCCTCGGAGGTACTGAGTGCTCTCCGGCCTCCGGCCCGGTCGGCCGTTGAGCATCGCGCGCGGCAGCCGCGTACCTAGCGGCAGGACGATCCCCGACGACGGGTGCCCCCGAGCCCGGACCGAAGGAGAGCAGCGTGTCGACACCGTCCGAGCCCCGGCCGCCGCACGGCGAACCGCCCCTCGAACCCATCCGCGTCCTGCGGCCGCGGCGCACCGACGCGCTCGCGGAACTGATGCGCGAGTACCGCGAGGAGACCGGCCGCGCGGCGGGCGGCCCCGCGCCGGACGGCTACCGGTCATCCGCCGGCTACGAGTCCGTCACCCTGCCGCGCCCAACGGCCGGTTCCGGAGCCCCGTCGCGTTCGCCGGCCGCCCCGGTGTCCCCGTCAGGTTCGCCGGCCGGCCCCGGATCCCGGACGCGCCCGCCGGCCGTTTCCGAGGGGCCGCCGCTGGCGCCGGCCGGCTCCGAAGCACGGACGGAGGAACTGCCGGCCGTCGCCCCGGCCCACGGCGGTGGCCGTGCCGCGCCTGGCGGAGCCGGGCTGCGCCGCGCCGCCGTCGCGGTGGCCGTCGTCGCGGCGGCGGTGCTGGGCTTCGGCGGCGCGCTGCTGCTCAGAGGCGGCGGCAGCACCGCGGACGAGGCGGCCCCGGCCCCCCGGCCCACCGGCTCCGCCGCCGCACCCGTGCCCACCCCCGCCCCGCCCACCACCGACCCCGACGGCCCCGGCACGCTCCGCGAGGGAGCCGCCGGCACCGAGGTGGCCGAACTCCAGGCGCGGCTGATGCGCATCCCGGACGTCTACCGGGACGGCTCCACCAACGGCCGCTACGACCCCACCCTGACCGCGGCGGTCGCCCGCTTCCAGCTCTGGTACGGCATCCGCGGCGACGAGACCGGCGTCTACGGCGACGACACCCGCGCGGCGCTGGAGTCCCGCACGGCACCGGTCACCGGCTGACCGGTGGCGCCCTGCCCGGACGACACCCCGGGACGCGTCGCCCGCGCGGTGCGACGGTGATGCGACCATGGCGGTATGGACGCGTTCATCGACCGGCTGAACCCCGACATGTACGTGGTCACGGCCGCCGCGGGGGGTGAACGGGCGGGCTGTCTGGTCGGGTTCGCCTCGCAGTGTTCACTGAAGCCCGTGCGGTTCGTGGTGTGGCTGTCGGAGCTCAACCACACCTTCCGCGTGGCCCGCGACGCCGAGGTCCTCGCCGTGCACCTGCTCACCCGCGAACAGCACGGCCTGGCCGAGCTGTTCGGCGGCCGCACCGGCGACGAGACGGACAAGCTCGAGGGCGTGCGGCTGCGCGAGGCGTACGGCGGGGCGCCGGTCCTGGAGGACGCCCCGGCGTGGTTCGTCGGCCGGATCCTCACGCGCGTCGGCGGCGGCGACCACATCGGCTTCGTGCTGGACCCGGTCGAGTGGGGCGGACGGAAACCGCCCAAGGAGACCGAGGAGCCCCTGCTGCGTCTGTCCGACGCCCTCACGATCGACCCCGGTCACCCGGTCGACTGACCTCGCGTCCCGCGGGTCGAACACCGGGCAACGTCTCGGGAAAGCGGCGCGGCGGCCCGCCCGCCCGGCGGCACCCTGGTCCGGGGCGGCGGGCGAGCCGCCCCGACCGCCGCGAACCCGAAGGCCCCGCCCATGAACGGCTCCCGCGTCCCCGGCCTGGTGCTGCCCACCCTGTTCCTGCTGGCCCTGGTCGTGGGCCTGTGGTGGTACTGGCGGCACCACGGCGACTCGTGAGCGCGGGCGGCGGGCCCGGCCCGCCCGGCGGCAGGCCTACTCCTGCGGGACCACCGGGACCCGGACATCGACGACGCACACGTCGTCCCGCCGCTCGTCGGGCAGCATCCGCGCCAGCAGCGGCCCGAGCGACACGGGCCCCTCGGCCTGGGACGCGGCGACGGCCTCGGCCAGGCGTTCCATGCCCCGGTCGATGCTCTCCGGCGGGTGCTCGACCAGGCCGTCGGTGAACAGGATGAGCCGGTCACCCGGTTCGAGACGGCACTCCGCCTCCTCGAAGACCGGCGTGGCGGTGGCCCCGATGAGCATGCCGCGGGGGCGTTGCAGGTATCGCGCCTCGCCGTCGCGCAGCAGCAGGGGCGGCGGGTGCCCGGCCTGGGCCCAGACCAGGCGGCGGTGACGGGGGCTGTAGCGGGCCAGCACCATCGTCGCCGTGGCGTGTGTGTCACGCGAGTGCAGCAGCAGCGTGTTCAGCCGGGCCAGCGCGCCGGTCAGCGACGAGCCCGTGATGACCATGCCCTTGGCGGTGAAGCGGAGCTGGGCCATCGTGGCGACGGCGTCGACGCCGTGCCCGGCGACGTCGCCGACCACCAGCAGCGCGTCCCCCTCGGGCAGTTCGATGGCGCTGAACCAGTCCCCGCCGACGTGCACGCCCGACTGGGCGGGCAGATAGGCGACTTCCACGCGCAGCCCCGCCAGGTGCACCGGCCGGTTGGCCAGCGGCAGCAGCGCGTGTTGCAGCCGGGAGGCCAGGGTCCGCTCGGCCTGGAGCACGTCGTGCTGGGTGAGGATCGCCCGCTCGCTCTCGACCAGGGCGAGCTCCGCCCGCCGCCGGGCGGTCATGTCCTGCACGAAGCCGTGCACTTCGACGGGCCGGCCGTGCATGTCGGTCACCGCCTCGGCCGCGAGCCGCAGATGCCGGATGCCGCCGCCGGTCCGGATCCGGAACGGCACGTCGAACGCCCGGCCCTCCGCGACGAGTTCACCGACGGCACGGGTCAGCGCCGGCGCGTCCTCCGGCAGCGCGAGCTCGGGCACCTCGGTCAGCCCGACCGGACCGCGCGCGGGGTCCCGGCCGAGGAGGGCGAACACCTGGGTCGACCAGGAGGCCTCGCGGCCGCTCAGGTTCCAGCTCGCCCAGCCGAGGCTGCCCAGCCGCTGCAGATCGGCCAGCCGCTGCTCCTGCCGGTCGGAGGAGCCGTGCCGGATCCAGGAGACGACCAGGCTGTCGCCCAGCGGCGCCACCCGCACCGTGTACGTGAACAGCTCGGGGACGCCCGCCACGACCTCCTCGTGCGCGAACGGCTCGCCCTCGTAGTGCTCCCCGGTGGCCAGGACGTGCAGGCAGCCGCGCCACAGCGGCTGGGCCGACAGGGCCGAGCGGAACTCCAGCAGCCGCCGCCCGGCCGGCTTCTCGCCGGGGCGGCCCAGCAGGTCGCCCACCTGGGCGGTCGCGGCCTCGACCCGGAAGTCCTCGGTCTCGCCCGAAGCGGCCCGCAGCGGGGTGAGCAGCATCGCCGCGACCGGCAGCGCCTCGAACAACGCCTGCACCGCGTCCGTGGCGGCGTCCGGGGACCGCTCGACGGGGGCGTCGAAGGCCCGCAGCCGCCCGGCGCACAACCTGGTGATCCCGCGCAGGTGAGCGCGGTCGCGCGGGGTGAACACACCGGCCCGGCCGCGCAGCACGCCGATGCAGACCTCGGCTGCACCCGCGGCCGGCACCGGCAGCCAGGCCCGCGAGCGCCACCGTTCGGGAGGGTCGCCGATCAGCAGGTACTGCCGCACGTCCGAGGGGAGGTCCTCCAGCCAGCGCGGCTCACGCGCCCGCAGCGCGTCCAGCGCGGCGATCCCGCTCAGCGGCGGCACCCGGCACCACTGGGCGGCCAGACCGTCGTCGATGCCCGCGTGCCCGATCAGTTCGAGTCCGCCGTCGAGCCTGCGGGCGTAGATCAGGACCGCGTCCGCGCCCATGTCCGGTGCGAGGTGCTCCAGCAGGCAGCGG
Source organism: Streptomyces sp. NPDC094143 (assembly GCF_040303825.1). Taxonomy (NCBI): domain Bacteria; kingdom Bacillati; phylum Actinomycetota; class Actinomycetes; order Kitasatosporales; family Streptomycetaceae; genus Streptomyces; species Streptomyces sp. NPDC094143. The sequence continues at coordinate 18,519 of NZ_JBEOTZ010000033.1, forward strand.
GCGAGGTCCTGCGGTGTCGTCACCCGAACGAGGGCCTGTGCGAGGCGGCCCAGCGCGGCGGCGACGTCGTCCGGCGCGGACACTTCCTCCAGGAGGGGCAGCTCGGTGTCCGGAGTGTCCGCCGCGGCGGTCCCGCCCGGGCCGGGCGGGGCGGGCCCGAGGTTGCCGAGCGTGATCCAGCACTCCTCCAGCAGGGTGTGCCGGCCCGCCTTGGCCCGCTGGAGCAGCCGTTCGCCCGCCGCGTCGGCGGAACACCCGGTCAGGGCCATCACCGCGCCCTTGGCCCGCTCGACGACAGCCGAGGTCGCCGCCTGGTCGCGCAGCCGGTCCATCTCGGCGCGCTGCCGGGCGACGATCCTGGCCAGTTCGGCCAGATCCGGTGCGCCACCGGGCTCGGCCGGTGTCACGGGCTCGCTCACGCGTCGAGCATGGCACATCCGGCCCGAATCGAAGAGCGCCTTGTGAGCAGGGGGGCCTCACACACCACACGCCCCGCGGGTCACAGCTCCTGCCCGGGACGCGTCGGCTGCCGTCGCACGGATACAGCCACCGCCGCGGCAACCGGCCGGGCCGCGGCATCAGCAGGTGACCATCCTCCAGCGGGGCGGCGCCTGCGCGGTGGTGCCGGGCAGGCTGGATCAGGCCTCCACGCCGGTCGTCGACCGGCGTGCGCCGCCGATCTCGCTGGCGGTGTCCTCGATCCGCCGGTGCCGGTGCGCACGCTCCCCGGACTCCAGCCAGACGGCGAGCCGGTGCCGGTCGAACCAGTGCGGCACCGCGGGGCAGCGGTGGCCGTCCTCCACCGTCGGCCAGCAGACGCCCGCGTTTGCCCGGGGGACGTCCCTTACGCCTGCCAGGCGCGGCGCGGGTCATGCGTCCGGTGTCACGACGGGCGGCTGGCCTCCACCAGGGCCTGGGTGACGGCCCGGACGCTGCGCGCGATGTGCTGCAGCTGCATGACCTCGGCCGCGTACAGCTTGATGGTGTGCTCGATGACGCCCTCGTGCAGGCCGAGTCCGGGCAGGTCGGCGCGGGCGGTCTGCAGGGCGGTGCGGGCGATCCGGATCTCGTTCTGGACCTGGATGTGGGCGTGCCGGGCGAGGAGCACCGGGTGGCGGACGAACACGGGGTAGCCGGCGTAGCGCGCGGGGACCAGCTCGCGCAGCCACCTGGTCGCCGAGCGCTCCCAGTCGTAGCTCCCGGGGGCCTTGACCTGGCAGGGCCAGTCCGGGCTGATACGCGTGGACGTCAGGGGCATGATCATCGCTTCCGGGTGTGCGGCGTCGTGTGGGTGGACGACGGGTCGGGGCGGCCCCGGCCTAGGGGATGACCGGGGCCGCCACGGACACCCGGGACGCCGGAGCGGGTAGGACCCGGCCTCCACGGGTGCGGAACGGATCCGGAGCAGCCGGGTCGCGATCCGTGAGCAGTATTTATATATGCCAACCGGTTTGCAAGAAGCATGAAAACATTCATGCGCGCTTTGTTGCGGCTGGTGCCCTTCTGCGCCGGAGTGAGAGCAGCTCAGTCGCGCAGGAAGAACTGGTGCTGGTCGGCGACCTGCTCGTACTCCTCCAGCCGGGCCTGCGTCCGCTCCGGGTCCGCGTCCGTCATGGCCTGGAGCAGCGCCGAGCACATCACGCCCGGGGCGGCGTAGGAGTCGAAGACCAGGCGCGAGCCGGTGCCGGTGGCGAAGACGATGTCGGCCTCGTCGGCGAGCGGCCCGAGGGCCAGGTCGGTGATCAGGGCGACCTTGAGCCCGGCGCCCCGCGCGACCCGCAGCGCGGTCAGGGTCTCCTGGGCGTGCCGCGGCATGGAGAACGCCAGCACCCAGGTGCCGCCCGCCTCCCGCGACTGCAGCAGGGCGTCGTAGGCGACGCTGCCGCCGCGCGTCACGACCCGTACGTCCGGGTGGATCCGGCGTGCGGCATAGGCGAAGTACTCGGCGAGGGAGACCGAGATGCGCAGGCCGAGGACCGTCAGGGGGGCCGACGACGACAGCTTGCGGCCGATGTCGATGACCAGCGTCGGGTCGGCGAAGTCGCGCCGCAGGTTCTCCAGGTTCTCGATCTCGGCGTCGACCGCCGCCTGCAGTTCGTTGCCCCGGTACTCCTCCGGGGGGCCGCCGGCGAGGGTGCCGAGCGCGATCGACTGGAGCTTCTCGCGCAGCGCCGGGTAACCGCTGAAGCCGACCGCCGAGGCGAACCGGGTCACCGACGGCTGGCTCACCCCGACCCGGTCCGCGAGGTCCGTGATCGACAGGAACGCCGCCTCGGTGATGTGCTCGATGAGGTACTGGGCGATGCGCCGCTGCCCCGGGGACAGGCGCGGCCGGTCGAAGAGCGACCTGAGCTGGGCGGACGGGGAGACCTCCGCTTCCGGGGCGGCCTTCCCCGAGGTGATCGCGGATGCCTGTGCGCGTGCCTGCTGCGGCGATGGCACCGGTGCGCCTCCTTCGTCTCCCACGGACGTTCAACATAGCTCACACCCCGTGGTGACCAGGGCTTCTCAGCCGGAGCACATGAGCTGCCCGAGGCAGGGATACCCGTACGCCGGGCGGGAACCCGCCGCCTGCACGAGATCTTGAGAGGAGTCACCGCCATGACCACCCCCGAGGAGAACCGGCCCAAGACGGACACCACCGACGAGGTCCTGGAGCAGCGTGACGACAACGGCTCCCGGACGCCGGGCGCGACCGGCCGCACGATGCGCGAGGCCCTGGAGGAGGCCGAGGTGCGCCCCGACGACTTCGACGAGCGGTAAGCCCGTGCCGGCCCCCGCATCCGAACCGACGACGTTTCCGGCAGGTGAGACCGCATGGGCGCGCTGAGTGCGCTGGAACAGACCCTGGAGAGCCGATGGGAGGCGCTGTGGGCGCGAGTCCTCGACAAGGAACCGGTCGAGGTCCTCCAGGCCCTGCGACGCGAGTGCGACGACAACGCGGTGGTGTGCAGTGAGGGCCGGGTCATGGTCCCGAACGCCTACGACGTCGAACTGCCCGACGACGTCCACGAGCACCTGACCCGCTCCGGCACCGACGTGGGCCAGGCCCTCACCGACAGCCTCTCCCGGCACGCGGAGCGCCGCGGCTACGAGTGGGCGGGCCCGCTGGCGGTCCATGTGGCGCGGTGCCCCGAGGTCCCCAACGGCCGTTACCGGGTGGCCAGCAGGGTGATGCCGAACGTGAGCGCCGACGGCTTCTTCCGCGCGGCCCATTGAAACGCCCTCGCCTTCAGCGGCGATAGATCGTGATCGAGTACCCGACACGGTCCACGGGGCGGCTGGCGCCGATCAACTCGGCCAGCCGCCCCGTCGCCTTGGCGGCGGCCGAGTCCGACACCACCACCAGCCCCCGCACGCGGGCCACGGGCACCCGGCGCGGATCGGCACCCTTGATGCCGTAGAACCCCGGCACCCCGCTGCCCTTGTACACGAGCCACACCCGCTCACCCGGGTAGCGCTCCCGCAGCCGGTCCGCGAGCCGTCCCAGGTCCTGCCCCCAGTCCACGTTCGAGTCGTGCAGCCACTCCCGCGTCCGGCCCGGCCCTCCGAACGCCTCGTTGGAGTACGGCAGATAGAAGGGGTACGCCCGGACCGAACTGACCGCGACGAACGCCACGAGCACGGCCACGCCCGCGGTCACCCACCGTCGCCGCAACGCCAGTACGCACCCCGCCGCGACGGCGAGGAACAGCGGCAGGAAGACGACGTACCGGACCCCCAGGTCCCGTGCCCCCTGCAGGGCCGCCGCGAACAGCACGACCGGGGCGGCCAGCACATACGGGGCGGCGGACCGCAGCCGCCGGGACACGACCACGGCCACGACACCCCCGGCCCACAGGGCGGTCATCCCGAGCGGCGTCTTCACCAGCAGCGCGGCCGGCAGGTAGTACCAGCGCGAGCCGTCGTACACGCGGCCGAACAGAAAGCCCTGCCAATGCCGGTTCTCCAGCCCGAACTGCAGGCGCATGCCGTCCCGGTAGGCCTCGGGGAAGGGAATCAGGCGCACCAGCAGCTCCCGCGGCCCGTGCACCACGGGCACGTGCTGCTCCGGTGCCCAGCGCAGCCGGGGATCGACGACCAGATACGCGGCCCACACGACGGCGACCGCGGCCAGGGCCACCACGCCCGCGGCGGCCACCGCACGCGCCGCACGCCGCCCTGCCGCCGCCACCGGCAGGGCGGCCAGTGCCATCACCACCGGCACAGCGGGCAGCGTGCTCATCCTCGTGGCCAGCGCGGCGCCCAGCGCCACCCCGGCGAGCGGCACGTACGGCAGGGGCCGGCGGCGGGCCCGCCACGCCAGCCACGCCGAGGTCAGCACGAACCCGGCGGCCGGCACGTCGAGCGTGGCGAGCGAGCCGTGGGCGATGACGTCGGGGGAGAGGCAGTACAGCGCGAGCGCCGCCAACCCCGCGATGTCTCCGGCCAGTTCACGGGTGAAGTGGAAGACGACGAGCCCGAACAGCAGGGTCAGCGCGATCACCGGGAGGCGGGCCCGGAGCATCAGCCGCCAGGGGTCGTTGCCCGACTCGTAGAGGAGATGCCGGCCCAGCCGGCCCTGGTCCCCCGCGAAGTCCCGGTCCACGTGCGGATCCGCCAGGATCACCCCGGCGCCGATGAGCAGCTTGCCGAGCGGCGGATGCTCGGGGTTGTGCCGCAGCCGGTGCTCGTACACGTACTCGGCGGCGGCGCCGACGTACACCGGTTCGTCGATCGTGGGTGTCTGCCGGACCGCTGTCGTGACCATCGCGCAGGCCATCTGCGCGAGCAGCGCCGCGACCAGGAACCGCACCGGCCACCGTCCGCCGGGCCGTCGCGCCGCCTGCGCGGCGGGCGGGAGCGGCACCGGCCGGACGGCGGGGGCGAGCAGGTCCCTCATGGACCCACTGTGCATCAGCCCCCGCCGCGCACGGTGTCACCGTCGCACGAGTCGCACCGACAGTCCGTCAGCCGTGTGGACGGGCACGGCCCGCAGTGTCGCCGAGTCCAGCTCCACCCGGTCGAACCTGCCGCGCAGCCCCGGAGCGGACAGCACCGTAACGGTCGTGCCCGCGGCCGGCGGCCGCTCGGCGTCGAGCCGCAGCGCCAGCACCCCGCCGCGCAGCAGGACCCGCCGGCCCACCGTGAGGGCCGGGCCGTGCTGCTCGCGCAGCGCCAGCTCCAGCGTCGACCCGCTGTCCTGCGCGTACGAGCCGTGCACCCGCAGGACCTCGCCGACGCGCAGCGTGCCGCCCGCGACCCGGACGTCTCCCCGGCCCAGGGCGCCGGGGGAGGCGGCGACCAGCATGCCGGCCTCGACGGCCGTACCGCCGCGGTAGCGGTTGTGGCCGGTCAGGGTGAGCGTGCCCGAGCCGCGCTTGGTCAGACCGCCGTCGCCCTCGACGTCGTTGCGCCAGCTGCCGGCCGCGTGGAAGCCACCCGCCGCCGCGTCCAGCGTGACGGTCACGTCCCGGTCGAAGGCGCCGTAACCGTCCGCCGCCGCGAACAGGTTGAGCCGTCCCCACTGCTCGAAGCCGTCCAGCAGGACGTACCCGGAGGGCAGCGCGGTCGTGCGCAGCACCTCGCGCCGCTGGTCCGCGCTCAGGTAGGCAGCCGCGTCTCCAGCAGCACCTCCGCGCCCTTGGGCACGGTGAGCGGGTCCTTGCGCCCGCGCCGGGGCAGCACGTATGTCAACCTGGGCGCGACCGCGCGGGCGTTGGCCGCGCGGTCGGCGTACGGGTCGGCGGCGTCGGAGTGGGCGTAGGAGTACAGCGTGTCCGCCGTCGTACCGGTCCGCCGCGTGAAGTACGCGAGCGCCTGCGCGCGGGCCGCCGCCTTCAGCTCCGCGTTCGCCGGGTCGGCCAGGGCCGCGGCGGCCAGCGCGGTGGCCATGATCCGGCCGCCGATCACGTCGACCGTGGAGTGCATGCCCGCCGTGATCCGGGTGTGGCTCAGCTCGAACGCGCGCGTCACCAGCTCCTGGAAGCGCTCCGGCACCGCGTACGCGAAGGCGAGACCGGCCAGGTGGAAGGCGTTGGTGTGGCCGCTGGGGAAGCCGCCGTCCTCCTGCGGGTCCTCGGAGCGCTGGCGCAGCAGCTGCGGGGCGACGACCACCTCCGAGTCGTACACCGGGTAGCCGAGCGCGTCCTTCCGCCCGGTGTCGACGACCTCGCTGTCCTCGTTCATGCGCCAGGGGCGCGGGTACTGGAAGGCGAACTTGGCCGGGTTGCCCGAGGCGAACGGGCCGCGCACGGTGTCGACCAGCTTCGCGACGTGGCCCAGCTCCGAGTCGTGGGAGCCGGCGCCGAGCGCCGATCCGGCCGGGGCGTCGGCGGGCAGGGTGTCGCTGATCCTGCTGGGGGGCGTGCCGTCCGGGGCGCCGGTGATCGACGTGACGGCCCTGGCGCCCGCCGTGTACGGCCCGGCGAGCGGGCCGAGACCGGCGATCATGGCGTAGCTCTGGTGCCGGCGGTCGTAGAGGAAGGCCTCCTTCGCCTGCGCCTCGGTGCGCGAGCGCGTGAGGCGGGCGCAGTAGCGCATGTTGGCGCGCAGCACCTCGCGGTCCAGGACGTGGCCGGTGTCCCAGGCGTCACCGGTCTTCCACACCTCGGCCATGCCGCCCAGGATCCGGACGACCGCGTTGGTCCCGGGGGTCTGGTTGACCACGACGTTCGAGGTGTAGTCGTCGACGAACGCGGGCAGGCCCGTGGCCGCCTTCGCGTCCGCGGCGGTCAGCCAGGTGACCAGCGTCGGTGCGGCGAGCAGCCCCGCCGAGGCGCCCAGGGAGGTCTTGAGGAAACCCCGCCTGCCGACGGAGGCGGGGTGGTGCTCGGCTGATGACGGCATGGTGCGCCTCTCTCGAGTTCTGCGACGGGAGCCCCGGCCGTGCGGCCGGCGAGCGGTGCGGTGAAGCGACTTGGGGTGCCGACGGCGACTTCCGTGGGACCTGGTGCGTACGAGCGAAGATCTACGGCCGGGCCGTGACCCGGCGGGGAGGGATCGGCCACGGGCCGGGGGCCGGACGGTGAACGGCGCCCGCCCGGCTCACAGCAGCGATTGGGCCAGCGCGAGCGCGCCCCGCACCGGCGGCACCCGCAGGCGGTGCGCACGGGCCCCGGGCAGGGACTCGGCGAGGGCGGCGGTGAACGCCTCGTACAGCGCGGGCTGGGCCAGCACCGTGCCGCCCGCCACCACGACGTCGTCCACGGCGACACCGCGCGCGGCGAGCCGGACGACCAGGGCCGCGAGGGCCCGTCCGCCGTCGGCGATCACGGCCCGGGCGAGCGGCGAGCCCGCCTCGGCGGCCGTGAACACGACGTGACAGTGGCGTCCCCACTCGGCGGAGACGTCCGTGGCGGCCTCCAGGGCGGCGCCGAGCGCGGGCACCTCGGCCACACCGAACGCGGCGACCAGACCGCGCGCCAGCGCGTCGGGCTCCTCGCCCCGGTCGTGGGCCGCCCAGACGGCCCGGGCGGCCTCCCGGACGAGTCCGGCCGCGCCGCCCTCGTCGCCGAGCACCGCGCCCCAGCCGCCGACCTGTAGCGGACGGCCCTCGGGGGAGCGCCCCACCGCGACCGAACCGGTACCGGCGACCAGGCCGACGCCCCGGTCCAGCCCGGCGGCGGGCACGAGCAGCTCGGCGTCCCCCACGACCAGCGCGGGCACCCCCAGCCGTTCCTGGAGCGCCGCACGGATGCCCGCGCACTGGCGGGGCGTCTCACAGGCGTGCCCGCCCACGGCGACCGCGGACGGCCGGGCGTGGGCGGGCAGGGCGTCGTGGACCAGCGCGGCCAGCCAGTCCGCCGCGGCCGGGGCGTCGTGGGGGCGCCAGCCCGCACTGCTGCGGACACGGTCCACGACGGCGGTGCCGCCCGCGAGGGCGCGCAACTGCGTCTTGGTGCCGCCCACGTCGACACCGACCGCGTAAGGCGTGGAGTCCTGCACGGGGCCTCTTTCGTCATCGCGCGGTCACGGCGAGCGGCAGGCGAACCGCGCGTCGGACCAGGCAGTTGAAGAGGTAGGGAAGCCCCGGGACGGGCTTCTGCGGGGCACGGCAGGCGAGTACCGTGAAGTTCGTTAGGAAGTTAACTAACGAAGTAGGGTGCGTCAAGAGGCACGGAATTCCCGGTGCCGCGCCACCCTTGCGGCCGCCCTGCCCGGCCGCAGCACGACCTGGGGAGACCATGCACCTGAGTGAGAGTGCCCGTGTGGTGTTCGACGTACTGGCCGGGACGGGCACGGCCACCCGCCCCCAGCTGGCAGCCGGCGCGGGCCTTTCCAAGCCGACCGTCTCCGCCGCGGTCGCGGAGCTGGAGGCCGCCGGGCTCGCCGCCCACTCCGGGCGGGCCTCCGGCTCCACCGGCCGCAGCGCCGCCGTCTACCGGCTCGGCCCGGCCGCCGGCGCCGTGCTCGCCGTCGACCTCGGCCCCGCCGAGACCCGGGTGCGCGGCTGCGCCCTGGACGGCACCCTGCTCGCCGAGGGCACCGGATCCCGGTCCGAGGCGGCCGGCACCGTCTACGAGGTCCTCGACGCGCTGCCCGCCGGGGCCCCGCTGCGCGCCGTCGTCGTCGCGGTCGGCGACGTCCCCACGCGCGACGGGGAGGGCGCCGGGGAACGCCCCGCGACCGCCAAGGCCGGCCCCGTCTTCGACGCCATGGCCGTCGCGCTGCCCGAGGGCGTCCCGGTGCACCTGGAGAACAACGTCAACTGCGCCGCCCTCGCCGAACTGCACGAGGGCGCCGCCGTCGGCCGCGACACCTTCGGCTACCTGCGCATCGGCGTCGGCATCGGTCTCGCCGTCGTCATCGGCGGCCGGGTCCTGCGCGGCGCGAACGGCGCCGCCGGCGAGGTGGCCCGGCTGCCCTACCCCTGGGACGACGACCGTGCCCCGCGCCACGAGGGCCTGGAGCGGCGCATGGGCTCGCGCACCCTGCTGCGCCGGGCCGCCGAGGCCTGGCGGGAAGGTGACGGGCCCCGCCCGCGCACGGCGGTCCGGCTGCTCGCCCTTTCCGCACAGGGGCACGCCACGGCCCGTGCCGTGGTCGACGCGCACGCCGCCGACGTGGGCCGGCTCGCCGCCGCCGTCGCCGCCGTGCTCGACCCCGGGCTGATCGTGCTGGGCGGCGGCACCGGCGCGGATCCGCAGCTCCTGCCCGGGGTGCGGGCCGAGCTGGCCCGGCTCAGCTGGCCCACGGAGGTGGTCAGCAGCGTGGTGGGGGACACCGGCACGGTGGCGGGCGCGAGCAGGCTGGCCGTGGCCCATGGAATTCAAACCGTGACCGGAGCCGTGCGGGCGAGGCATTGACGGCTGCGGCATCGGTCTGCCAATGTCCGGACAAGCGCTTTCTAAGTCGGCCGGGACGCCGACTCCGGGTAAGCCTCCCGCTCGTACGCGAAGTACGGCAGCCGCACGAGGGCGTGCTTGTGCGACGCCGGCCGTCATGGCCGGGGACCCCACCCGTGAAGGCGACGTGGCCGGGCGAGGCCGCGTCCCCGGGAAGCCGCATTCGAAATCTCCTTGCACAATGCACCCGTGCCGCCTCGGCTGGCGCCGTGCTTCCTCCGCTACGAGAAAAAGGGATCGAAGATGATCAGTGTGGGTGTGCGGCGCTCCCGCCGGCTCGGCCGCGGCGGCGTACGCCGCGTGGTTCCCCTCGCTGCCGTGGCCACGGCAGGAGCCCTGCTGCTCTCCGCCTGCGGGTCGGGGTCCGGCTCGGGCGGCAGTGAGAAGTCGCTGACGTTCTGGATCTCCACGGTCCCGGGGCAGGACGCGGGCTGGAAGAAGATGGTGGCGCAGTACAAGAAGGAAGCCGGCGTCTCCGTCAAGCTCGTCAACATCCCCTACGACGGATACCCGGCGAAGCTGCACAACGCCGCGCAGGCGAACTCCCTGCCCGATGTGGCGGCCGTGCCGGCGCTGGACCCGATCTGGGCGAACAAGCTGATCGACCTCAGCTCCATCGCCAACGACAAGAGCTACAAGATCAACGCCAACTTCGTCGCCAAGGACCCGTCCGGGAAGGTGCTGTCCATCCCCTCGGACATCACCGCGTCCGGCCTGTTCGTCAACAAGTCGCTCTTCGAGAAGGCCGGCGTCGCCTTCCCGTCCTCACCCGAGAAGACCTGGACCTGGACGGAGTTCATCAAGGCCGCCGACAGGGTCCGGGACAAGACCGGCGCCAAGTACTCCCTCACGTTCGACCAGTCGCCGTCCCGGCTGCGCGCCATGGTCTACGAGCTCGGCGGGAAGTACGTGCACGCGGACTCCTCCGGCACGTTCTCCGTCGACGCCGCGACCCGGAAGGCCGTGAAGCGCTTCGTCGGCCTGAACGACGACAAGACCATGCCGAAGTCGGTGTGGACCAGCGGCGCCGACCCGTCGGCCATGTTCCAGAGCGGTGACGTGGTCGCCTACTGGTCCGGCGTCTGGCAGGTTCCCGCCTTCGCCGAGAGCATCAAGAAGTTCGAGTGGGCCAGCGTCCCCACCCCCGCCGAGCCGGTGCAGGCCAGCGACGTCAACAGCGGCGGCATGATGGTCGGCTTCGACAACAACGAGGCCGCGGCCGGCGCCGCGAAGAAGTTCATGTCCTGGCTGTACGAGCCGGACCACTACCGCGAGCTGTGCGAGGCGTCCGGGTTCCTGCCCGTGGAGAGCGGCCTGAACCCGAAGTACCCCTTCACGTCCGAGGCGGCACAGGCGGCGTTCAAGCTCTACAACGAGGAGATCCCGCTCTACGCGCCGATCTCCGGCTACTTCAACACCGCGCAGACGAACTGGGTGCTGAAGGGCAAGAGCCTGACCGAGGACCCGACCAAGACGGAACTCGGCAAGGCGATCAACGGCCAGCAGTCGGTCGACAAGGCCCTGGACAACATCGTGGCCGGTTACAACCAGCAGGTCGGCGGCGGATCGTGAGCCGGGGGCCGGGCGGCGGGTCACGGACCGGGCCGCCCGGCCCCTCGCGCCCACGGACGCCGGGCTCATGGCGTGAGCCCACCGGAACCCCTTCCACCAGCACGGAGTCAGCAAGATGACCAAACGCGCCTCGGACGTGTCCGCGAGCCCGCCCAGGAGACGCAGTCGCCACACCCTCGCGCCGCTCGTCCTCATCGCGGCCAATGTCGTGCTCTTCGCGCTGTTCTTCGTCTGGCCCGCGGTGATCGGGCTCGTCTACTCCTTCACGAACTACACCGGCGTGGGCGCGTTCCGGTTCATCGGACTGGACAACTACAGCAACCTCGTCGGCGACTCCACCTTCTACGACGCGCTGACCCGGACGCTGCTGTACACCGTGCTCTTCGTCCCGCTGAACTTCGTACTGTCGCTGCTGATCGCCAACACCCTGGTGAGCAAGCACGCCAAGGGCGTGTCGGTCGCCCGCGTCTTCTTCTTCATCCCGTGGCTGCTGTCGCCGATCGTCGTGGGTGTCCTGTGGCGGTGGCTGTTCGGTGAGAACTTCGGACTGGTCAACTACCTCATCGAGAAATTCGGCGGCAGCGCCGTTCCCTGGCAGTCCAACGCGGACCTGTCGCTGCTGGTGGTCGTGGTGGCGGCGTCCTGGGCCTGGACGGGCTTCTCCATGCTGCTGTTCATCGCGGCGATCAAGAACGTACCGGCCTCGTACTACGAGGCCGCCGCGCTCGACGGCGCAGGTCCGTGGCGTCAGTTCGTCAGCATCACCCTGCCGAGCATCGCGCCCACGTCCTTCATCGTGATCCTGCTCAACACGATCCACGCGATGAAGGAGTATCCGCTGTTCGCCTCCCTCAACAACGGCGGACCCGGAACGTCGAACAACCTGCTTGTGCAGTACATCTACCAGACCGGCTTCAAGTCGGGCCAGATCGGCTACGCGAGCGCCGCTTCCTTCGTGCTCATGCTCATCCTGATGGCCGTCGCGGTCATCCAGCTGATCGTCAACCGGCGGGTGGAGAACCGATGACAACCACAGACATGCCCCGCCCGGTCGACGCCGGGCCCGGACGGGCCGTTCCCGGGAGGCGGCGTCGTGGCCCGGCCGGCGGCACGTTCCGGCGCGCGGTGCCCGCGACGACACTGCTGTGGGTCCTGGCGGCCCTCTACGGGGTGCCGGTGCTGTGGTTCGTCCTCAGCTCCTTCAAGCCGGCGGGAGACCTGTTCTCCCTTCCGCTGACGCTGTTCCCGCACGACCCCACCGTGTCGGGGTACAAGGCGGCCTGGGAAAGCGCCAACTTCTCCCAGTACTTCATCAACACCACCGTCGTGTGCCTGATCGCGACGGTCCTCACGGTGGGAGTCAGCTGCTGCACCGGGTACGCGCTGGCCAAGTACGACAACAAGTGGCTCAAGGTGTTCTTCGTCTGCATCCTGGCCACCACGATGCTGCCGTCCGAGGTCATGCTCGCCCCGCAGTTCCTGGTCGTGCGCGACCTCGGCCTGTACAACTCGCTCGCCGGCATCATCCTCCCGGCCGTGCTCACCGCGACCGGCTGCTTCATGTTCCGCCAGTTCTTCCTGACCGTGCCCGAAGAACTCGTCGAGGCCGCCCGCATCGACGGCGCGCGAGAGCTGTCGATCTTCCTGAGGATCATGGTGCCGATCTCCCGGCCCATCATGCTGACGCTCGCCATCCTGTCGTTCCAGTGGCGGTGGAACGACTACATCTGGCCGCTGCTGATGCTCAACGACCCCGACAAGTTCACCGTGCAGATCGGCATCCAGAGCCTCGTCGGGGCACAGAACATCAACTGGTCGGTGCTGCTCGGCGGATCGGTCATCTCCATGGTCCCGCTGATCGTCGTCTTCCTGGTGTTCCAGCGGTACGTCATGAACGCCGACATCAACGCCGGACTGAAGGACTGAAGGACCGACCGTGCCCAGCCCGCTCGACCACGAGTTCGTCCGCGCGGCGGCCGCCGCCGCCGACCGGCTCGCCGCCCCGCTGGCGGCCCGCCCCGACGAGGAACCCGCCGGTGTGCCCCACCGCGCTCTGGCGCACCGGGTGAAGACCCTGCTCGCCGCGTACCGTTCACCGCACTCGGCACTGCACGGCAGCGGGCAGGCCGTCGCCGCCGCGATGACCCACCTCGGCGCCCTCCGGGCCGCGCAGACCACCACCGGCCTCTTCGCCGGCGGCGACAACGTGCAGTCGCCGCCCGACTCCGCGTTCACCGTCAACGACGTGTGCGACGCGCACGTCCTCGCCGCCGGCGGCGGTCCGCGACTGCGTGGCGTCACGGCCGCGCTCGCGGAGATCGCCGGGGCCGCCCGCGGAAGTCTCCTGACCGGTGGGGTGCACACCCCGAACCACCGCTGGGAGCTGAGCGCGGCGCTGGCCCGCCTGCACCGGTCGTTCCCCGACGACCGGCTGCTCGACCGCGTCGAGGAGTGGCTCGCCGAGGGTGTCGACATCGACGCGGAGGGCCTGTACTCGGAACGCAGCGCCAACTACGCGGCCCACGTGTCCAACCCCTCGCTGCTGGTGCTGGCCGACGTGCTCGGCCGCGCCGACCTGCTGGACGCCGTCGCACGCAATCTCGCCACGACCCTGGACCTCATCAGGCCGGACGGCACGGTGGAGACCGTCCACTCGCGACGACAGGACCAGAACCACCCGTTCCCGCTCGCGCCCTACCTGCCGCACTACCGGCTGCTCGCGATCCGCACCGGCCGGGGAGACTTCAGCCGGGCGGCGCGGCAGGCGGCCGCCGGCGGCATCGACGACCCCGGCCTGCTCGCCGAGACCCTCCTCACCCCGGACCTGTGCCGCGTCCTGCCGGCGCCGGACCCCCAGGCGCTGCCGCACGGCCGGTACCTCACCACCGCGCGCCTCGCCACACGCGCCTCCGCCACCGCGCACACCGTGGTGTACGGCGGCTCCGACGTGCCCGAGCACCGGCGCATCCGCTCGGGCCTCGCCTGCAACCCCACCTTCCTGCGCCTGTTCGCCGGCGACGCGGTCCTCGACGCGGTCCGCCTCGCACGGGGCTTCTTCGACCTGGGCCCGTTCCGCGCCGCCGGCGTGCAGCGCCTCGGCGACAGCCGCTACCGGCTCACCGAGACCGTCTCGGCCGCCTACTACCAGCCGCTCGCACCGGGCCGCCGACACGGTGACGGCGCCTACCGCATGGCGGACGAGGGCCGCTTCTCGGCCGCGATGGCCTTCCCCGACCGGCCCCGGGACGAGGTCTCCCACACGACCGGCGTCGAGGTGGACCTGCGCGAGGACGGCGCCGACCTGCGGATCGACATCGGCGGACCACGGGTGCCCTGGGCCCTGGAACTGACCTTCCGCCCGGGGGGCGTACCGGAGGGCGCCGTACCGATCGGCGACGGGCGCTGGTGCCTGACGACGGGGCCGATGACCTACCGGGCCGGTGACGACGAGATCCGGGTCGAGGCCGGTGTGGAGACGGGCGAACCGCTGGCCGGGCCGGACCGCGGCGACGTGCTGCGCTACGACCCGGGGCAGGACTACACCGTGGTGGGCGGCACCGATGCCACGACCGGGAACCGCGTCTACCTCGGCGGACTCGGCCCGCACACCCTGACCGTGGCACTGCGCGCCCGCCGGTCCGCACCGGCCTGACCTCGCCGGGCCGGGCTCACGCGCCGGGGGCCGGGTCCACCACCCGCGGCGCCTGGGCGGCGAGGGCCTGAAGGGACTCGCCGCTGAGCCGGCACACGGTCCACTCGTCGAGGAGTTCCACCCCGAGCGACTTGTAGAAGTCGATCGTGGGGGTGTTCCAGGCCAGGACCCACCATTCGAAGCGGTCGTAGCCGTTGCGCCGGCAGAGCGCTGCCAGGGCCGCCAGGAGGGCCTTGCCGTGGCCCGAGCCGCGCGCCTGCGGCCGTACGTAGAGGTCCTCCAGGTGCATGCCCCGGGTGCCGGTCCAGGTAGAGAACCGTGGGAACCACAGGGCGAAGCCCAGGATCGCGCCGCTGTCGTCGTCCTGGGCGATCAGGGCGTGGGCGGCCGGGTGTTCGCCGAACAGCGCCCCGCGCAGCTGCTCGTCGGTGGCCCGGGCCTGCTCCTCGGCCCGCTCGTAGGCGGCGAGTTCGCGGATCATCGCGCGGATCTCGGGAATGTCGTGGGGCGTCGCGGACCTGATCATGAGCACATCATGCCGGACGGGCCGGAACCCCCGGGCCGGTCACGCCCGGTCCGTCCGCACCACCACATCGGCCCGTCCCCGGGTCGCCGCGACCAGCTCCGCGTTGGGCTGGTCCGAGCGGGCCACCCACTCCTGTGCCTCCTGGCGGGTCTTGCCGAACCGCTCGTGCCGGGCGACCAGGCGGCGGACGCGTTCGGGCTCGGGGAGTTCGCAGAACCACACCTCGTCCAGCAGGGGGCGGACACGGGCCCAGGCGCCGGTGTCCAGGAGGAGGTAGTTGCCCTCGGTGACCACCAGACGGGCCGTCGGCGGGACCGGGATCGCGCCGGCGAGCGGCTGTTCCAGGACGCGTTCGAAGCCGGGCGCGTAGACCGTGTCACCGGCGTGCGCCTCCTCGCGCAGGCGCGCCAGCAGGGCCGCGTAGCCGGCCGCGTCGAACGTGCCCGGAGCGCCCTTGCGGTCGCGCAGGCCGAGGCGCTCCAGTTCGGCGTCGGCGAGGTGGAAGCCGTCCATGGGGACGTACGCGACCCAGGGCTCACCGGATCCGTTCAACTCCCGTACCAGGCGCTCGGCGAGCGTCGACTTGCCCGCGCCGGGACTGCCGGCGATGCCCAGGAGCGCACGCCGGCCCCCCTGCGGGAGGGCGCGGGCGCGCCGGACGAGGTCGTCGAAGGTGTGCGGCACAGGGGAGAGTGTGTCACCCGGGTTCCGGCGTCCGCACGGGGAGCCCCGCACCGTGCGCGTGTGGCGTGCGCCACTCACTGGAACATCGCCGGGAGGGGAACCGGTCCTGTATGACGCAGCTCGGTCTTCCCGACGACATCCACGCCTGCCTCTTCGACCTCGACGGCGTGGTCACCAAGACGGCCGTCGTGCACGCGGCCGCCTGGAAGGAGATGTTCGACGCCTTCCTGCGCGACCGCGACGGCGAGGACTTCCGGCCGTTCGAGGCGGCGGACTACGACGAGTACGTCGACGGCCGGCCGCGCGCCGACGGCGTGCGCACCTTCCTGGCCTCCCGCGGCATCGACCTGCCAGAGGGCGATCCGGACGACCCACCCGGCGCCGGGACGGTGCACGGCCTCGGCAACCGCAAGAACGACCTCGTGCTGGAGAAGATCCGCACCGACGGCGTCGAGGCGTACGAGGGCACGCTGCGTTATCTGGAGGCCGTCCGCGCCCGCGGCCTGCGCACCGCGATCGTCTCCTCCAGCGCCAACTGCCGGGACGTGCTGCGCTCGATCGGCGCGGAGCACTTCTTCGACGTGCGGATCGACGGCGTCGTCGCCGCCGAGCGCAAGCTGCCCGGCAAGCCGCACCCCGACACGTTCCTGGCGGCCGCCGAGGACCTCGGCGTCCGCCCGGCCGAGGCCGCCGTCTTCGAGGACGCGCTGGCCGGCATGGACGCGGGCCGCGCGGGCCGCTTCGGATACGTCGTCGGGGTCGACCGCGTCGGGCAGACCGACGCTCTGTACGCGCACGGCGCCGACATCGTGGTGAAGGACCTCGCCGAACTGGGAGGCACCGCGTGATAACCCAGCGGGCGTACGGCGTCGAACCCTGGGCCGTGCGCGAGAGCGAGCTCAACCTGGACGTGCTGGCCCAGAGCGAGTCCGTGTTCGCGCTGTCCAATGGCCACGTCGGCTGGCGCGGCAACCTCGACGAGGGCGAACCCCACGGCCTGCCCGGCTCGTACCTCAACGGCGTCCACGAACTGCACCCGCTGCCGTACGCCGAGGCCGGCTACGGCTACCCGGAGTCGGGGCAGACCGCGATCAACGTCACCAACGGCAAGGTGCTGCGCCTGCTCGTCGACGACGAGCCGTTCGACCTGCGCTACGGGCGGCTCGTCACCCACGAGCGGACCCTCGATCTGCGCCGGGGCGTGCTGGAGCGGGTCTGCGAGTGGACCTCCCCGGCCGGCTCGACCGTGCGGGTGCGCTCCACCCGGCTGGTCTCCCTCACCCAGCGGGCGATCGCCGCCGTGGCGTACGAGGTCGAGCCCGTCGACAGCCGCACCCGCGTGGTGGTCCAGTCGGAGCTCGTCGCCAACGAGAGCCTGCCCGAGCCGGACGGCGACCCGCGCGCGGCCCGGGCGCTGAAGTCGCCGCTGGAGCCGGAGGAGGACCTCGCCTCGGGCAGCCGGCTGCGCCTGGTCCACCGCACCCGCCGCAGCGGCTTGAGAGTCGCGGTCGCCGCCGACCACACCGTGACGGGCCCCGAGCGGACCACCACCAGCAGCGAGAGCAATGTCGACGTGGCCCGGCTGACCATCACCTCCGTCCTGGAGCCGGGGGAGCGGCTGCGGGTGGAGAAGCTGGTCGCGCACGGCTGGTCAAGCGCGCGGTCCCGGCCCGCGATGAGCGATCAGGTGGAGGCGGCCCTGGCGGCGGCCGCGCACAGCGGCTGGGAAGGGCTGCTGGCGGAGCAGAAGGCGTACCTGGACGACTTCTGGGCGCGCGCCGACGTCGAGGTCGACGGCGACGAGGAGATCCAGCAGGCCGTCCGCTTCGCCCTCTTCCACGTGCTGCAGGCCGGTGCCCGCGCCGAACAGCGCGCCATCCCCGCCAAGGGACTCACCGGCTCCGGCTACGACGGCCACGCCTTCTGGGACACCGAGGCCTTCGTCCTGCCCGTGCTGACCTACACCGAGCCGAAAGCCGCCGCCGAGGCGTTGCGCTGGCGCCTGGACACCCTGCCCGCCGCCCGCGAACGCGCGGCTCAACTCGGCCTGCGCGGCGCCGCGTTCCCCTGGCGCACCATCGAGGGCTCGGAGGGCTCCGCCTACTGGCCGGCCGGCACGGCGGCCTTCCACGTCAACGCCGACATCGCGGACGCCGTGGTGCGCCATGTCACCGTCACCGGCGACGAGACCTTCGAACGCGAGGTCGGCGTCGAACTGCTCGTGGAGACCGCCCGACTGTGGCGCTCCCTCGGCCACCACGACGACCGGGGCGTCTTCCACATCGACGGCGTCACCGGACCGGACGAGTACAGCGCGATCGCCGACGACAACACGTACACCAACCTCATGGCCCGGGCGAACCTGCTGGCCGCCGCCGACGCCTGCAAACGCCACCCCGACGAGGCCGCACGGCTCGGCGCCGACGAGGAGGAGACGGCCGCCTGGCGGGACGCCGCCGAGGCGATGCACGTCCCCTACGACGAGGAACTCGGCGTGCACGAACAGCACGCCGGCTTCACCCGCCACCAGCGCTGGGACTTCGCCCGGACCCGGCCGGAGCAGTACCCGCTGATGCTGCACTTCCCCTACTTCGACCTGTACCGCAAACAGGTGATCAAGCAGGCGGACCTCGTGCTGGCGATGTACACCTGCGGCAGCTTCTTCGAGGAGTACTACGACGAGGAGCAGATCGCCCGCAACTTCGCCTACTACGAGCCGCTGACCGTGCGGGACTCCTCCCTGTCCGCCTGCGTCCAGGCCGTCATGGCCGCCCAGGCCGGCCATCTCGACCTGGCCTGCGCCTACACGGCCGAGGCGGCGCTGATGGATCTGGGGGACCTGGAGCACAACACCCGCGACGGGCTGCACATCGCCTCGCTGGCCGGGACGTGGATGGCGCTGGTCGCCGGGTTCGGCGGCATGCGGTGCGTCGACGGCGGCCTGCGGTTCGCCCCGCGCCTGCCCGGGAGGTACCGCCGGCTGGCCTTCACGGTCCGGTTCCTCGGCCGGTCCCTGCGCGTGGAGCTGACCGCCGGCCAGGCCACCTACACCCTGCGCTCCGGACCGCCCCTGACCATCCGCCACCACGGCACCGAGCTGACCGTGAGCGAGGACGCCCCGGTGAGCCGGCCGGTCCCGCCGTCACCCCGGCGCCCGGCCCCCGAGCAGCCCCCGCACCGGGCCCCGCACACCCGCTGACCGCCCCGGCGCGTCAGGCACTTGGCCGTATTCCGCCCTGCACCCCCTCGGCCGGCGAGTTAGTTTGTCCGTGTTTGCCGACTTCACGGGGTAAGGGGCGGAACATGGGCGACGGCGCGGACGCCATCCTGGTGCGTATGCGACGGCGCGACCAGTCGCCGACGGCGGGCCCGGCCGGCGGGAAGCGCGGCGACCGGGCGCTGGCCGCGCTGGCCGCCGTCTTCACCCTCGCGCAGCTCGCCCTCGTACGGCCGGTGCTGGGCCTGGGCTGGGACGAGATCGTCTACGTCAGCCAGGTCACCTCCCACACCCCGGCGGCCTTCTTCAGCGCACCGCGCTCCCGGGGCGTCTCCCTGCTGGTCGCGCCCGTCGCGTCCTGGTCGGAGTCCGTCCCGCTCCTGCGCGTCTACCTCGCCGTGCTGTCGGGCCTGGCGCTCTTCGTGGCCCTGCGCGCCTGGCGCGGCCTGTTCCCGACCCGGGTCCTGGTCGTCGGCGGCGCCCTGTTCGCCTCCCTGTGGATGACCCTCTTCTACGGCCCACAGGCCATGCCCAACTACTGGGTCGCGATCGGCGCCCTGATCAGTGTGGGCTGCTTCCTGCGCGCCCGGCAGGAACGTTCCGCCCGGGCCTCGCTGTGGGGCGTCGCCGCGGGCGGTGTGCTCATGGCGCTGATGCGGCCCGGTGACGCGGTCTGGGTGGCCGTGCCGCTGCTGGTGCTCGCCCTGGCACGCCGTCACTGGCGCCTGCTGCTCGCCCTGTCGGCGGGGCTCGCGGCGGGCGCCCTCCCGTGGGTGGTCGAGGCGTGGGCCGCCCACGGCGGTCTGGCGCGGCGGCTCTCGGACGCCTCCCGCATCCAGGGCGGGCTCGGCTGGCAGTTCGCCGTGGACGACCAGCTGCGCAGCCTGGGCGGACGGGCCCTGTGCCGGCCGTGCACCGGGTCGGTGCCCCACCCGGTGGTCACCGTCTGGTGGCTCGCCCTGCCCGTCCTGGCCGGGTTCGGACTGGCCGTCGCGGCCCGGGCCCGCCGCCTGGAACGGACCCTGGTCCCACTGGCCTGCGCCGCCACGGCCGCCGTGCCCTATCTGTTCATGATCGGCTACGCCGCTCCCCGCTTCCTCCAGCCGGCCTACGCCCTGCTGGCGATCCCGGTCGCGGACGCCCTGTGGCACCTGGTCAGGAAACCGGGCGGCACCTGGCGGCCGGTCGCCGCCGCCCTGGTCGCGCTCGGCCTGGCCGGGCACCTGGCCGTGCAGCTCGCCGTCCTGGAAGGCGCCGTGTCCCGCAACACCGACAGCCGCCGCGACTGGGACCGCACGGCCGGCGCCCTGCACCGCCTCGGCGTCCGGCCGCCCTGTCTGCTCACCGGCCACGAGGCGATCCCCATCGGCTACTACACCGGCTGCTCCTCGGGCGCGACCTCCGGGCACAACGAGAACACCACCGTGCCGGAGATCCTGCGCACCGCCGGCCGGCTCCCGGTCGCCCACCTCGCACCCGCCGGCGGCACCCCGCCGGCGTACGCCCGCACCTGGCCCGTCCACCGCGTGTCGGACCTGGACGTCCGCGTCGCACCACGCCCCTGAGGCCGCACGCGCGTTTCCCGTCCAGCCGGTTCAGGCAGGACTCGGGTGACGGCCACGGACGAGGGGGAACGGCATGGCGCTGGGCGAGCACGAGGGCGGCTGGAGGAGGAGTTTCTCACTGCGGGCTCCTCGTCCTTCACGGAGTTCCTGGCGGCCCACCGCCCCGGTCTGCTCAGCACCCGTCGCCTCCTGCCGGACGGCGTCCGAGCCGAGGGCATCCCGCACGGCACGACCGTGCTGGCCCTGATCTACGACCGACGGCGTGCTCATCGCGGGGGACGCGGCGCGACGATGGGCAACCTGATCGCCCAGCGCGACCTGGAGAAGGTGCACCCCGCCGACGACCACACCGCCGTCGCCTTCGCGCCGATCCGTGGGGCTCGCCCTGGACCTGGTGAAGCCGTGATCCGCGGCAACCCGGGCCAGGCCATGCGGGGCCTCGCGGTCGTCCCGCTGCTCGCCGGCTACGACCCCGCGGCACCGGAGGGCGGGCGGGACCGCATCTTCGGCTTCGACGTCGCCGGCGGCCGCTACGAGAAGTTCGGCTTCCACGCCGAGGGGCCCGGATCGCCTCACGCCCGGGGCGCGTTGAAGAAGCTGTACCGTCCCGGCATGACCCGGCGCGAGGCATCCCTGGCCGCGCTCCAGGCGCTGTACGAGGCGGCCGACGACGACTCCGCCACCGGCGGCCCCGACCTCACCCGCCGCATCTACCCGGTCGTGTCCGTCATCACCGAGAACGGCTTCGAGCGGCTGGCCGAGCCCGAGACGGAGCAGCTCAGCCGCGAGATGGTCGAGCGGCGGCACGCCCGCTGGGACGGTCCGAACGCGGCGGTGTGACACCGGCCGGGGGCTCGGGCGCGTCGAGGAGAAGTGGTCCGCGTCTCCCGATCGCCGGCCGGGCAGAGCGGGATCCAGCCGTTCGCCGAGGTTAGAGCCCGCGTTACGGGAAACGCGGAACGGACAGCCGAGACGAACGAGTCGACGCAGCGCGACAGGGAGGCAGGAGTGATGGGCACGGAACCGATGCGCCCCGAACCGATGGCGGACGATGCGTACCAGCCCACCGGGACCAACGAGGAGCAGGAGGACGCCGCGCCGCTGGACCTGCAGGACGCCGTCGACGAGCGGACGTACGACGAAACCCTCGACGAGGGCTACTCCCCGCCGGAGAAGCCCCTCGGCGTCACCAAGCACGGCACCACCGCCGCCGAGCAGCACGAGGGCGAGACGCTCGACCAGCGGCTGTCCCAGGAGGTCCCCGACGTGTCCGCCGAGCCCCTCGGGGACGGAGTGGGTGACAGCCCCGACAGCGACGGCGAACCGGTGGACCCCGAGGCGGGCACCGCCCGGGCCGGCCGCCTGGTCGCCCCGGACGAGGGCGCCCACCCGGACACCACGAAGGAGACCGTCGCCACCGACGTCGGCATCGACGGCGGCGCGGCGGGCGCGGAGGAGGCCGCCATGCACGTGGTGGAGGACGACACCGTCCTGCCGGAGGACGACGGCAGGGTGTGAACCACCGGCGGCGACCGGTTGGCTCGACCACAGCCGAGGCCACCGCACCCGGCGCGCAAGCGTGGGGCGCGCGGTGGCCTCACCTGCGCGGCTCCAGGCCGCGTCCGCACAGTCCCTCCTGCCCCGCGGCGCCCGGCGCGCACTCTCGCCGCACCGGGCACGGTCCCGAGTACGGCCGGTGCGAGGGACCCTGGGTCCGGTACGCAGAGAGCACGCACCGGACGCCGCGGGGCCCGCCCTCCGGGCGGACGGGGGGACCGTGCGGACACGGCCTAAGGCAGCAGTTTCTCCAGCGCGGACGGTCCCTCCGCCGCCAGCTTGCGCCTGGCCCATTCGAGGTTGTGCGGCGTGAGGTCCTTGCCCGAGGCCAGGACGAGATCCTCCGGCGACACGTCGGTGCCGGTGCGGGCGTGGAGCAGGCGGTCCGGGGTGGTGCTGTCCTCGGGCGGCCGGGACGCGGAAGGCTGTGACGTCGACATGTTCTCTGCTCCTAGGGTCCGGATCGCTGGTGCGGCCCCGGTGCTGAAAGGCGGGTCCGTTATCACCATTCACCGCGGGAGCGCGGCGTGCATCCGGAGGGCGCGGCCCCGGCCTCCGCGGACGCCCCGCACCCCCTGCGGACGCCCACATGCCGCGCCGCCGATCTTCCGGTCACGGTGGAGACACGTGTCCGCGCGACTGACAGGAGCTTCTCCCTGCGCACACGTGTGACCGCCGCTGCCGGCCCGGCCTGCGCCGCCCTGTTCGCCTTCGCCGGTACGACGACGGCACCGTCGGTATCACCAACGAGAGCGGTGGCTTCCTCTCCGGCAACGTCGTCCAGATCCCGGCCGGCATCGACGCCGACGTCTGCGGCGACACGATCGACGTGATCGGGCTGCTCAACCCGGCGTTCGGCCATGATCGCGCGATCAAGGACTGACGTACCGCTCGTACGGCTTGCCGGCGGCGTCAGGGCCCGGGCCGCGGGCACGGCTCCAGCACCAGCATCGTCACGTCGTCCCGTACGTCCGGGCAGTGCCGCACGAGGTCGGACCACACCCGCTCGGCCAGGGCCGCCGGGTCCTCGGCGGTCAGGCCCGGCAGCCGCTCGGCCAGCGGGTAGAAGGCCCCATCCGCGTCCCTGGCCTCCGTGACGCCGTCGGACGCGAGGAAGAGCCGGTCACCGGCGCGCAGCCGCACCGAGACGACCCGGGGCGGGGCGGCCTCGGCGAGCCCCAGCCCGAGCGGTGTCCCGGGCTCGACATCCAGTTCGACGACGTGCCCGTCCCGTATCAGCAGCGGGCCGCACTGCCCGCACGCCACGATCCGCACCACCCGGGCGTCGGCGGAGAAGTCGAGCAGCACCGCCGTCGCGAACAGCTCGGCGTGCGGCTCGTCCGCCGAGTCCACCGCGAGCCTGCGGTCGAGCCGGGCCGCCACCGCTTCCGGGGCCGGCTGGTCCAGCACCGCCTCCCGGAAGGCCCCCAGCAGCGAGGCGACCGTGGCGACGGCCGACAGACCGTGCCCCTGGACGTCGCCCATGACCGCCCGGACGCCGTAGGGCCCCGCCCGTACGTCGAAGAAGTCGCCCCCGACCAGCGTCCCGCGCTGTGCCGCCCGGTACAGGCCCGCGCACTCCACCGGCCCGACCCGCCGCGGCAGCGGCGGCACCACGGCCCGCTGCGCGGCCTCGGCCACGGCCCGCTCGGTGACCAGTTGCTCGTCCCGCCGGCTGCGCACGTACGACAGCAGCACACTGAGCACCGACACGAAGCACACGGTCAGGACATCCGTGCTGCCGGGATCGTCCAGATTGAAGACCGGGACGGACAGCACGAGCACCGCCAGCGCCCCGAGCGCGGCCGTCGCCACCGGCCCGTGCGCCAGCACGGCCAGCGGCGGGATGGCGCCCAGCAGGAAGCCGATGTCGAGCGGCTCCGGACTGATCAGCTCCGCCAGGCACACACCCACCAGCAGCGCTGTCGGCAGCACCCGCGCCCACCCCGGGGGCGGGGCCCCGCGCAGCCAGCCGGGCCGGTCCCGGTCGGGGGCCGTACGGGACCGGCGCGTCACTTCCACACCACCACGCTGCAACGCCCGCCCGGCCACCGCACGCCGGGACCGCGCGGGCGCGGCCGTGATCCGGCTAGAAGGGCGTGAGCGTCAGCCGGAAGCCCGTGGGCGCCGTGTCCTGGATGTAGGAGGCGAAGTCGGCCACGTCGTCGAAGGCGAAGCCGTACGCCTTGCCGTCCTCGGCGGCGGCGTGCATGGCCTTGGCGTAGTGGTTGGTCAGCTCGCTCCGGTAGAAGGAGGCCGGGTCGGTCGTCGGCTGATTGGCGGAGGCCAGCAGCGTCGAGCGGTTGAACCCGGCCCCCAGGATCGCGGCGACCGGGCCGGTCGTGCCGTCGTTGGGGGCGGCGAGGGCGCCGTCGCAGAACAGCACGTCCCGCGTGGACGGCTTGCCGAAGGAGACCTCGGCGGGCCCGGTGAAGGTGAACCGCTCGCCGCGCACCCGGCCGGTGAACGTTCCGGCGTTGGTGGTCACCTTCAGGTCCCGGCCGGTGTACGTGCTCCACACCTCGTCGATGGCGGGCGCGAAGTAGTCCTTGGCGAACAGCCCGGCGTCCAGGCCGTGGCCGGGGGCGATGATCCGCGTGTCGTCGACCACCAGCCGGGCGAACTCCGGGACCTCCCGGACGGCGGCGAACGCGGCCGCCCGGCCGCCCTCGCGCAGCCGGCCCGTCGTCTGGTCCTTCGCGCCGGTCAGCCGGATGCTCATCGGCACGCTGAACATGTCGACCATCGTGGTGTTGCAGAACATGCCCGCGGAGTTGTACGTGAACTCGGCGCAGTCGTGCAGCACCCCGTAGTTGGGGTCCGAGGACACCCAGCCGGCCGGATACTGCAGGGCCGGGTTGCCGGCGCCGTCGGTGACGACCTTGAACTTCAGCTTCGCGCCCAGCGACACGTAGATCCGGCCCGACATGTACGGCAGGGACAGCCGGGTCTCGCCGCTGCCGGCCAGTGGGATCGCGTAGTCGGTGAAGCCGTCGGGGCCGTTGTCCGACAGGGCCACCGGGGCGAGGGTGCCGTCGGGGCGCAGCCGCACCTGACGGCCGTCGGCGTTGCCCACGACGTAGACGTGGACGCTCTCGTTGCCGAACGAGCCGCTGTCGTTGACGAGCGTCACGGGCAGGGCCGCCGCCGCCTTCGGCGAGTCCGGCGTGGTCTCCGCGAGGGCGTGGGGGGCCAGCGCCGCGACCGCCGGAGCGGCGACCACGGCACCGCCGAGACCGGCGAGGAGCGTACGGCGGGCGACGGGACGCTGATGACGAGGAGTCATGTGGGGGTCTCCTGTTGTGCGGGGTGGGGAGATCGGATGAGAGCGCTCTCATGCCGACCGCCTGGGATGTTACGGAGGAGCGGCGTCCCAGCCAACCCGTCCGTCACGAACAAATCCC
Organism: Streptomyces sp. NPDC094143; assembly: GCF_040303825.1. NCBI lineage: Bacteria > Bacillati > Actinomycetota > Actinomycetes > Kitasatosporales > Streptomycetaceae > Streptomyces > Streptomyces sp. NPDC094143. The sequence goes on from NZ_JBEOTZ010000033.1 coordinate 44,022, forward strand.
CCGTAACACCGCCCACTTGGGCGCCTTAGGGCTCGCTTAACCCGCTCTTAAGGGCCGGTTGAGCCCGGCCGGGAAACCCGTGGACGGCCCGCCGGTGATCCCGTAACGTGTGGCCCGCCACGCCCCGAGGCCGATGGAAGGAGGCAGAGCCGTGCAGTTCACACCTTTCCCGCGCTCCCTCCCCGTTGTCCCGGCGTGCCTCGACTGACCGACCGGGAGCGCTCTCGCAGCATCCCCTCCCGGAGGACATCCCATGACCGATCCGGTCATCCGCGCGCTCGACGCGAGCGACGCCGCACTCTTCGACACCCTGCCCGACCCGCTGGGCGCCCGTGAGGGGCACCGGCTGACCCGGCACCGCCCCGACTGGAAGCGGGTGGCGCTGCGCGACGGCCAAGTCGTCGCCCGCGGCGCCTGGTGGGGCGGTCCCGACGACACCGAGCCCGTCAACCTCAACTGGTTCGACGTGGCGGAAGGCGAGGAGGAGGCGGGCGCCGCGCTCCTGCGCACCGCCCCCTGGCAGGTCGAACTGGAACTGAACCTGCCGGCCGGCTGGCGCGACGACCCGGCGCTGCGCGACGCCGCCGAGACGCGCGTCACCGCGGCCCGCAAGGCCGGTTACGACCTCCTCGTCGAACGCCTCCTGTACCGCTGGACCCCCGGCCAGGGCCTGCCCGAGCGGCCCGGTCGCCTTGAGTTCCGCGCCGAACCGGACGACGCCGTCTTCTTCGACGCGCTGCGCCGCATCCACTCCGCCACCCTCGACGCCCACGCGCTCAAGGCCATCGAGCAGGGCGGACTCGACCGGGCGGCGCAGGAGGAGCTCGACTTCTTCCACTGGTGCCCGTCACCACGCGCGTGGTGGCAGGTGGCGTACACCCCGCAGGGCGAGATGGCCGGCATCCACATCCCGGCCCACAACCCCTCCGGCCCGTGCGTCGGCTTCATCGGGGTCCTGCCGGACCAGCGGGGCCGGGGCTACGCCTACGACCTGCTGGCCGAGTGCACCCACTTCCTCGTGGAGCGCGGAGCGGAGTTCGTCACCGCCGCCACGGACCGGGGCAACGTCCCCATGGCCGCGAACTTCACCAAGGCCGGCTTCCCGGTGGTCCGCGAGCGCCTCAACTTCGAGCCCCCGCAGGAGGCCCGCACGTCCTAACGCGCCCCGGTTGCGCTGCCGTCCAGCAGCTCCTGGACCGCCGTGAGGATCTCCGTGACCCGGAGTCCGAACGAGGCGTCACAGGGGTGCGGGCGGCCCGTCCGGACGGCGGCGAGCAGGGCGTCCGCGGCCCGCGTCAGGGCCGGGACGGCCCCGTCGGTCCCCTCCGGCAGGACCGCGACCCCGGCCTCTCCCCGGAGTTCGACGGCGGCACCGGCCGCGGCGGGCGGTGCCGTCAGGCTCAGGGTGAGGGTGCTGGACGCGCCCCGGTCGTGAACGAGGACCGCGTACACCGTGTCCCCGGGCCCGTACGTCGCCGCTGTCACCCGTCGCACGTCGCCGAGCACCGGCAGCAGCACGGACAGGGCGTGCGGGCCGACGTCCCACAGGGCGCCCTTCTCCCGCCGCCACGGCGTCGCGAACGGGCTCTCGCTGGTGAACACCGCCCCGAGCCACTGCGCCCGGGCGGTGAACCACCCCGGCACCGCGGCCTGTTCGGCGATCCAGTCCCGCGGCCCGGGCTGGAAACGGGTCGTGAAGAACACGACCGAGGCCACCCCGGCGGTGTCGGCGGCCTCGACGACGGCCCGCCCCTGCTCGACCGTCGGCGCCAGGGGCTTGTCGAGCAGCAGGTGGCACCCGGCCCGCGCCGCCCGCACGGCGAGATCGGCCTGCACCTGAGGAGGCAGCGCCACGGCGACCGCGTCGACGTCGGCGAGGAGCGCGTCGACGTCGTCGTACGCCCGCACGCCGTGCCGGTCGGCCAGTTCCTTCGCGGCCTCGGGGCGACGCCCCCACACCCCCGCGAAGTCCAGCTCGTCGTGCCCGCCGAGAGCGGGTGCGTGGGCGATCTGCGCCCAGGGTCCGGTGCCGAGCAGTCCTATGCGCATGCCGCCGCCTCTCCACGCTGCCTGAGGGGAAGAGCGTGACACACGCCGGCGAGCGGCTCACGGGAGGGTGCGCGGTGTCCTGCGTCGCCGGCCTGGGCGCTAAGCGAGCCGCACCAGGCCGTTCTCGCCCGGCGGCCTCGCACTGGAGGCGGGATCGGGCCGCCGGAGCGGCGGCGCACCCCGGCCGGTGGTGGTGCTCAGCCCTGGGGGCTGCCGATGTTCACCATCCACGGGACGCCGAAACGGTCCGTGCACATGCCGAACTCGTCACCCCACATCTGCCTCTCCAGCGGCACCGACACCGAGCCGCCCTCGGACAGCTTCTCCCAGTAGCCGCGCAGCTCGGCCGCGTCGTCACCGCTGAGGCTGACCGAGAAGGGGCCGCCCTGCGGGACCTCCATGCCGGGCGGGTTGTCGGCGCCCATCAGGGTGAGGCCGCCGGGCGTCTCCAGCATGCCGTGCATGATCTGGTCGGCGTGCGGGGTGTCGCCCTGGCCGAAGTCGCCGTAGGAGTTGAGGGTCAGGGTGCCCCCGAAGACCTCCCGGTAGAACTCCAGCGCCTGCCGGGCGGTGCCGTTGAAGCTGAGGTAGGGGTTGAGACGCGTTGCCATGAAACCTCCCAGAACAGTGCAAAGGGTGTGCGCGCAGCGTAACGCCGGGCTCCGGACCCGGCTCGCCGAGCGCACCGCGCCCGGGGCGGGACGGCGTGTCCCCAGCCCCGCGATGCGCACCAACTGCGCTGTTAGCGTGGCCCCTTGAGCCGAGGGGGAGGACACCGCCCATGACATCGACGTTCCGTATCGGCGGGGATCTGGAGGTGCGCCGGCTGGGTTTCGGGGCCATGCACCTGCCGACCGGACCCGGCCCGGACCGTGAGAACGCCCTTGCCGTGGCCCGGCGGGCCGTGGCGCTGGGCGTGAACCTGATCGACACGGCCCACCTGTACGGCGGGGGAGCCAACGAGGAACTCCTCGCCGAGGCCCTGCACCCCTACCCGGAAGGGCTGCTGATCACCACCAAGGTGGGTGTCGCGCGCACCGGCCCAGGCGGCGACTGGAAGCTCGACGGACGGCCCGCGATCCTGCGCGACCAGGTCCGGCAGGCCCTGCGCAGGCTGCGCGTGGAACGCATCGGACTGCTCCAGCTGCACCGCGTCGACCCCGTCACACCGCTCGCCGACCAGCTGGGCACGCTGCGGGAGCTGCAGAGCGAGGGCCTGGTCGGGCGGATCGGGCTGTCCGAGGTCTCCGTCACCGAGCTGGCGCGGGCCCGGGAGATCGTCGACGTGGTGAGCGTGCAGAACCGGTACAGCCTGCTCGACCGCGAGCACGAGCCGGTGCTCGACGCGTGTGCGGCGGCGGGCATCGCCTTCCTGCCGTGGCGGCCCGTCGCCTGGGGGAAGGCCGGTACCGAGGCGACGGTCGCCGAGGTGGCGGCCGAACTGGGGGCCACGCCCACCCAGGTCGCGCTCGCCTGGCTCCTGGACCGTTCGCCGGTCGTCCTGCCGATCCCGGGGACGGCCCGGACCGAGCACCTGGAGGAGAACGTCGCCGCGGCCGGGCTGGAGCTGACGCCCGCCCAGCGCGCCCGGCTCGACGCACTGGCCGGGACGGCACGGACCGGGTCCGGGACCGGGCCCGGCTGACAGACCGGGTCGGCCGAGGGGCCGGGGTCCGTGGGCGGGGGCTCACGCCTCCTCGGACGCCCCGCTGTTCCAGTCGTACGGGCCGCCGCCGCGCCACTCGATCAGCTCGGTGTCGTCGACCGCCGTGTCGGCGGTGGGCAGGCCCTCGCGGTGCACCAGATCGAGCACGTCGAACAGGCTGTAGGCGACGCCCATGTCCTCACCGCGGATGGTCACCAGCCGTCCGCCGTCCGACGCGGGCGGCTGCACGACCACAGGGGGTTGACCGTCCATAGCCCCACCATGCGCCCGAAACCGCGGTTCCGCAGCTCGGTCGCGTCCACAAGCGGTAACGGATCCGCCCGGCGCCGGAAACTGAGCTCTCATCATTACCCCCTGAGCCCCGTCCGCCACCGCCTCGGCGTCCATGGCATGGACATGAACCGCAGGAGACGGTGATCACGCCGTCGCCGCAGGGGAGGTGGGCGTCCTGCCCGGTGGGCCGGGCCCGGGACGAACAGGCCGCTCTCGGTGAAAAGGCCTTGTCCACGAGCCGTTCGATCCGCTGCCGGGCGGAGAACTCCCCGCGGGAAGTGGTTCTCGGACATGGCAGCGACGGAGCCGGGTCCCGGGTGCATCGCCGTTTCGTTTGGGGGAGTTGAGTTCCCGGACGCGGGGTCTCGTCCCCGTGTGCCAAGGGAGCCGCCGGCGGCGGGAGGGATTCAGTTGCGTGGCTGCTGAATGCGTTCTCCTTCTTCTATTGGACGTCCGGGCGAGGGGCGTCCAGGCTGGAGTCGACCATCGCCCGAACAGCCGAAACGACAGCCGGAAGAGGTCACGAGCCCATGCACACCCGCCGCATCGGTGACGTCGAGGTCAGCGCGATCGGCCTGGGCGCGATGCCCATGTCCATCGAGGGACGCCCGGACGAGGAACGCTCCCTCGCCACCGTCCACGCCGCGCTCGACGCCGGCGTGACGCTGATCGACACCGCGGACGCCTACCACCTGCACGCCGACGAGGTCGGCCACAACGAGACCCTCATCGCCAAGGCCCTCGCCTCCCACGACCGCGGCGGCGAGGTCCTGGTCGCCACCAAGGGTGGCCATCTGCGCCCCGGTGACGGCAGTTGGACGCTGGACGGCAGCCCGCGCCACCTCAAGGAGGCGTGTGAGGCGTCGCTGCGCCGCCTCGGCGTGGAGGCCATCGGGCTCTACCAGTTCCACCGCCCCGACCCGAAGGTGCCCTACGCCGAGTCGGTCGGTGCCGTGCGCGACCTGCTCGACGAGGGCAAGATCCGCATGGCCGGCATCTCGAACGCCAGCCCGGAGCAGATCCGGCAGGCCCAGGACATCCTCGGCGGCCGTCTGGTCTCCGTGCAGAACCAGTTCTCCCCGGCCTTCCGCTCCAGCGAGCCGGAGCTGCGGCTGTGCGACGAGCTCGGCATCGCGTTCCTGCCCTGGAGCCCCCTCGGCGGGATCGCGAAGGCCGGCGAACTGGGCTCGGCCCACGGAGCGTTCGCCCGCATCGCCGAGGCGCGCGGGGTGAGCCCGCAGCGGGTGTGCCTGGCGTGGATGCTCGCCAAGTCGCCCGTGGTCGTGCCGATCCCGGGCGCGAGCCGGCCCGAGACCGTCCGGGACTCGGCGGCCGCACCCGACCTCGCCCTGACCTCCGCGGAACTGGCGGAACTGGACGCCGCCTGAGCGGACCACGGGACCCGGGGACGGACGAGCGCCGCCCCGGGTCCCACGCTGCGGACACCCCGCGACAGCTTGCGCCGCCCCCTCGTGTACTTCGGGACCGCGCGGGAAGCAAGCGCTTGCCACCGCACCATCCGTCCGGCCACCGGGGAGGACCAGAGCCGATGGCGTCGTCGTCAGAAAGACCGCTCGACCACCGCTACCGGGGCGAGCACCCGGTCCGCACCCTCGCCTACCTGTTTCGCGCCGACCGCCGGCGGCTGGTGCTGGCCGTCGTCGTCTTCACCGTCAAGCACAGCCCGATCTGGCTGCTGCCCCTGGTCACCGCGTCCATCATCGACACGGTCGTCCAGCACCAGCCCCTCAGCCGCCTGTGGACCAGCACCGGGCTCATCCTGTTCATCCTGCTGGTGAACTACCCGCTGCACGTGCTGTACGTCCGCCTGCTGTACGGCAGCGTCCGCCGCATGGGCACCGCCCTGCGTTCCGCCCTGTGCACCCGCATGCAGCAGCTCTCCATCGGCTACCACTCCCGCGTCAGCGCCGGTGTGCTCCAGGCCAAGGTGGTCCGGGACGTGGAGACCGTCGAGCAGATGGTCCAGCAGACCGCCGAGATCGGCCTCGGCGCCACCACCGTGCTCACCGGCGGACTCGTCATCATCGCCGTCCGCACCCCCGAGTTCCTGCCCGTCTTCCTCGTCGTCGTGCCCGCCGCCGCCCTGCTCGTGGCGCGGCTCCGGGCGCGGCTGCGCACCCACAACGAGCACTTCCGCCACGAGGTGGAGACCCTGTCCTCCCGCGTCACGGAGATGACCCGCCTCATCCCCGTCACCCGCGCCCACGGCCTGGAGGGCAAGGCGCTGCGCCGCATGGACGGCACCCTGAACCGGCTGCTCACCTCCGGCCTCCGCCTCGACCTGGTCAACGGCCGCTTCGGTTCCCTGGCCTGGGTCGTCCTCAACGTGGCCGGCGTGCTGGTCCTGGCCGGCGCGGCGCTCGTCTCGTACCACGGCGTCTGGGGCGTCACCCCCGGCGACGTCGTCATGCTCAGCGCCTTCCTGACCACCCTCACCAACTCCACGACGACGCTGGTGGGACTCGCCCCCGTCATCACCAAGGGCCTGGAGTCGGTCCGCTCGGTGGGCGAGGTGCTCCAGGCCCCGGAACTGGAGGACAACCAGGGCAAGGCCGAACTCACCGCTCTGCGCGGAGCCGTCACCTTCAAGCACGTCGACTACGCCTACGAGACCGACGGGCGAGCCGCCGTACGGGACTTCACCCTGGACGTGCGGCCCGGCGAGACCGTCGCCCTGGTGGGCGCGTCCGGCGCCGGCAAGTCCACCGTGCTCAACCTCGTCATCGGCTTCATCCGCCCCACCTCGGGCCGGCTGCTGCTCGACGGCACCGACATGAACACCCTCGACCTGCGCACCTACCGCCGCTTCCTGTCGGTCGTGCCGCAGGAGTCGATCCTCTTCGACGGCACCGTCCGTGAGAACGTCGCCTACGGCATGGACGACGCCGACGAGGAGACGGTACGGGCGGCCCTGCGCGACGCCAACGCGCTGGAGTTCGTCGACCGGCTCCCGCGGGGCCTGGACACCCTGGTCGGTGAGCACGGCGCCCGGCTCTCCGGCGGGCAGCGCCAGCGGCTGGCCATCGCCCGGGCCCTCATCCGCGACCCGAAGGTACTGGTCCTGGACGAGGCGACCTCGGCGCTGGACACCCGCTCGGAGGCGCTGGTCCAGCAGGCCCTGGCCCGGCTGCTGCGCGGGCGCACCACCTTCGTCGTCGCGCACCGCCTGTCCACCGTCCAGGGCGCCGACCGGATCGTGGTGATGGGCGACGGCCGGATCGAGGAGATCGGCACGCACGAGGAACTGCTGCGCCGGGGCGGGGCGTACACCGCCCTGCACAGCGGCCAGCTCACCTGAGGACGATCAGCTGGCGGTCATTTCTCGTCAGATCCGTCACTGCTGAGAAAAGGGTGTGAATGTTTCTGCGTGGTTCGGGCATACGCAGCGCAAACCACAGAGAGGGGCGCTACGTGCTCGTACCGGACCGTAAGGCCGTCAGGGAGTTGCTGACGCGGTACGCGTCGCTGCGGATCGCTCAGGCGGAGAGGCACACGCCGGCGACGGCACGCGAACTGGACGACGTCAGTTACACGCTCTGCGTGATGATGGGGACGTCCGACATCAGCGATGCCATCGCCAAGGCGGATGTGCTGCTGCTCACCAAGGAGCGGTCCGCTGCCGCGGACACGGACGGGGAGAACGGCCTGACGCTGGTCGGCTGAAGATCAGGGACCCGGGCCCGGACCCGGAGCTGCCCCGGCGGTCCGGGAACGGGCCACCGGGGCAGCGGCCTTCCCGTGGAACGCCGTGCGGTACGCGTACGGCGTGGTGCCGACCACTTTGCGGAACCGCTCCCGGAACGCCGTCGGGGAGCCGAAACCGGCCTGCCGCGCGATCCGCTCGACCGGGTGGTCGGTGTTCTCCAGCAGGTACTGGGCGCGCCGCACCCGCGCCCGCAGCAGCCACTGCAACGGCGTGGTGCCGGTCTGCTCCCGGAAGCGACGGCTGAACGTCCGCTCGCTCATCCCGGCGCGCGCCGCCAGTGTGGCCAGGGTCACCTCGTGCGCCAGGTGGTCCTCGATCCACTCCAGCAGCGGCTCCAGCGTCGACCCCCGGGGCACGGGCGGGTGCTCGTGCACGATGAACTGGGCCTGTCCGCCCTCCCGTTCCAGCGGCATGACCGACATCCGGGCGATGTTCGCCGCCACCGCCGAGCCCAGGTCCCGGCGGATCATGTGCAGGCTCAGATCGAGCGCGGCGGCCGCACCGGCCGAGGTGAGGATCTGACCGTTGTCCACGTACAGCACGTCCGGTTCCACCTCGACCCGGGGAAAACGGCGGGCCAGTTCACCCGTGGCCATCCAGTGCGTGGTGGCGCGCAGCCCGTCCAGCAGCCCGGCCTCCGCCAGGACGAACGCGCCCACGCACACGGACGCGATCCGGGCGCCGGCCCCGGCCGCCTGCCGCAGGGCCGCCAGCACCCGGGCGGACGGCGGGGGGGCGTCGGGGGCGCAGCCGGGCACGATGATGGTGTCGGCCTCGGCCAGCGCCTCCAGCCCTCGATCGACGCGCAGCGTGAAACCGCCGTCCGCGCGCACCTCCGGCGTCTCGGCGCAGAGCCGGACCCGGTAGGCCGGCCGCCCGTCCGGCAGACGGGTCCAGCCGAACGTCTGCTGGGGAGCCGCCATGTCGAACGGCACCACGTGATCGAGGACGAGGATCGCCACAGCGTGCATGTCCGCCACCTTAAGCGCATTCCCGCCAGCCCCGTGAGCCGGGGATTTAGGCGTTCATGGCCATGAGTGGGCAGGTCGGGGAGTTGGCGGGAATCCGTTGGAAGCTGTCGTTCCAGCCCATGGGAGACCGGGCCGGTGCTGCCTAACGTGAGCGCCGTCGATCGTCTTCGTGGAAAGAGCCCCGGTGACCAAGTTCCTGCTGTCCCTCCATGTCCTGGCCGCCATCGTCGCGATCGGTCCCGTGACCGTCGCGGCCAGCATGTTCCCGCCGGCGGCCCGGCGCGCGGTCCCGGCGGGCGGCGCCGCCCCCGGCCCGTCGGCGGTCGGCACGGTCGCGCTGCTCCACCGCATCTGCCGCGTCTACGCCGGCGTCGGCGTGAGCGTGCCGGTCCTCGGCCTCGCCACCGGGGCCGTGATGGGCGTCCTGGGCAGCGGGTGGCTCGTCACCTCCATCGCCCTGACCGCCGCGGCCGCGGGCGTGCTGGCCGCCTTCGTCCTGCCGCGTCAGGAGGAACTCCTCGGCCAACTCAGGGGCGAGCAGGCCGTCGACCACCGGGCCACCGCGCAACTCGCCATGTTCACCGGCATCTTCAACCTCCTGTGGGCCACGGTCACGGTCCTGATGATCGTGCGCCCCGGCTCCACGACGGGAGCCTGAGGGCCCGCGCACACCTGTCACAGATGTCCGGCCTGCGTCAAGTCATCCCAAGGAATTCACACTCCGGGACTCCGTGCCGCCTACACTCGCAGTCTCGCCCCCGCTCGGGGCCGACGAGCAGAAAGGCACGTTGACGGGTGTTCCAGGATTCCCCCATCTACGACCGACTCATCGCGGAGCGCGGCGACGTACCCGCACAGGTGCGCCGCGAGGCCGAACGTGTGAGCAGGGAACTGGAGCTGGTCATGCGGCCCTCACAGTCCCTCGGCTACGACCGCCCGCACTCCCCGGGCACGGGCTGGCAGCGCACGGCGATGCTCCCCGGCCCGCGGCCGCAGTGACCCTCCGGCCGGACCCACACCAGCACCGGTACCGGTACCCGGCCCCGAGGGTGCGGGTGCCGGGTCCGGTGCTCAACGGAGCGTGGAGTCGAGGCCGTTGAGGTGCGCCGGCTGTTCGGGCACGGGCCGCGCCAGCCACTCGGCGATGGTGCGGGCGATCGGCTGGCCGGTCTCCACCTCGACGAACCCGAACTGTCCCGACTGGTTGCACTCCAGGAACCACCAGGTCCCGTCCGCGTCCTCCACGAAGTCGAACGCCCCATAGGCCAGTTCGGCCTCGACCAGATAGGAGCGGACGGCCGCCGCGACGCGCGGCGGCACCTCGACCGGCCGCCACGGCGAGCCGGGCGCGGCGAACCGCACGTCCACCTCGTCGGCTTCCGCGTCCGCGGCGGCCGCCTTGCGCGCGGCCAGCATCCGCTCGCCCACGACGGTGAGCCGGATGTCGGCCCGCTTGGCGATCCGCCGCTGCAGCAGCGTCGGCCCGAAGGCCACGGCGGAGAAGTCCGTGTCCGGCGCGACCCGGCTCGTCGGCACGGCCCGCGGCGGATCCTGCGGGTGCGCGCCCGACACCGGCTTGACCACCAGGTCCGGGAAGCGCTCGGCGAACTCCCGGGCGGCGCGCGGGAACGTGGTGATGAGTGTCGCCGGCACGGGCAGGCCGCACCGCTGGGCGATCCGCAGCTGCCAGGGCTTGTGCCGGGCCCGGCGGGCCGCGTCGGGATGGTTCATCCACCGTGCGTCCGAACCGCGCAGCATGCCGTAGAGCGCCTGCGCGGCCTCCTCGGTGAGCCAGGCGGACGGCTGTGCCGCCCGCCCGGCCGGGACGCCGGGCCGGCGCACCCAGACCGACCGGAGCCCTCCGATGCTCACCAGCCGCCCCCCGGCGGACAGATGGCCGCGGAACCGGCCGTGCACGTACTCCCCGGACAGCGCGACGCTCCCGGTCAGGTCTGCGGGGTCGACGCGGACCACGGGGACCCCCGTCGCGTTCAGGTGCACGACCACCATGTCCGCCGTCACGTCCTCCTCGCAGGTGAGGATCAGTACGGTCATCGTCGGCGGCCCGTGGTCAGTCGTCGAAGTGCGTCTTGGAACCTGCGGTGGACGTCGTGGTGCCGAACTCTCTCAGCAGGGCGAAGTCGGAGGCCGCGACCCGACCGTCGCGGAGCACGTTCAACTGCAGTCCGGCGTCGTACACGTACGGAGTGGCAGCGTCCAACTCCACTGCCGGGCGCGCGTAGTTGAGCGCGAACGGTTGCATCGTCTCTCCCTCGTCGGTGCTGCGCCGACCAAGCGGGGGTCCAGGGGCGCGGCCACCCGGTCCGCCGACTCGTTTTGGCTTCCAGAGACTTATACGAATCGAACGGGTGGTTGGTTTCCTTACTTTCCGTAGTCATCGCGCCGGTTGCCGGTCGGGCGGGGGTGCCGTGCTGCGCTCCCGTTCGCCGAGGGAGCCGCGAACGGTGCGCAGAGCGAGCAGCAGAACCCCGATGTCGTCCAGGTACACCGGGTCGGGCAGCACGTCGACGGGCAGCACGAAATAGAGCACCGCGCCCCAGAAGACCCACCGCGGTCCCGTGGGCAGTCCGGCGCGCCGCAGATCGCGCCGGGTCCGCACGAGCCGTACGAGCATGCCGACGGCGCAGCCGAGGAAGACGGCCGCGAGCACCGCGGCCACCGTGATCACCGTTGTGGTCGTATCCACGGGCTGCCCCCTTCTGGCGTGCCGCGACCCGGGGTGTCACCTTCTGGATTCCCGTTTCCGGCGGCTGTATTGCGGCCGGGCCCGACATGTCGTCGTGTCGGCGGATTTTCCCGTGCGGGTGGTCGTCCCGATGGCTCACCCGAGTGGCACGGCGTGACGGGGTCGCCTGGTAGTGGTCGGCGTAACGTTGCTCGCACACGACGGGGGGCGCAAAAGCGGCCGCACTCTTCCCTTGGAAGCGAGTATGACCACCTGCTCTTCATCACCCCGCTCGAACGAACCTGCCAATTTCACGAGCCGAACGGGTCCGCCCAGCCGTACGCCGAGACCACCGCCGCCAGGCACCAGGTGGAGCAGACGAGCGCGCGGGCACCCGGGGTGCGAGACGTACACGGCGGTCGGCCTCCTCGACGCTCCCGGCACGGACGCAGGCGAACTCCTTCACGGAATCACGTCCCCGACGGCCTCGGCGGTCCTCGGGTACGCGCCGCACTGGAAGGCGTCGCGCTCCAGGAAGGCCCGTTGCAGGGGATGCGGTTCCACACGTGCGTCCCGCGGGGAAGGCGCTACCGCCCGGATCCCACCTGCCGGGCGTCGGCGTTCTCGTCGTCCCGGGGCGGCGCCGCGGGCAGGATCGCCTTGAAGCGTTCGAACGTGCGTGTGATCTGCTGGAGCGGGGACGCGAGGGCCGCGTCGGACGACTGCTCGCGCGGTGGAGCGGCCGCGGCCGTCTCCTGGTAGGCCGCCAGCGCCTCGTGGGCGCGTTCGGCCGCCTCCCGGTACAGGTCGCGCGACTTCGTCATGGCCTCCAGCGCCTCGGCGTACATGGCCACCAGACCGCGCTGCCGGTCCAGCTCCTCCTGGAGTGTCAGCAGGTGCCAGTCCTCCCGCAGCGCCGTCAGGGCGTCCTCGGCGCCGTCGGGCAGGGGCCGCGGCAGCGCGGCGAACCGCCTGACCGCGTCCACCAGGTCGGCCGGCTCCGAGCCGTCCAGGAAGACCGCCCGCACGGAGAAGTCCCGCGCGTCGTAGCCCTCCGGCGCCGGGGTGCCGGGCAGTACGACGGCACCGCCGCGCGGCACCTCCACGCCGGAGTCCCGCAGCGCCCAGTTCAGGCCCCGCAACTGCTGCGGTGCGGCGCGGTGCTCCACCACGCGGTGGCGCAGCCCCGGCGGCAGCCAGCGGGCCATGGGCAGCCGGCCGCGTTCGTCGGTGGTCATCGCCTCGTGGACGACCACATGGATGTGCCACCCGCCGCGCACCGCGCCGCGCAGCAGACGCCGGACCTCCCTGTCGTCCCTGGGGAGCGGGTTGATCGCGCCGAGGGACAGCCGCGCGGTGGCGTCCTGGTCCCAGGCGGTGTCCGGCTCCTCCGGCCAGAACAGCGCGGCGGGGGAGGGCCAGTCGTCGCTCCACGGCTCCTCGGCCTCGGCGGCCAGCAGCCACTCCTGCCGGTCACCCGCCCCGGCCGTCACGCTCAGCCGGGCGCGCACGGTCACACCGTCGCCGACCCGCCAGCGGGCCTCGAAGACCCGCTCGGCGGGGCCGGTCCCGGCCTCGGGCAGCTCCAGGAAGTCGTCGATGTCCTGGTCGTCCTTGCGCCGCTGCAGCGAGCGCCGGAGAACGTCTTCCGCGGCGCCTGAGGCATGGCGGCCGCGCGCCAGCCACACCGTGGCGGGGGTCATGGGGCGGGCGGTGTCGGATGTCGGCATGGGTCCATCTGTGAGCGGGAGGGCACGTGCGCCTGCCAGTATCGTCACCGCAGGCAGGTGGGTATGACCCGGGGTCACGCAGTCCCTACCCCGGCTGCGCCGCGCCATGTGCCCGGACCCGGAGTGGTGTGGCACCCGGCGGCGCCCTGCGGTGCAGCGAGGCGTGCGGGAGGTGGGCCACGCGCGCGGGGTGTGCGCGCCGCGCACACATCCGCGGATCTCACTCGTGGCCCGGCCGGTAAGCGGTCCCGACAATGGTGCGCACGAGCAGGGCCCGCCCACCATCCGCATCGGGGCGGGCCCTGCTCGCCGCGCAGCGCAGCCGCAACGGCGTCTTGCTCCTCTTATCGCAAGAAGCGCCGTCATGCCCCGTCTGACCCTGAGCCCGAGGCACACGCCTGGTCCGGTCCGCAGGCGGCCCTGTAGACCGATAGGCGTGGCTGCGCGTCCTCGTCCGGCGAGCGAACCGTCCCCGTCCTGCCGAGGTGCGTCCCGCGCACGCCGCGATCCCCCGCACGTTGTACGGCCTGCAGTCCCGAACGCCGCGTCACCACAGGGCACACACGGCTGAAGGAGAGCTGAGACAAGTGGGCATGGACAGCGCGATCAACCCCGTCGGCCGGGCGTACCTCGGCGACGTGTTCATGCGGCACCCGCTCACCACGAAGAACCAGGAGGAGCTCGACATCGCCGCCAAGGCCGAGTCCATCCTGAAACGGAACCTGGAGGCGCTCAAAAGGACCCCCGAGGGCGGAGGGGAGCAGATCGCCCCGGTGGGCTTCTCCCTCAACGGGGTGCGGTACGGCCGGTTTCCCGAGGAGGAAGGCACCGCACACGAGCGCGGATGGCGCGCCTACATGAATCTGGGCGTGCCGATGATCGAGGAGCGGAGCGACATCATCCAGCCGCCGCCCGACATGCTGTCCAAGCAGACCTACGTCAACGCCACCGACCCCATCGAGATCACCGCGACGGACACGGTCGAGTTCTCGATCTCGAACACGATCAGCTGATCCCTCCAGGGCACCGTGCAGCTCACCTTCGGGGCCAGGGCCACCGCGTCGGTGCAGGCGCAGTTGCAGAAGGCCATGGCGCTGAGCCAGTCCCAGAAGACCACGGTGAAGAACAGCAAGGACAACGTCGGCGTCGACAACGAGTCCCAGACCCAGGCGACCGGCACGACGACGGCGTCGAGCTCCGTCACGGGGACCGGGGAGCTGTCGGCCCAGCTGATGCTCGGGATCACAGCGTCGGTCAGCGGTTCGCTGACCACCGCGTGGAAGCACACCTCGTCGCTCAGCCTGAAGGTGCCCAGCCGGGTCGACGTCATGGCCACCACACGGCGGCAGATCAGGCGCTTCGACTACGCGATCCCCGTCACCTGCGGCGGGTGGATCGCCCTGTACTACCCGGAACCGGCGCCCGTGCAGTGGACGCCTCCGCAGGCGGCGACCCCGCGCCATGCGAAGGTCATCGCCTGGCCGCTCGGTGAAATCGCCCAGGCCGGCAACTACTTCGACATGGCGGACGAGAACCGGCACTTCCTGCAGAAGGGCGTGGCGGAAGTCGTCGCCGTCAGGGTCGGCGAACACCGGGTGTTCCAGCCCGAGAAGATCGACTACGTGGTGGCGACCGGTCTGGGTGTCTGCGAGGGCCTCGCTCTGGACGGTGCCGGCGACCGGATCCTCGTCAGCAACCACGCCGGTGAGCTGTGGCAGATCTCCCTGCGCGCGGCCCGGGGTCTGGACGGCGTCGGCATGGTGGTGGTGCCGCCGGAGCGCAGGGCCTGACAGAAGGGCACCGGCGGGGGACGCGATCCGGGGGTGCCTTCCCGGCCGGTGCCCCGGACCGTCCTCCGCCGGTGCGTCGGGCCGCGCCGAGGCCGCGCAGCAGGGTGTCGACGACGATGTCCGCCGCCTGCCCCGGGGTCAGTCCGGGCATCTCGCTCGACACCAGGCGCATCAGCTGGGGCAGCAGCGCGCTCGCCCACCCCTGAGGGAGGCCGGCGCGCAACAGCCCTTCCTGCGTGGCCCGTTCGAGGAAGGCGTCGACCTCGCGGACGGAGGCGTCGCGGCGGGCGCGGACCGCGTCGTCGGCGAGCATCCGGGCGAGGTCGACGGGCCACGCGCGGTTGACGACGATGATGTTCTCGACGTAGCGGTGCAGGGCGACGGCGACGGGCGCCTCGCGCAGCCGCGCGTCCTCGATCGCGTGCTCGATGGCCGTGAGGCGGGACGCGTAGATGGCGGCCAGGAGTACCTCGCGGGACGCGAAACGCCGGTAGACGGTACGCCGGTCGACGCCCGCCTCGGCGGCGATGCTCGCGATGCTCGCGCCGGGGTCGGCGGCGAGCATCCGCGCCCCGGTGGTCAGGACGGCTTCCAGATTGCGTGCAGCGTCGGCTCTCACCGCGCCGAGTCTGCCACCGCCGGTGGACGTTCGAACGCAGAGTGCCTCGTGGCTGTGGAGGATCGTGATCCGACTGCCACAGCGACGACGCGTGGTCCCGTCACCCTCTCGAATGGTGACGCGCGATCCGGCTTGCCCGGCCGATGTGCGAGGCTGGACGCGCGTGGATCGACGCGGACAGAAAGGGGATGCGCCATGAGTGACGTCGAGGAGAGGGCGCTGCTGGCGGGTGGCTGCTTCTGGGGGATGCAGGAGCTGATCCGGTCGCTGCCCGGGGTGGTGCGTACCCGGGTGGGCTACAGCGGTGACGACGACAAGCCCCACCCCACCTACCGCGACCACGGGCGGCACGCGGAGTCGATCGAGATCGTCTTCGATCCCACGGCCACCGACTACCGCGCGATCCTGGAGTACTTCTTCCAGATCCACGACCCGACCACCAGGAACCGGCAGGGCAACGACGTGGGGCTCAGCTACCGCTCCGCCATCTTCTACCTGGACGAGGAGCAGCGGCGGGTCGCGCAGGACACCATCGCCGACGTCGAGGCGTCCGGGCTGTGGCCGGGTCCCGTGGTGACCGAGGTCGTGCCGGCCGGCGCGTTCTGGGAGGCCGAACCGGAGCACCAGGACTACCTCCAGCGCTACCCGGACGGCTACACCTGCCACTTCCCGCGCCCGAACTGGCGGCTGCCCAAGCGCGCGGAGTCCTGAACCGCGAGACCTCACGAGCGTGGCCGGGAAGAATCCATTCACAGGAGGCTCCTGGGCCGCACGGGGCAACCCGGCGCTCCTCGACATCGCGTCCCCGCACGACCGGTCGCTGATCGGCCGCGCGGCACAGGCGCAGCCAGCGGACATCGACCGTGCGGTGGCCGCGCCGCGGGCCTCCTTCGAGGCCGGCGCGTGGCGCACCACCCCGCCCGCGGAGCGGATCGCAGACCTGATCTCGCTGGAGAACGGCTCGGCCGCGTGGTTCACCACAGCCGGCCAGCCGGGTCCGACCCGGCACGCGAACGCCTACCTGAAGGCGGCGGAGCACTTCGTCTGGGAAAAGACCCTAAAGCCCTCCGACCCGGCGTCCCCGGTGCGCAGTGTGGTGCGCCGCGAGCCGGTCGGCGTCGTCGCCGCGGTGATCCCATGGACCTCGCCCTTCTCCTCCGCCACCACGAAGATCATCCCGGCCTGCCCGCCGACCGGGAGACCAGTGAGTACCTCGTGTCGCACCGGGACGTCGACAAGATCCGGCGAAGGGGCGCCCGCGTCGGAGGCCGGGGCCTGACCTAGCGGTCGAGCGGGGGAGAGCGCCCGAGTCGGGGGCGCCGACCTGAACGGGGTCGCAAGTGAAGGGGGCCCTCGCGTTGTCGGCCCTGGCCCGGACCGGGGGTCGCGAGCCGAAGGGAGGGCGCCTGCGCTGCCGGCCCTGGCCGGACCGGGCTCGGGAGCGGAAAAGTACGGTGGCCGCGGCCCGATCCGGCTCCGCGAGCGACGTAACCTGCCCGCTTCCGTTCGACCTCGCTCACCCCTCGCCCGCTTCCCTGCACATTCCTTTGGAAAATGCCAAAGCGTTCACCTGGGTCGAGCACCCACCGTAGTGTCGTGCTCACGTTCGCGGGAACGGCCGTGCAGGGGGAGGGGATTGGGCGTGCCCGGAATCGACGAGAGTCTGCTGGAAGCCATGCGGCTGCCCGGCGCCCGGGGGGCGTCGGTGGTCGACTGGATCAGCGGCCTTGCCCTGGGCGCGGTGGGTGACGCCCCGGGCGGCGACCCGGAGGCGACGGCGGCGGAGACCGCCGAACTCGCCCGGCTCGCCACGGAGAGCGGCGTGCTCGCCCCGGCGGGCGACGCGGGCGGCGCCTCCGGCAAGGAGCCACCCGTGCAGGACCTGATCCTCACGAACACGGATTCGTACCACCTGCTGAGGTTCGTCACCACGACCTTCGACAGCACCGTGTTCGTGCACTTATGGCTCGACCGCACGGAGGGCAACCTGGCCCTGGCCCGCATACGGCTGGCCGAGATGGCGGACAGACTGGTGCTCGGATGATCACCCGGATCCTCACCTCGCGCACCGACGAACCGGCCTCGGCCCGGCTCGCCGCCCTGGCGGAGCGGAGCGCGAGCGGCGCCCTGTCCACCGAGGCGGGGATCGTCTACCTGGCCGCCGGACACGTCGTGCACGTCGAGTCCGCCGTCACACCCGCCCTCGGCGACCTGCTCACCCACAGCGGAGCGCTCGCCCCGGACGGCTGGTGGGAGGCGATCGACCGGGCCGGCCGCCGCTGCCGCGTGGGACGACAGCTCGTCGACAGCGGTCATCTCGCGGCCGGGGCATTGGAGTTGTGCCACCTCGGCGCCCTCTTCGACGCGGCGTACTTCGTCCTCGCCCACGACGGACCGGTCCTGCGCTTCCGGCCCGGAGTCGCGCACTGGCTCGGCGCCGTCCGCTCCGTACCGGTGGCCACCGTCCTGCGCGAGTCCGGACGCCGCCGTGAACTGCTGCACCGCATATGGCCTGAACCCGCCGTCGACCTGGCACCGCTCGCCCGGGTGCCCGGCGCCGAGGCCGTGGACCTGCCCGCCCGCCGCGGCCGTATCCTCGCCCAGGTCGACGGCGTCCGCACCGCCGCCCAGATCGCCACGGCCCTGGCCTGCCGCACCTTCCACACCCTGGTCGAACTCCGCCGCCTGGCCGCCGCCGGTCTGGTCGCCCCCGCAGCCCCCGCAGAACCCGTGGCTCCGGTGGCTCACGCGGCCCCCGCTGTGCCCGTGGCCGCCGCGGCGCCCGAGACGCCGGCGGTCCCCGGGGTCCCCGCCGCCGCGTCCACCGCGCCGGGGCCCGCCCCTCGTCCGGTGTTCCCGGACGAGCCCGACACCGCTCTGCTGCGACGGCTCCTGCACGCCTTGGAGGCACTGTGATCCGTGCGCGACGACAGCGTGCCGAAAGGAGACTGCTCATGGCCGTCGAGACCGACGTCCTGGACGAACTGCGTGGGCTGCGCACCCGCATACCCCGGCTGACCGGCGCGCTCGCGGCCACCGTCGACGGACTCGTCCTCGCCCACGACGTGCCCGGGACCGAACCGGAGGGACTCGCGGCACTCACCGCCGCCGCCCTCGGCGTCGCCCACCGCATGACCGACGCCGCCGCCCGCGGCGACTTCCGCGAACTGCTCGTACGGGGCTCGCAGGGCTACGTCGCCACCTACGCGGCCGGCACCACCGCCGTCCTCACCCTGCTCGCCGAGGACCGGGTCAACGTCGGCCGCCTCCACCTGGAGGGCCGGCGCAGCGGAGCCCGGATCGCCGACCTGGTCGCCACGCGCGTCGGCCCGGGCACCGGCCGCCACGCCGACCGGCCGGCGCCCGCACCCGGGACCGGGCCCGTGCGGACGCCGGAGTCCGCGCCCGCGTCCGCGCTCGACGCCGAGGAACACCTCATCGCGGCACCCCCGGCCACCGCCTCCCGCCCCATCGGGACCCTGCCGGTGCGCACCCCGCAGCGCCCGGCTCACCAGCCGCGCCCCCAGGCCGGCACCTGAACCGCCCGCCACCTGCACCGCCCGGCATTCGACTGCCCGGCATTCGAACCACCCGGCACCGGAACGGCTCGCGCCTGAACCGCCGGAGCCGCTCCGCACCTCCCGACCGACCGAAGCAGGACCCAAGGAAAGGAACGACCGCATGGCCAACACGGAGACCGCCCTGAAGGAATGCCTGAGCTCCATCGACGGAGCGACGGCCGTCGCCCTCGTGGACTACACGAGCGGCATGGCCCTCGGCACCCTCGGGGGCACGAAGGACTTCAACCTGGAGGTCGCCGCAGCGGGCAACACCGACGTCGTACGGGCCAAGCTGCGCACCATGGAGCTCCTGGGCCTGAAGGAGGAGATCGAGGACATCCTCATCACCCTGAACACCCAGTACCACCTCATCCGCCTGCTCAAGGGACGCGGGGGCAGCGGGCTGTTCCTCTACCTCGTGCTCGACGGGAGCCGGGCCAACCTCGCGATGGCCCGCCACCAACTCCGCCGGATCGAGGCCGACCTGGAGGTCTGAGCCGGCACACGGGACGGGAGCCCTCCGCCAGGAGACGCCGCGGAGGGCCCCGGCACGCCCGGCCGCCGCGTCCACGGTGAGTGCCATGACGGCACCCTGGACGTGCGGTCATGGGCGCGGGCCCAACGGCACTCGCCCTGACGACCCGACTGCGCGTCTACCTCCCGCGCCGGCTGCCGAACGCCTGGGCGGGCAGACCGGCGAGCCACTCGACCAGCAGCCGGCCGGTCTCGGCGGGGCGTTCCTGCTGCACGAAGTGACCGCAACCGTCCAGGATGTGATGCGACGTCAGGCCCGGCAGCGTGACCGGGAACGCCTCCACGGCGTCGGCCAGCCAGGTCAGCGACGCGTCCAGGCCGCCCCCGAGGAACAGCGACGGCTGAGTGAGGGCGGCGCCGGCGAAGCCCGCCAGGTCCGCCCAGTCGCGGTCCATGGCGCGGTACCGGTTCAGGGCGCCGGTCATCCCCGTACGCTCGAACTCCCCGGCGAGGACGTCCAGATCGGCCTCGCTCAGCCACTGCGGCAGGCGCCCCACCGGGAACCGGTCACGCAACGTCCCGCCCCGGGCCACGAAGTAGGGCTCCGCCCCGCTCCGCCCGCCGACCGGGGCGGACAAGGCCGCGTAGAACCCGGCGAGCCAGCCGCGCACGTCGGGTTCGATCTCCGCCTCGGCGCGGCCCGGCTCCTGGAAGTAGGAGACGTAGAACTCCTCGTCGCCGCCCATCGCCGCGAAGACGTCGGTGGGCCGCGGGCCGCCGGGCGGGGTGTAGGGCACGCTCAGCAGCCCCACCGCGCGGAACACGTCGGGCCGTACCAGCGCGGAGACAGCGGCGATGCTCGCGCCCCAGTCGTGCCCGACGACCACGGCGGACTCTTCCCCCAGCGCCTCCACCACGGCGACGCCGTCCTCCACCAGCGCGAGCATCCGGTAGTCCGCCACGGCCGCGGGCCGTGAGGAGCGCCCGTAGCCGCGCACGTCGACGGCAACCGCCCGGTAGCCGGCCCCGGCCAGCACCGGCAGCTGGTGCCGCCACGCGTACCAGGACTCGGGGAATCCGTGCAGCAACAGCACGAGAGGCCCGTCCCCCTGCTCGACGAGGTGGACACGGCCGGCCGGTGACGGCACCAGGCGGTGCGTGCGGCCGGTGACGGACGTCTGGGACATGGATCCTCCCGCGCTAGGAAAGGGACGCTCGTCCCGATCATCCGGCGGACATCACGGCGCAGCCGAACGGCGTTGCCGGTTCGGCAAACCGCCGTACCCGCCGCCCGCCCGGGCCGGGGAATAGGGGTCAGGAGCCGCAGCACCCCCCGGCCGTCGCCCCCTCGTCGGCGGCCGGTGGCGCGGGCGTGCAGCAGCCTCCCTCCGTCCGGTCGGCCTCCGGGGCGTCGAACAGGCCGGCTCCGCCGCAGACCCCCGTTCGGGGGAGGGTGAGCTCGACGCGGTCGGCGGACTCCAGGTCGCCGGCGACCGCGGCGACGACGGAGCGCACCTGCTCGTAACCGGTCATCGCCAGGAACGTCGGGGCACGGCCGTAGGACTTCATGCCGACCAGGTAGACGCCCTGCTCGGGGTGGGCGAGTTCGCGGTGCCCGTGGGGGTGGACCGTGCCGCAGGAGTGCTGGTTGGGGTCGATCAGCGGCGCGAGCGCCGCCGGTGCCTGGAGGCGCTCGTCCAGGCCGAGTCGGATCTCGGACAGGAACGACAGGTCCGGGCGGAATCCGGTGAGCACGACGACCTCGTCGACCGCGCCCAGACGGCGGCCGTCCTCGGCGACCAGGACCAGGCGGCCGTCGCCGTCCGGCTCGATCGCCTCCGTGCGGAAGCCGGTGACCGCGTCCGCGTGGCCCTCGTCCACGGCGGCCCGCGCGGCGAGTCCGAGCGCGCCGCGGGCCGGGAGCTGGTCGGCCTCCCCGCCGCCGAAGGTGGAGCCGGAGAGGGAACGGCGCAGGATCCACAGTGCCTTCGTGCCCGCCCCGCCGTCCGCCTTCGCCAGGTCGGCGAGACAGGCCAGGGCGGTGAAGGCGGAGGCCCCGGAGCCGATGACGGCGGTGCGCCTGCCCGCGTACCGGGCGCGTACCGCCGGGTCCGCGAGGTCCGGGACGCGGTAGGTGACGCGGTCGGCCGCGGCGTCCTCGCCGAGGGCGGGCAGACCGCTGCCCCCGGCGGGGCCGGGGGTGGTCCAGGTGCCGGAGGCGTCGATGACCGCCCGGGCGAACAGCCGCTCCCGGCCGCCGCCGGCGTGGGCCACGTGCACGACGAACGGCTGCGTCTCGCGCCCGGCGTCGACCATGCGGTCCCGCCCGGCCCGGGAGACGCCGGTGACCCGGGCGCCGGTACGCACCGTGTCGCCGAGGACGTCGGCGAGCGGCTGCAGGTACCGCTGCGCCCAGTCGCCGCCGGTGGGGTACGTCATGGGGTCGGGCCTGGTCCAGCCGGTCGGGGCGAGGAGCTTCTCGGCGGCCGGGTCGGTGAGTTCGGCCCAGGTGGAGAACAGCCGGACGTGCGCCCACTCGCGCACCGCCGCGCCTGCGGTCGGCCCGGCTTCGAGAACGATCGTGGGCAGGCCGCGGTCGGTGAGGTGCGCGGCGGCGGCCAGACCGGTGGGACCGGCTCCGATCACGACGACGGGCAGCTCGGTGGTGGACGCGTTCACGGCGACTCCCTGGGTGTTTCGATGTTCATCGATGTCCTGTGTCGCCAGCATGGCACCTGCTTCGATGAGCGTCAACATAGACGCATGTCGAAGCAAAGGGCTCCATTGTTTCGACGTGTGTCAACATAGATGCATGTCGAATGCCAAGCCGCTGCCGCTGCTCGACCTCGTCGGCGAGGGTGTGGCGCCCTGCTGCCCGCCGCTGAACGAGCGCCCGATCACCGCCGAGGAGGCCGAGACGGCCGCGAGGATGTTCAAGGCGCTCGGCGATCCGGTCCGGCTGCGGCTCTTCTCGGCCGTGGCGGCGCACGAAGGTGGCGAGGCGTGCGTGTGCGACATCTCCGACGTCGGTGTCTCCCAGCCGACCGTCTCCCACCACCTGAAGAAGCTCAAGGAGGCCGGACTGCTGACCTCCGAGCGGCGCGGCACCTGGGTGTACTACCGGGTCGAGCCATCCGTGCTGGCGGCGATGGGCCGGTTGCTGACCGGCGCGGCGCCCGCCGCCCGGGCGGCCGCCGGCTGAGCGGCGCGCCGACCGGGCCGTGCAGGACCTGGTCGGCAAGAGCGTCGGGGCGGCCCGTCGTGATGAGATCCGGCCCGTGTGCAGGCCCACTGATCGCGGAAATCGGCGCTGAGCGGAAGGCGTGACCTCAGTCCGCCCCCACGTGCGCGGCCAGCGCCTCCTCGGTCGCGGCCGGGTCCGCCGAGTCCGCCGCCCACGCCACGTAACCGTCGGGGCGGACGAGGACGGCCGTGCCCCGGCCGCTCCGCCAGTGCTCCACGGCCAGACGGTCCGCGCGGCCGCCGCCGTCCTGGTACGCCCCCGGAGCGATCAGCACGAACCGGCCCCCGCGCAGCGCCTCGTACAGGCGGCCACCCTCCAGGGCGACGTCCGGGGCGCGCCTGCCGGTGAGGCGGTGCGCGCCACGGGGCGCCGGATACCGGTAGCCGATGCCGGTGATCTCGCCGATCGCCTTGCGCCGGGCCGGACCGACCGCGTTGAGGAAGCCGGTGAGCGTGGCCCGCAGCGCCAGCGTCCAGGGGGCCTTGGCCATGGCGAGGCGCACGATCCCACCGCTGCTGCGCAGCACGGCCCTCCCCACCGGGTGGCGTTCGGCCTGGTAACTGTCGAGGAGCGCCGGGTCCGCGTGGCCCCGGACCACCGCGGCCAGCTTCCAGCCGAGGTTGGCCGCGTCCTGCAGGCCGGTGTTCATGCCCTGGCCACCGGCCGGGGTGTGCACGTGCGCGGCGTCCCCGGCGAGGAAGACGCGGCCCACGCGATAGGCGGGCACCTGGCGTTCGTCGCTGTGGAAGCGGGACATCCAGCGCGGGTCGTGCATGCCGAAGTCACGGCCGAGGGCGAGCCGGGTGACCTCCTTGACCTCGTCGAGGCCGACCGGTTCGCTGTCGGGGACGTCACGGGCGCGGTTCCAGGCGATGACCCGGTGGTAGCCGTCCCCGAACGGCGCGAGGAAGGCGAAGGCGTCGCCGACGGCGTCGGCCGTCAGCAGGTTCTCGGGTTCCTCCGCCAGCCGGACGTCCGCGAGGACGACGGAGCGGATGACGGAGCGCCCGGGAAAGGGCAGACCGATCGCCTCCCGTACGGCGCTGCGCATGCCGTCGGTGCCGACCACGTAGGCGGTGCGCAGATGCCGCGTCTGCCCACCGGCCGTGCGGACCTCCACCGTCACACCGTCCGTGTCCTGGGCCAGTCCGGTCAGCTCCGTCTCATGGCGGATGTCCACCCCGGCCTCGACGGCGCGCCGCCACAGGACCTTCTCCACCTCGTACTGCGGGATGACGAGCAGGTGGCTGAAGCGGGAGGGGAGGGTGCTCAGATCGATGCTCAGACGGCCGAAGAGGCGGAGGCTGTCCAGCGGGCGCCCGGTGGACTGCACTTCCTCCGCGAGCCCCCGGGCGTCGAACTGCTCCAGGGTGCGGGCGTGCAGAACGAAGGCTCGGGAGAGGTTGCTGATCCTGTGCGGGCGCTTTTCGAGCAGCGTGACGGGGACCCCGGCGGCGGCGAGGTCGCCGGCCAGGAGCAGTCCGGCGGGCCCGGCACCGACGACGATCACGGAGGGCTGGAGCTGCATGGCATGACCTCCTGTTGCCAACACTTGTTGGCCAACGTTTGTTGACCAACACCTGTTGACCAAAGTAGGGCGCACCGCCCTCTGGGTCAACAGTTGTTGGCAAACATGCGTTGGCTTACGCTGGCCGCCATGAACGTCAGCGACAGCACAAACGCGGAAGCGGGTTCCGGCGGCACGCGCCGCCGCTCGGAGGACACCCGCGGCGCCATCCTCACGGCCGCCCGCGAACGCTTCGCGACCGACGGCTACGACCGGGCCACCATCCGCGCGATCGCCACGGACGCACGCATCGACCCCTCCATGGTCATGCGCTACTACGGCAACAAGGAGGGCCTGTTCGCCGCCGCGGTCTCCATCGACCTGTCCATGCCGGATTTCGCCGCACTGCCCCGCGAGGACGTGGGGCAGGCGCTCGTGACGCACTTCCTCGGCATGTGGGAGGAGAACGAGGTGCTGACGGCGCTGCTCCGGGTCGGGGTGACCAACAGCGCCGGGGCCGAACGGATGCAGACAGTTTTCCGGGACCAGCTCGTCCCGGTGGCCCGCGCGATCTGCCCCGACCCCGAGCAGGCCGCCGCGCGGGCCGGACTGTGCGCGGCGCAGCTGCTCGGGCTGGCGCTCACGCGCTACGTCCTGAGGTTCCCGCCCGCCGTGGGGCTGGCCCGAGAGGAGATCGTGGCCTGGCTGGCCCCGACGCTGCAGCGCTATCTCACGGCCCCGAACCCCTGAGGGGGGCCGGGCCGGGCGGGCTCAGCCGTGGTAGGTGATGTACCCGTTGCCGTCCTTGTCGGAGCCGCTCCTGGTGTACGAGTGCACGTCGGCGTAGGCGCCGGACGGCTTGTACACGTAGATCGTGTCCTTGTCGTTGTTCCACATGAAGTTGCAGTTGTCGCGGTAGACGACGTTGCCGGCGTCGGAGTCGGTCCCGTTGCCGCCGCGCAGCTTCACGTAGTCGCCCGGCTGGAGCGTGTGGCTCGCGGTGAAGGTGAACCTGTTCCCCGCCGCGTCCTTCACGACGTACCCCTTGAGGTTGACCGTCGTGGACTTCGAGTAGTTCTTGACGGTCAGGTACTCCTCCTTGGTGTTCCCTCCCGAGCACCGGTTGGAGTCGCTCCCGGGGGCGTCGTACTGGATGCCGCGGATCTTCAGCGCGGAGTTGTACTCGGCGGCCTGGGCCGGAACCGCGGCCAGGGCGGTCAGGGCTCCGGCCGCGACGGCCGCGGCGGTGGTGGTGGTGACAAGGCGTATGCGCATGGACGTTCGTCCCCCCTGCATGGCCCTCTGATGAAGGCGATGTGATGATTCGGTGAAGCATCCGGATCGTACAGGGTTCAAGCACGCAGAAGGGCGGGTCCGGTGACATTGCCACCGGACCCGCCCAGCGGGTGCAGGAAGTCAGGCGCCGCTGGCGCGGAGCATGTCCTCACGTTCGACGATCTTCACGCGCTCGCGGCCCTCGGGCACGCCCAGCGCCTTCTCCGCGGCGTCCAGCTTGTACCAGCCGTCCCAGGTGGTGAAGCGGACGTTCCGCTCGGCGAGGAACGCGTCCACCGCCTCGGGGGCGGGGGTGGCCGGGGTCTGCAGCCTGCCGTTCGCGTAGTCGTCCAGCAGGTTGGCCACGGTCTCGTTCGCGTCGCCCTTGGTGTGCCCGATCAGGCCGACGGGGCCGCGCCGGATCCAGCCCGTGACGTACGTCGACTGCAGGTGCTCACCGGACTCCTGCATGACCCGGCCGCCCTCGTCCGGGACGGTGCCGGAGTCCAGGTCCCAGGGCAGCTTGGGGAGTTTGTCGGAGAGGTAGCCGACGGCCCGGTAGACCGCGTTGACGTCCCAGGTCTTGAAGGTGCCGGTGCCCTTGACGTTGCCCGTGCCGTCGAGCTCCGTGCGCTCGGTGCGCAGGCCGACGACCCTGCCGTCCTCGCCGAGGATCTCCACCGGCGACTCGAAGAAGTGCAGGAAGAGCTTGTGGGGACGGTCGCCGACGTCGCGGATCGCCCAGTTCTCCAGCGTCTTGGCGACCATGTCGGCCTGCTTGTTGCCGCGCCGGGTGGCGATCGAGCCCTCGTCGTAGTCGATGTCCTCGGGGTCGACGATGACTTCGATGTTGGGGGAGTGGTCCAGCTCCCGCAGCTCCATCGGGCTGAACTTCGCCTGCGCCGGGCCCCGGCGGCCGAACACGTGGATCTCCTTGGCCCGGTTGGCCTTCAGACCCTCGTAGACGTTCGGCGGGATCTCGGTCGGCAGCAGCTCGTCCGCCGTCTTGGCCAGGACGCGGGCGATGTCGAGCGCCACGTTGCCCACGCCGAGCACGGCGACCTTCTCGGCCTCCAGCGGCCAGGTGCGCGGCACGTCAGGGTGGCCGTCGTACCAGGAGACGAAGTCCGCGGCGCCGTACGAGCCGTCGAGGTCGATGCCGGGGATCGGCAGCGACCGGTCCGCCATCGCGCCGGTGGCGAAGATCACACCGTCGTAGAACGCCCGCAGGTCGTCCAGGCCGATGTCGGAGCCGTAGTCCACGTTGCCGAACAGCCGGATCTGGGGCTTGTCGAGCACCTGGTGCAGGGCCGTGATGATGCCCTTGATCCGCGGGTGGTCGGGAGCGACGCCGTAGCGGATCAGTCCGAACGGGGCCGGCATGCGCTCGAAGATGTCGATGGACACGCCGGGTTCGGCGGCCACCTCGGACTTGAGCAGGGCGTCGGCGGCGTAGATCCCGGCAGGGCCGGATCCGACGATGGCTACCCGCAGGGGGCGGGGCATGGTCAGGTTCCCTTCGAGCGGCGACAAGCGATCTCGACGGGAAGCCTAAACTAAGGCAAGCCTAACTTGGTACGCGGGTCCGGTCTATGGGCCCATAAGGCTACTTTATGAGTAATCCCTGGTCCCGCTTATGGCAGGGGCTGCTCGGCCCAGATGACCTTACCCGCGGGCAGATAGCGCGTCCCCCAGCGCTCGGCGAGCTGGGCGACGAGGAACAGGCCCCGCCCGCCCTCGTCCGTCATGGTCGCGTACCGCAGGTGCGGCGAGGTGCTGCTGCTGTCGAACACCTCGCAGATCAGGTTGCGGTCGCGCAGCACCCGCACCCGGATCTGGTCGCCGCCGTAGCGCAGCGCGTTGGTGACCAGCTCGCTCAGGATCAGCTCGGTGGTGAACGTCAGCTCCTCCATGCCCCAGGCGGCCAGCTGCCGGCTCACCGCCGCCCGCACCTCGCCCACGGCCGCCGGGTCGGCCGGCACCGGCCACTCGGCGACGTGGTCGGCGGCGAGCGCCCGCGTCCGGGCCACGATCAGGGCGATGTCGTCGCTGGAGCGGGCCGTGAGCCGCGCGTCGAGCACGACCCGGCAGGTGTCCTCCGGCGACTCACCGGCCCGGCCCAGGGCCTCGCGCAGCATCTCCAGGCCGACGTCGATGTCCCGCTCCCGGTCCTCCACCAGCCCGTCCGTGTACAGCACGAGCCGGCTGCCCTCGGCCAGCTGCAGTTCCGCCGTCTCGAACGGCAGCCCCCCGAGCCCGAGCGGCGGACCGGCCGGCACGTCCGGGAACTCGACGCTGCCGTCCGGGTGGATCAGGGCCGGCGGCGGGTGTCCGGCCCGCGCGAGGGTGCACCGCCGGGAGACCGGGTCGTACACGGCGTACAGACAGGTCGCGCCGGTGACCGGGGCGCTGCCCTCCTCCTCCGCCTCGTCCTGGTCGATCCGGCCGACCAACTCGTCCAGCAGGGCGATGAGCTCGTCCGGCGGCAGATCGAGGGAGGAGAAGTTGTGCACGGCGGTGCGCAGCCGCCCCATGGTGGCCGCGGCGTGCAGCCCGTGCCCGACCACGTCCCCGACCACGAGCGCCACCCGGGCCCCGGACAGCGGCAGCACGTCGAACCAGTCGCCGCCCACCCCGGCCTGGGCGGGCAGATAGCGGTAGGCGATCTCCAGCGCGCCCTGCTCGGGCAGGTTGCGGGGCAGCAGACTGCGCTGCAGCGTCACCGCCATGCTGTGCTCGCGCGTGTAGCGGCGCGCGTTGTCGATGGAGACGGCGGCCCGCGCGACCAGTTCCTCGGCCAGGGCCAGCTCGTCCTCGTCGAAGGGCTCCGGCTTCTCGTAGCGCCAGAAGCTGACCACGCCCAGCACCAGCGTCCCGGCCCGCAGAGGCACGGTGATCAGCGAGTGGATGCCGTACTCCACGATCTGCGCCGACCGTTCCAGGTCCTGTGCCTGCCAGCCGGGCGCCTCGCCCAGCCGGGGTTCCAGGACCGGCCGGCCGCTGCCGAGGCTGCGGCCCTGCGGGGAGGTCTCCACGAACCGGATGCGCTCACCGACGGGATAGAGAGGAGCGTCCTTGCGGATGCCGCTGAGCGCCGTGCGGCTGAGCGTGGCCGCGGCGTCCGGCTGTCCGCCGCCCAGCACCGCGTCGAACAGGTCCACGGTGGCGAAGTCGGCGAACCGGGGCACGACCAGTTCGGTCAGCTCCTCGGCCGTCCGGGTCACGTCCAGGCTCGTGCCGATGCCCACCCCGGCGTCGTACAGCATGTTGAGCCGTTCCCGCGCGGTCTCGGCCCGCCCGGACAGGGCCCGCAGCTCCGTGGAGTCGCGCAGCGTGGCGACGCTGCCGGGCGGGACACCGGCCCGGTCCGTGGTCCGCTGGTTGACGGCGAGGAGCCGGTCACCGACCAGGTGCACCTCGTCCGTGGCGACACGGCCCGAGGCGAGCAGGTCGGCGGTGCCCGGGTCGAGGCCCAGGCCGAGGACGGGGCGGCCCTCGGCGTCGTCGGGCAGCCCGAGCAGCCGGTGTGCCTCGTCGTTGGCCAGGACCAGGGTGCCCTGGTCGTCGACGATGAGCACGCCCTCCCGGACGGCGTGCAGCACGGCGTCGTGGTGTTCGTACATCCGGGTCATCTCGTGCGGCCCGAGCCCGTGGGTCTGGCGCAGCAGCCGCCTGCTCACCAGCGCGGCGCCCGCGGTCGCCAGCGCCAGCGCCGCCGCGGCGGCCGACAGCACGAGCGGCAGCTGCCGGTCGGCCGTCCCGCCCACGTTCTTGGTCGTGATGCCCGCGGAGACCAGCCCCACGACCCGGCCGTCCGGGTCCTGCACCGGCACGACGGCCTGGACGAGGGGCCCGATGGTGCCCTCGATCTCCTCGGTCACCGCCTCCCCGGCCAGCGCCGGCGCGATCGTGCCGACGAACTGCTTGCCGATGCGGTCCGTCTTGGGATGGGTGTAGCGGATCCCGTCGGTGTTCATGACGACGATGAAGTCGACCTTCGACCGCTCCCGCGCGGCCTCGGCGCGCGGCTGGAGCACGGCGGTGGGATCGGGCCTGTCCAGGGCCTCGACCGTGCCCGGCGCGTTGGCGAAGGTCTCCGCGACGGCGAGCGAGCGGTTGCGGGCCTCCTGCGTCGTGTCGTGCCGCACCTGCAGTACCAGGGCCACCACGGCCGCCACGACCAGCAGCAGCACGATCACCACGACCAGCAGGAACACCTGCCCGGCGACGCTGCGCCCGCCCAGCACCGACCGCAGCCCCGCCATCGGATGCCACCGCGACGGACCCGTCTCCCTCCGCTGCCGTGCGGACGGCGTGGAGCCGGGCCGCAGGGGCGATCGAGTCCCGGATCGACCCAAGAGTCGGACCATGTGCCATGTCTACACTGCCCGGCCCCGGGAGGCGAGGGGCGTCACCCGGGGTGGCAGGGGGCCCTCACCGTATCGTCACGTCTCCGGAACACCGCCGGGTCCGGGCCACCGGCAGCGCACGCCGCTCTCAGGCCCCCAGCGAGCGGGCCAGCTCGGTCGTGGCCCGCGCGATCTCCGTGTCCTCGTCCGCCATGAGCCGGCCGAGTTCGCCGCTGCGGGCCCGCACCGCCTGGCGCGCCGCCCGCTCCCACACCACCGGGTTCTCCCGGTGGTTCAGCAGCTTGGGGTAGACGGCCGCTGTGCTCTCCCACTGCCGGGCATCGGCGATGCTCTTGAGCAGCTGGATGATCTGGGCGCGGACGGTCACCTGCGGCAGCTTCGCCAGCTCCCACAGGAACGGCACCGTGGCGGCGGTCGCCTGCTCCACGACGAAACCGAACTGGCAGATCCGTTTCCGCAGGTCGTGGAGCGCGGCGCGGGCGGTGTCGGCGTCGCCGCAGGCGATGCCGCTGAGCAGTACGGGAATGGCCGCCGCCGAACCGGTGGAGTCCTTGATGTCACCCCACGGCACGCGGTCCAGTGCCGTGAGCGGTGTCTTCAGGGCCAGACCGGCCGGGACGTCAGGGCGCTGTGGGCGCTCGCTGCCCGGGTGTTCCGTCGAAGCGCTGCGCATGGCGAGGGGCCTTTCCGCGGCAGTCGTGTCAGATGGGTGGACAGGTCGACAACCTCGCCCAGACCGCCTTGCCCGCCGGGGGAGTGGGGGTCCAGCCCCACTCCTCGGACAGGGCGTCGACGAGGCACAGACCGCGGCCATGCTCCTCCAGGGCGGAGCCGGTGCCGGGCGCGTACACGGGTGGGCGGTCGTCGGGGTCGGAGACGGTGACCAGCAGATGGGCCGGATCCAGGCGGAATCCGAGCCGGATCTCCGGCGCACCCGGTGCCCCCTGCGCCGCGTGCGTCGCGGCGTTGGCGGCGAGCTCCGTGATGACGAGCGTGGCGTCGTCGCAACGGTGGTCGAGCGACCAGACGCGCAGGGTGTGGCGGGTGAAGGACCGGACCCGGGCGAACCCCTCCCGGCTGCACTCGACGCGCAGCGCGACCGAGGGGGAGAGGAAACCGGGGGCCGACGCCGACCCCGGCGTCGAAGGACCCACCGTGGCCTGCGCCGGGGGCGGCGCTCCGTGGGGCGGTACTCCGTGGAGTGGCGCTCCGTGGGTCGGTACTCCGTGGAGTGGTGCTTCGCGTGGAGCGGTACCGGCCGGGAAGCAGTCGAGCGCCCCGGGTGCGCCCGCATGCGCCGGGGCCTCACTCGGCGGCCGGAGCACGTGCTGCGCAGGTGATGGCACGGCATCTCCCCGATGCGACGTCAGGACGGGGCGTCCGCCCGGGGGTTGACGCCGCGGCTATTATCCACGCTGACGGCGCTCGCATGCAATTGCACGAGAAATTGCGTGAGTTTCAAGCCGTCGCGGGTACGCGAGCCGGGACGAGTTCGGCCGGAGAGCAAGGAGAGCGCGGTGCCACCAGTGCGGAACGGAGTGCAGGCAAGTTCACTGGACGCCTGCTGGATCAAGAGCCGGCACAGCAACGCCGAGGGCAACTGCGTCGAAGTCGCCCCTCTCGTGGACGGGGGCATCGCGATGCGCAACTCCCGTGACCCCGACGGGCCGGCGCTCGTCTACACGGCCGCGGAGGTGGCGGCGTTCCTGGCCGGGGCGAAGGACGGGGAATTCGACCACCTGGTCTGAGATCTCCATGGTGCGCCCCCCACGTGGTCTGAACACCCGCGTGGTCCGACACCCGCGGTGGCGAAGCGGAGTCCAACTCCCCACTTCCTGCTGCTGTTCCAGGCGGATGCGCGCAGCCCCGGCCGGTGCGATAGTGTAAATCGCCCTTGTGCCGGTCTGCTGGGAGTCAGGATGTCCGCCGCGTCGCATCGTATCTCCCGTCTGGAACCCTACCTGGACAGGCCCGAGCCGGCGCCGACCCTGCTGAAGATGCTGGTCGGTGTGCAGCTGGCAGGCTTCCGCGAGGACGCCGGGCTGGCCCAGGACCAGGCGGCGCGCGCTGTCGGGTTCAGTGCCGCGAAGCTGTCCCGTATCGAGTCCGGCAAGGGCCGTCGCCCGCCGACCGAGAACGACGTCCGCGCGCTGCTGCAGTTGTACGGCACCGACGACTACGAGGCCTCCGTGCTGCTCAAGCTGCTGCAGCGCGCCGGTGAGCCGGGCTGGTGGCAGCGCTACGACAAGCGGCTGATGCCCGAGTGGTTCGACCGTCTGGTCGGACTGCAGGAGGCCGCCGCCACGATCCGTACCTTCGAAATCCAGTATGTGCCCGGGCTGTTGCAGACGCCCGCCTACACCAAGGCCGTGGTGGAGAGAGGCCTGCCGAACGCCCCGGCGGCCGAGGTGGAGCGGCGCGTCGAACTGCGCAGGCGCAGGGCCCGGCTGCTGACCCGCGCGGAGGCCCCGCAACTGTGGGCGATCATCGACGAGTCCGTGCTGTTGCGGGTTCTGGGCAGCCCGGAGATCATGCGGGAGCAGCTCGAGCACCTGGTCGAGATGGCCGAGCGCCCCAATGTGACCGTGCAGGTCGTGCCGTTGAACGTCACGAACGCCTCGGCTCCCGCCATCCCGGTGACCTATCTGCGCTTCGGCGGCCTCGACCTGCCCGACGTGGTCTACCTGGAGCACATCAAGAGCGCCAACTTCCTCGAGGACCGCGACGAGACGGAGGAGTACCGGATCGCGCTGGACCGGCTCGCGGACGAGGCGCTCAAGCCCCGTGAGTCCATGGAGCTGCTGCGGCAGACGATGGAGCAGCGCTACCGGTGACGCGCCGGTGCCGCCCGCGGGACGCCCACCCTCCCGCGAGCGGCACCGGCCGTGTCACTTCTCCAGGGGCAGACGGCCCACGCCGCCGAACTCGATCCACTCGTGGCTGAGCTGACGCGGCGCCACCTCCGTGTCCGGGCGCCAGGTGGACACCTCCACCAGCCCGGGCTCCAGTATCTCCAGGTCCTCGAAGTACGTCTCGACGTCCTTCGGCTCCCGGACGCGGCCCCAGTGGCCCTGCGTCGCCTGGTCCATGAAGTTCGTGACGAACTCGCGGACCCCGGGGTCCTCGCTGACCAGCTGGCACATCACCATGAAGCTCCCGGGCGCGAGACGCTCCCGGACGCGGCGCGCCACCGCCAGGGGCCCGTCCGTGTCGCTGTCCGGGATGCAGTGGAAGACCGAGTTGAACAGCACGCACACCGGCTCGGAGAAGTCGATCAGCCGCTTGGTGTCCGGGTGGTCGAAGATCAGGTCGGTCTCGCGCATGTCCGCGTGTATGACGGCGGTGCGCTCGTCCTGCTCCAGCAGGGCGCGGCCGTGCACCAGCACCATCGGGTCGTTGTCGACGTACACCACGTGGGTGGTGGGGTCGATGCGCTGGGCGACCTGGTGCACGTTGTCCTGCGTCGGCAGGCCGGAGCCGTGGTCCAGGTACTGGCGGATGCCGTACTCCTCGGAGAGGGTCCGCACCACGCGCTGGAGGAAACGGCGGTTGTTCAGGGCCAGACGGCGCGTGCTCGGGACGACCTTGTCGAGTTCCTCGCACGCGGCGCGGTCGGCCGCGTAGTTGTCCTTGCCGCCCAGGTAGTGGTCGTACATGCGCGCTGCCGTCGGCACGTTCGCGTCGATCTCGGTGGACAACTGCTTCTCGGAGTGCATCGTTCCCCCTGCAAGGTGCCGCGTCAGTGGACGGGCTGGACGGGAAGTACATCCTAGGGAGCGGGAGTTGGCCCGTGCCAGCCCGTCGGAGAAGCAGCCCGCAATCGAACGAAAAGATCATCGGCCCAGGCCGCCCGACCAGACCGTTGTGTGATGTTTCGCGTGCTCTGTGTCACGGGTCCGCAGCCGCTATTCTCGCGGCCCCGGCCGCTTTTCCAGGAGCTACCCATGGACGACTACTACGACCTCGGCACCCACAGCCGTCCCGTCACCACCACGTCCGGCCAGGCCCAGCTCTGGTTCGACCGGGGCCTGGTGTGGACGTACGCCTTCCACCACGAGGAAGCCGTCGCCTGCTTCGAGAAGGCGGCCGAGGCCGATCCGGAATGCGCCATGGCGTACTGGGGCATCGCCTACGCGCTCGGCCCGAACTACAACAAGCCCTGGGAATTCTTCGACGGCGAGGAACTGGCGCGGACGGTGGAGCGCACGCACGCCGCCGTGGAGCGGGCCCATGAGAAGGCCGCCGGCGCCACCCCGGTCGAGCAGGCCCTCATCGGCGCCCTGCGGAACCGCTACCCGCAGGCGGAGGCCGTGGAGGACTGCTCGGTGTGGAACGAGCCCTACGCGGACGCCATGCGCGTGGTGTACGCGTTGGCGCCCGACGACCCGGACATCGCCACCCTGCACGCCGACGCCGCGATGAACCTCACCCCGTGGCAGCTGTGGGACCTCAGGACCGGGCAACCGGCCGAGGGCGCCCGCACCCCCGAGGTCCGGGACGTGCTGGAAGGCGCCCTCGCCACCGAGGCCGGGGCACGGCACCCCGGCGTCCTGCACCTCTACATCCACCTCATGGAGATGTCCCCGACACCGGAGCGGGCCCTCACCGTCGCCGACCGGCTGCGCGGCCTCGTGCCGGACGCGGGCCACCTGCTCCACATGCCCTCGCACCTGGACGTCCTGTGCGGCGACTACCGCCAGGTCGTCGCGGCCAACAGCGCCGCGATCGCCGCCGACGAGAAGTACCACCGCCGGGCCGGCGCGATGAACTTCTACACCCTCTACCGGGCGCACAACCTCCACTTCAAGATCTACGGCGCCCTGTTCCTCGGCCAGGCCCAGGTCGCCCTCGACACCGCCGCCCAGCTGGAGGCCGCCGTCCCGGAGGACCTGCTGCGCGTGCAGAGCCCCCCGATGGCCGACTGGCTCGAAGCGTTCCTGGCCATGCGCGTCCACGTGCTGATCCGCTTCGGCCGCTGGGCCGACATCCTCGAACTCCCCGCCCCCGCCGACCCGGAGCTCTACGCGGTGACCACCGCGATGCGCCACTACGCCCGGGGCGTCGCCCTCTCCGCCACCGGCGAGGTCGACCGGGCCGAGGCCGAACGCGCCTTGTTCGGCGAGGCGGTGGGCCGCGTGCCGGGGACGCGGATGCTGTTCAACAACACCTGCCACGACATCCTCGCCATCGCCGCGGCCATGCTGGACGGCGAACTCGAGTACCGCAAGGGCAACCACGACCTGGCCTTCGCCGCCCTGGAACGCTCCGTCGAGCTCGACGACACCCTCCCCTACGACGAGCCCTGGGGCTGGATGCAGCCCACCCGCCACGCCTACGGGGCCCTGCTGCTGGAACAGGGCCGGGTGGCGGATGCCGAGGCCGTCTACCGCGCCGACCTCGGCCTCGACGACACCCTGCCCCGGCCCCTGCAACACCCCAACAACGTCTGGGCGCTGCACGGTCTCCACGAGTGCCTGCTGCGCGGCGGCAGGACCGGCGAGGCGGCCCTGGTGGCGCACCAGCTCAAGACGGCGACCGCGCTGGCCGACGTGCCGATCCGGGCGTCCTGCTTCTGCCGCCTGGACGTCCCGCCGGCCGCCGACGCGTGCTGCCACTGAACCGGAGGGTCACCGCCGGTTCGGGCCCGCGTGCTCCAGTGCCCCGGTCATGGCCGGCCGGTCCCGCCGGCGCCACTGAGGGTCCCGGGTGAGGGACATCAGCAGCTCGGGCCTCAGGCGGCAGTCCTCCGCGTGGGCCAGCGGGGTCTTTGCGTCGGCGGCCGATGTGGCGCCGTGCTCCTCGTCGGCCACCAGCGCAGCACGTCGGCGCGGTCGGCGAAACGGCTCATCCCGCAGTCGAGGCCGTCGTCGTCCAGGGTGTCCGGGCAGGGGGCCCGGGCCCAGGCCCCGTTCCCGTCCCAGTAGACACTCCCAGTCGGGCCCCCAGCAGGTCCGCCAGCCCTTTGTGGGAGAGCCAGGAAGGGGTTCCGGCGAGCATGTCGACCGGCGGCTCGTGCCACGTGCAACCGCTCGACTCGTCCTCGCCGAAGAGCACCCACCGCCCCTCACCCCCGGGGGGGGGTGAGGCTCCACCAGGTGCAGCCGGAGTCGTCCGGGTGCAACCCGGCCCCGTCCACCCAGGTGCCCGTGCGGTGGTGAGCCGTCCGCTCGTCCTTCGCGGTGGCTTCCAGCACGGCGATGAGCGCCCAGCGCGCCCACAGCACCTGTGCCGGCGCCAAGTTCCCGGGCCACCCCGGCCGGTCGATGGTCATGCCCTGTCCTCGCTCGTCCCACTGGTCATGGCCGGGGCAAGGGTTTCACGAGCGGACCGCCGGCCGGGGCGGCGTCCCTCAACGGCGGCCCCGGCGGGCGTCGTTCGCCGTCAGCCGCACGAGGAACGGCTGCGCCCCGGACAGGCGGAGCCGCTGGGCGTGCACGGGCGTGAAGCCGTGCCGGATGGCGGCGGCCAGGTCGTCACGGCCGGGCAGCAGCAGTACGGCAGCGCCGTCGGGGGAGAGGACCCGCCGCAGCTCCGTCCACCAACGGTCGGGGGCACCGGCGAGCAGGCCGCCGGCGGGCACCTGGGCGCCCCACGGCGGGTTGCACAGGACGCGGTCGGCGGCCCCGTCGGGCAGCGGCAGCCGGCCCGCGTCGCAGCGACGGACGGTCACCGGCAGCGCACCGGCGTTGGCGCGGGCCGCCGCGACGGCCTGCGCCGACAGGTCGAAGCCGTGGAAGCGGGCGTCGGGCCGGGCGAGCGCCCCCTCGATCAGCAGGGTGCCGGCGCCGCAGCACGGGTCGAGGACGGCCTGCCCGGGGCGGATGTCGGCCAGCGCGGCCATGGCGGCGGCGAGCGGCGGGTGGAGGGTGCCCGGGACGGTGCGGCGCTTGTAGGCACGACGGTGCAGCGGCCGGTCGTCGACGCGCAGCATCAGGGTGGCCCGCGTGCCGTCCAGGGTCAGTCGCCAGCCGCAGGAGCCCGGCGGGGGAGCGGCGCCCGTACGGCGCGAGTGGTACGGGACGCCGAGCCGTTGCGCCAGGGCCTCGCCCACGGCGTCCTCGGCGTCGAAGCGGGTGAACGCGCGCCGGCCGAGGAAGGAGGCCGAGACGTCGACGCAGGCGGGCGCCGTGGCCGCGCGCCGCAGGGGCAGCAGGTGGTCGAGGTCGGTGAGGTCGGCGAGCGCGGCGAGGTCCCGCGGGGCCTGCCGGGCGGCTCCGACGTCGGGGCTCCGGGCGGCGAGCAGGAACACGTCGTCGGCGGTGCGCAGCGGTGGCGCGGGCCGGGACGCGCGGAAATGGACTTCGCGGTGCCGCAGATCGGTGACGGCGCCGAGACCGGACCGGACGACCTCGGCGGCGACCAGGGGCTCCAAGCCGCGGAGGCAGCGCGCCACGAGGGGCGTGTGCATGGTGGTGTTCTTCTTCCACGTCGGCACTCGGGGCAGCGCTCCGCTGCCCCGCGTCGTCGGCGACGGGGGGTCCTCGCTTCGCCGACGGTGCCTAGCGGAGGTGGAAGAAGTACGTCATGGGCCGCAGTGTAATCGCCCGGGCAGGTTTGGACCTCCCTTTCAAGGTCACCCGGATCGTGACCCCGACGTCGACACGGCTGGGAGTGAACGAAGAGTGGCTGGAGAGCAGAAGGCCAAGGCGAAGACGGAGCAGGCCAAGGGCAAGGCCAAGGAGACGATCGGCCGGGCCGTCGGCAACGAGCGCATGGAGGCCGAGGGCCGCGCGGAGCAGTCGAAGGGCGACGCCCGGCAGGCCAAGGAGAAGACGAAGGACGTCTTCAAGCACTGAGCACTGCTCAGCGCGTGGTGAGCGCGTGCTGAGGTCACGAGAGATCCCGGCGGTGCCGCGTCCCAGGAGGGCGCGGCACCGCCGTCGTGTCAGGGGCCGGTACCGCGCCCCTCAACTCGCCCCACTCCTTGAGGCGCTGGTTCAGAAGGCGCGGGGCCCGCACGCCCCGCGCCCTCATGGGCTCGCCGGGATCAGACCGCGGGAGCCGGGAACGTCGGGTACTCCACGCCCGACACGTGCTGCACGACCCGGATCACCTGGCACGAGTAGCCGAACTCGTTGTCGTACCAGAGGTAGAGGATCGCGTTGTCGCCCTCGACCTTGGTGGCGCCGGCGTCGACGATCGAGGCGTGGCGCGAGCCGATGAAGTCGCTGGAGACCGCGTCGGGGGCGCTGATGAAGTCGATCTGGCGCTTCAGCGGCGAGGTCAGCGAGACCTCGCGCAGGTAGTCCAGGACCTCCTGGCGGGTGGTCTCGCGGGCGAGCTGCAGGTTGAGGATCGCGATGGAGACGTCCGGTACCGGCACCCGGATGGAGCTGCCGGTGATCTTCGCCTTGAGGTCGGGCAGCGCCTTGGCGACGGCCGAGGCGGCACCGGTCTCGGTGATCACCATGTTGAGCGGCGCGGACCGGCCCCGGCGCTCGGACTTGTGGTAGTTGTCCAGCAGGTTCTGGTCGTTGGTGAACGAGTGGACGGTCTCCACGTGGCCGCGCTGGACGCCGAACTCGTCGTCCATCGCCTTCAGCGGCGGCACGATCGCGTTCGTGGTGCAGGAGGCGCACGACAGGATCTGCTCGTCCGGCTTGACGGTGTCGTGGTTGACGCCGTGGACGATGTTCGGGACGTCGCCCTTGCCCGGCGCGGTCAGCACGACCTTGTCGATGCCGGGGCGCAGGTGCTGCGACAGGCCCTCGCGGTCGCGCCACTTGCCGGTGTTGTCGATGAGGATGGCGTTCTTGATGCCGTACGCCGTGTAGTCCAGCTCGGACGGGTCGTTCGCGTAGATCACCTTGACGGCGTTGCCGTTGGCGACGATCGTGCTGGTCGCCTCGTCGACGGTGATCGTGCCCTGGAACTGGCCGTGGATGGAGTCCCGGCGCAGCAGCGAGGCCCGCTTGACGATGTCCTCGGCGGCCCGCTCGCCACCGCCCCGCACGACGATGGCCCGCAGCCGCAGACCATTGCCCGAACCGGCCTTCTCGATCAGCAGCCGGGCCACGAGCCGGCCGATGCGGCCGAAACCGTACAGGACGACGTCCCGGCCCTCGCGGCGCTCGATCTTGTCGGCGCCGGTCGCGCCGGCGACGGCCTCGGCGGTGAACTCCGCGACCGACAGTCCGCGGTCGTCCTCGCGGTACGTCGCGGCGAGCATGCCGATGTCGATCTGCGAGGGGCCGAGGTCGAGCTCGGCGAGGGCCTTCAGGAAGGGCAGCGTCTCGGTGACCGAGAGCTCCGCGCCCGCGATCTGCCGGGCGAACCGGTGGGTCTTGAGGATGCTGACCACCGACTTGTTCACCAGGGAGCGGCTGTGCAGCAGGACCGTCACGTCCCGCTCCCGGTGCAGCTTCCCGATGATCGGGATCATCGACTCCGCGATCTCCTCGCGGTTCTTCCAGTTGGTGAACGAGTCGTCGTTGACAGTCACGAGTCCATCTTTCGAGCTAGGCGGCGCTCATATGTTAAACCGTCGATTTCCTGATCATGCAGGGGGTACCTCCGACGCCTGGGGAGTCCGGTCTTCCGCGCGCCCCGCGCGGCCCGGCCTGAGACGATCGACTGGGACGCTTCCGCGCGAAAGGGGCGCGCATGGACCTGGATGCCGTGGCCGACGAGCTCTACGCCCTGCGGCCGGAGGAGTTCACCTCCGCGAGGGCCTCGGCCGTGGCCGCCGCCCGCACCGCCGGCGACCGGGAACTCGCCACGCGGATCGGTGCGTTGCGCAAGCCCAGCCTCGCGGCCTGGGTCAGCAACCTCCTGGTCCGCAGCCGCCCCGGCGAGGTGGAGCCCCTGCTCCGGCTGGGCGAGGGTCTGCGCCGGGCCCACCAGGACCTGGACGGCGCCCAGCTGCGGGAGCTGAGCCGACGGCAGCACGCACTGATCCGCGCTCTGTCCCTGCAGGCCAGGCAGCTCGCCGCCGAGACCGGGCATCCGATCAGCGAGTCCGTGCAGCGCGAGGTCGAGAACACCCTGCACGCCGTGCTCGCCGACCCCGGGGCCGCCGAGGCCTGGGCGACCGGCCGGCTCGCCAAGCCGCTCAGCGCGGCCGTCGGCTTCCCGGCCGTCGCCGGGGGTGCCCGCCCCCGTGCGGGCAGGGACGCACCGGGCGGGAGCGAGCCGGACAAGGGCGAACCCGCCGAGGGCAAGCAGGTCAAGGACGGCAAGGCGGAGGAGCAGCGCCGGCGACGTCTGGCCGAGGCCCGGCGGGAGGCCGAGGCCGCCGACCGTGAGCTGCGCACGCTGCGGGACGGGGCGGCGGACGCCAACCGGGCGGCGCGGGAGGCGAAGGAAGAGATGGAACGCCTCCAACGGCGCGTCGACGAACTCGGTGAGGAGCTGGAACGAGCCAGGGGCGAGCACCAGCAGGCCCGCTTCGCCGAGCGCACGGCCCGGGAGCAGGCGCGCACGGCCGACCGCCGCGTCCGCGAGGCGAGCCGCCGGGCTGCGACCGCCGCGGCCCGGCTCGAACGCCTGACCTCGGCGGAATCCTGACGGGCCGCTGCCGCTGCCGCGCCCTGGGGAGTTCGGGGCTCATCGTGCCGCCGTGACCGAGCTCACACCAGTGACAGAGCGGTACCCCGCGGGCTCACACGCGCGACACCAAAATTGAACCGTTCGTTTTCTTGAACCATTCGTGTTTGTGTGGCTAGGTTGTGGGCATGACCGCACCCCGGACCCCCACCACCGCCGAGGAGCTGCGCGGTGCCGGCCTGCGGGTGACGGCAGCCCGCGTCGCGCTGCTCGAGACCGTGCGGGACGGTGACCACCTGGGCGCCGAGGCGATCGCCTCCGAGGTGCGCGGCCGCGTCGGCCACATCTCCGTCCAGGCCGTCTACGAGGGGCTCCACGCGCTCACCGCGGCGGGACTCATACGCCGCCTCGAACCACCCGGCAGCCCGGCCCTCTACGAGGGACGGGTCGGCGACAACCACCACCACCTCGTGTGCCGCTCGTGCGGTGCCGTCGCCGACGTCGACTGCGCGGTCGGCCACGCCCCGTGCCTGACCGCATCCGACGACCGCGGCTTCGCCGTCGACGAGGCCGAGGTCATCTACTGGGGCCTGTGCCCCGGCTGTTCCACCGCCAGCAGTTCCTGAGCACGTGATCCACCCGAGCACCGTGATCCACCCCGTCCGGAAGGATTTCCATGACTGAGAACCACGACGCGATCGTCACCGACCCGAAGTCGGAGGAGGCGGGAGGCGGCTGCCCGGTGGCCCACGACCGGGCGCTGCATCCGACCCAGGGCGGCGGCAACCGCCAGTGGTGGCCCGAGCGGCTGAACCTGAAGATCCTCGCCAAGAACCCCGAGGTGGCCAACCCCCTCGGTGAGGACTTCGACTACGCCGCGGCGTTCCAGGCCCTGGACCTCGCGGCCGTCAAACGCGACATCGCCGAGGTGCTCACCACCTCGCAGGACTGGTGGCCGGCCGACTTCGGCAACTACGGCCCGCTGATGATCCGCATGGCCTGGCACAGCGCCGGCACGTACCGCATCAGCGACGGCCGCGGCGGCGCCGGCGCCGGCCAGCAGCGCTTCGCGCCGCTGAACAGCTGGCCGGACAACGGCAACCTGGACAAGGCCCGCCGTCTGCTGTGGCCGGTCAAGAAGAAGTACGGCCAGAACATCTCCTGGGCCGACCTCATGATCCTCACCGGCAACGTCGCCCTGGAGCAGATGGGCTTCGAGATGGGTCGCTGTGGCGGGGGACCGGCACAGGTGGTCGGCGACGTCCGCCGCTC
>NZ_JBEOTZ010000034.1:0-83022 GCF_040303825.1 Streptomyces sp. NPDC094143
GTCCGGCGGGCGGCTGCCGCCGCCCGCCGGACCCTCGGTACTGCTCGCCTTCCCCGCCGCGTCACGCGCACACGGCTCAGGCCGGTTCCGTGGCCGCCATCCGCTGCCTGGTGATCAGGGAGACGGTCTCGCGGGCCGGTGCGGGTGCGGCCGCGAGCCACTGGTGAGCGGCTTCCAGGGCGTGCCGGACGTCCCTGGTGCCGGTGGACACGCACAGCGTGTACGCCAGGTCGCGTGCCCGTGCGCTCACCTCTGCCGTCGCGCGGCTGGCCTCGGCGGCCGACAGTGCCTCGTACTCGTCCACGAGACGGCGCAGGACGGCGGGATGGGGCCTCAGCATGTCGTTTCGCTCCTCGTCGGGTCAGGTTGGTCAGGCCGTGGCGGAGGGGCCGCCGGTGCCCCGGTTTCCCGTCCGCTGCCCCAGCACCTCGTCGCGCACGCGGGCGCAGCTGCGGCTGATGAGGCGGGAGACGTGCATCTGGGAGATGCCCAGCCGGTCCGCGATGCGGCTCTGGGTCATGTCCTCGAAGAAGCGCATGTAGA
This sequence comes from Streptomyces sp. NPDC094143, assembly GCF_040303825.1. NCBI lineage: Bacteria > Bacillati > Actinomycetota > Actinomycetes > Kitasatosporales > Streptomycetaceae > Streptomyces > Streptomyces sp. NPDC094143. The sequence continues at coordinate 544 of NZ_JBEOTZ010000034.1, forward strand.
GGATGGCCCGTTCGCGTTCCGGCAGCCGGCGCAGGCCTTCCTTGGCGGACTCGCGGTCGACCACGGTGTCGTAGGACGAGTCGGCCGCGCCGAGGGTGTCGGCGAGGCTGTAGCCGTCGTCGTCGGCGGACAGCTCGGCGTCCAGCGACAGCGTGCTGAAGCTGTCGAGGGCCTCCAGTCCGGCGTTGACCTCTTCCTCGGTCAGGCCGGTGTGGGTGGCGATGTCCGCCACGGAGGGTTCGGGGCTGCCCGGGTTCTGGGTGAGTTCACGCCGTGCGACGCGCACCTTGTTGCGCAGTTCCTGGACGCGGCGCGGAACCCTCAGGGCCCACATGCGGTCCCGGAAGTGGCGCTTGACCTCGCCGGTGATGGTGGGGACGGCGTAGCTCTCGAAGGCTCCCCGGCTCGGGTCGAACCGGTCGATGGCCTTGACGAGCCCCAGGGCGGCGACCTGCCGCAGGTCCTCGATGGACTCCCCGCGGTCGCGGAAGCGGCCGGCGATGCGGTGCGCCATGGGCAGCCAGAGCGTGACCAGTTCGTCGCGGACGGCTTCCCTCTCGGGCCCCTCTTCGAGCTCCGCCATTCGGGCGAAGAGAGCGGCGGTGTCGGGCGCGTCGTCGTGCCGCCGCTTGGTGGCGGTGGTCGTCGTTTCGGGCGTGCCGGGACGGTGGGTGGGCGTTTCGATGAGCATGCGGATTCGCTCCTGAACGGTGGTTTCAGGGATTACCGCGGGAAGGTCGCTGCCCGGATCGACCCGGACGGCCTCCGGGGCAGCCATACCGCTCCCGCTGGCGCGCCTCCGGTCCGAAGCACGAAACTGCGTCTGCCCTGCCCCCGGTGGAACAAACTCCGCTTTGCCGAGCAATCTTCCGGAACCGTCTGGGCACGGATCCGAACAGCTCAGGACAGGGGGACCACAGCGGTGATGCACTTGCCCCCGGCGGGCAGGTCCGACACCCGGACGTCGCGGGAGAGCCGGCAGACGATGGGCCAGCCGTGGCCGCCGTGCCGTATCCGGCCGTGCGGATCGGTGCGCGGGGCGGTCACCGGAAGCTGGTCACTGCGGTCGCTCACCGAGACCCGGACGCCTGGTCCGTCGATGTCGACGCGGAAGTCGGTGACTCCACCGCCGTGCAGGATCGCGTTGGTCGTCAGCTCCGAGGCGACGAGCAGCGCGTCGGACAGCGCGGCCGCGTCGCACGGGGTGCGGGTGGCGCGGCAGCGTTCGGCCACCGCCTGCTCCACGGCCCGGCGCGCCTCGGCCGGTTCGCACGGCCGGGCCCGGTTCGCGCCGGGCGGTTCGAAAACGGATTCGATCATGCGCTCGTCGCACATCCTTCTGCTCCCTGGTCGGTCAGGATGAAAGGGACGGATCCGGATCGCGTTCCACGGCCGCTCGCACGGGCACGTCCCGGGCTCACGGACCCGTTGCTTCCTTCGACTGCCGCGGCGTTCCGAACGCGCACCTCGCGCGTGCCGCGGGCTCTCCCCTTCGGCTCACCTTTCCCCGCACCTGCAAACCTCCGGACCACGACCTCAGCTCGAAAAGCCCCCGGCCGGCCGCGAGTCGGCTGCCATCTTCGGGCGTTGCCGGGGTACGCGGTGGTCATGACCGATGTGGTGGATTCGGACGAACTGCTGCGACGCATCCGGCGCGCGAGGGACTGCGCGCTGCGGGAGGAGCAGGCGTGGCAGACCAGGAGCGAGCAGTTGGGTGCGACGGACCCCCAGGGCGCCCGGGACGCAACCGTACGGCGCATGTCCTACGAGGCGGTCCGCACGGTGCTGGACGAGGTCCTGGCCCCGGGCAAGCACTCGGCGGAGGGGTGAACCGGGGCTGACGCGAGGACGTGGACGGCGGCCGGGACCACCGCGTCGGGCCGCAACGGCCGGTAGGAGTGCGCGGGGCTGACCAGCGGGGTCAGCCCGGGCGGACGGCTCGTGCCGCAGTCGTGGGGTGTCCGACGCCCGAGGGCCGGACGCTGCCACGCTCGTCGACCAGCCGGCAGGCACGTGCGGCAGTTCCCTGTCGGTGAAGGCCGCCATGCTGTCGGTCGAGGGTCCGCACGAGAAGCTCCCCACGGCGACGACCGGGAGACGTCCGGCGAGCTGCTCTCGGCGCCGGGCGACCTCGCGCGGGTGGCGCGGGAGCTGCCGGAGGCGCCGTGGTCTGGGCGCCGAAACGGCGGTGGTCCACCAGGTGCGCGTCGATCTGCCGGTGCTCGCGCAGCCAGTCCGCCGCCTGGAAGCCGGACCGGTGCTGGCGTACCTGCGGACCGGGCTGGAGGCGGGCATGCGCCTCCCCGACCCGACGGACCCCGACCTGGAGACGGTCCGGATCGTCGCGGAGGGTGCCGTGAAGTGAAACGGGTCACTCGACCCGCTCTCGGGTACGCGAACGTCCCCAGAATGGTTTACGGTTCACTCATACGTGGTGGCGGAGTCGACCCCCGTCCTCCGTGCCACCGCATCCGCCCTGGCTGGTTTCCCCCGTCCAGCCAGGGCTTTTTCCTGCCCGGACGGCCAGGCTCAGGAAGTCCCGTACGCCGAGGTGCCCACGGCCCCGCCAGCGGCTGAAATGGGCGTAGGGACAGCACCGCACTCGACGCCCGGCGAGGAGCTCCGCATGACCAAAGCGATCAAACTCCTGACCGCCCTGCCTCCGCCCCAGCGGCAGCGCCTGATGACGCTCGCCCGGGAGGTGTCCTTCCCCGAGGACGCCCGGATCTTCGAGGCGGACGGCACGGCCGACCGCTTCTGGGTCATCCGCTCCGGCGCCGTCTCCCTGGACCAGCAGGTCAACTCACTGCAGCGGGTGACCGTGGCCAGCCTCGGCGCGGGCGACCTGCTGGGCTGGTCCTGGCTGTTCCCGCCGTACACCTGGGACTTCGGCGCGGTGGCGTTCAGTCCGGTGCGGGCCTACGAGTTCGACGCGAGGGCCGTGCTGGACCTGTGCGAGGAGGACCCCGAGCTCGGGCTGACGCTCGTGCGCAACGTCGCCGAGGTGCTGGCGCACCGGCTGGAGATGACCCGGGGCAAGCTCATGGAGCAGTACACGCTGCACCGGCGCGGGGCGCTGTGACGCCCCGCGTCCGTCTAACCCGGTAGCGGCGCAGCGCCGATACCGCGGCGGCCAGGAGCAGCATCACGGCGACGACCAGCAGCCCGCCTCCCACGACGGCGGTGCGGGGCCCGAGCGCGGAGCCCGCGGTGCCGTGCAGCACGTCGGCCACCCCGGCGACGGCGAGGAACCCCACCGAGACCCACTGGTCGGCGCTCAGGCCGAAGCCCGTGATGCCCGCGCCCCAGACGACGACCGCCCCGATCACCGTCCAGCCGTGCCGGCGGGCCCGGGAGAAGGTCCCGGAGAACAGCCCGCCGAGCACCGCGCCGGCCGGGATCGCCGCGAAGAGCAGACCGCGCCGCCGGGGCGCTCCCGGCCCGGGGGCCCGCCGTTCGGTCGTGCTCTCACTCGCGTCCACGCGCCGTCGCGCTCTCGATGCTCACTACGCCTTTCCGGCCGGGATCACTGTCGCACCCGCCGCCGGTCGCCCGGCGGCCGGTGTCAGCTTCCGGCGATGAGCAGGGCACCGAGCACGATCATGGTGACGGCGACCAGGCCGTCCAGGACGCGCCAGGCGGCGGGCCTGGCGAGGAACCGGCCGAGCAGCCGGGCGCCGAACCCGAGGGCGGTGAACCAGCACAGGCTGGCCAGCACGGCACCCAGGCCGAACGTCCAGCGCAGCGAGCCGTGGTCGGCGGCGACGGAGCCCAGCAGGAACACGGTGTCGAGGTAGACGTGCGGGTTGAGCCAGGTCATCGCCAGGCAGGTGAGCACGGCCCGGCGCACCGAACCGGCCGCCTCTCCCTCCGTGCGCAGCGCGCCCCCGTCCGGCCGGATCACGCGGCGGGCGGCCAGTGCCCCGTAGCCCAGCAGGAAGGCGCCGCCGATCCAGCCGACCGCCGTCAGCGCGCCCGGCCAGGTCACCACGACCGCCCCGACCCCGCCGACGCCGAGCGCGATCAGCAGCGCGTCCGACAGCGCGCAGATGGCGACGACGGCGAGGACCGCCTGACGGCGGACGCCCTGGCGCAGGACGAAGGCGTTCTGGGCGCCGATGGCGACGATGAGGGACAGTCCGGTGCCGAAACCGGCGGCGCCGGCGGTGAGGGTGCTGGTCATGGCGTCGACGCTACGGACGGTGCCCGGGCTCGGTCCAGCTAAAGATTCTTACGTATCATTAGCGGTTGTGATGACGCCGGATCTCCCGCTGGATCAGCTGCGGACGCTGCTGGCGGTCGTGGACGAGGGGACGTTCGACGCGGCGGCCGCCGCGCTGCACGTGACGCCGTCAGCGGTCAGCCAGCGCGTGAAGGCGCTGGAGCAGCGCACGGGGCAGGTCGTGCTGATGCGGACCAAGCCGGTGCGGCCGACCGAGTCCGGTGCGGTGCTGGTGCGGCTGGCCCGCCAGGTGGCGCGGCTGGAGCGGGACGCGTACGCCGAGCTCGGGCTGAGCGGCACCGGTGAGCCGGTCCGGATGTCGGTGGCGGTGAACGCGGACTCGCTGGCCACCTGGTTCCTGCCCGTGCTCTCCCGGGTGCCGCCAGAGGCGCGGCTGTACTTCGAGCTGCGCCGCGAGGACGAGGACCACACGGCGGCGCTGCTGCGGGAGGGCGCGGTGATGGCCGCGGTGACGTCCTCGCCGGACCCGGTGCCGGGCTGCTCCGTACGCGCCCTCGGGCGGATGCGGTACCTGCCGGTCGCCGCGCCGGACTTCGCCGCGCGTCATCTCGCCGGGCCACTGGCGGACGTGCTGCTGGAGGCGCCCGTGGTGGTCTTCGACCGGCGGGACGACTTCCAGGACGGCTTCGTGCGCCGGCTCACCCGGGGACGGAGCGGCGCGAGCGCGCTGCGCCACTACGTGCCGACGTCGGAGGGGTTCGTCGAGGCGGTCGCCGCCGGGCTGGGCTGGGGCCTGGTGCCGGAGGCCCAGGCGGAGCCCCTGCTGCGCGCCGGCCGCCTCGTCGGCATCGCCCCGGACCGGACCGTGGACGTGCCCCTGTACTGGCAGCAGTGGAAACTCGACTCGCCGGCCCTGGCCCACGTGGCGGAGACGGTCACCGCGACCGCGGCGAAGGCCCTGCGGGGCTGACGCCCGCGTCCCGGCCCGCCCTGCCCTGTCCCTGACCGGCCCCCAGCCGGGCTGCCGCGCTGTCCAGGAGCATGTCCAGGACCGTCGGGTAGGCGCTCGTGACCATGCGCGTGGCGAGAAGAGGGGCCGCCTCGGCGATGCGGGGGTGGGTGGCGGCGGGCAGCCGGGCGTACGTCGAGCGCCACATGTCCTCGTCGGCGCGGAGCGACTCACGGGGCAGGGCCAGCGCGGCGGCGTCCAGGGCCGCGAAGCCCAGCGTGGTGTCGATGAAGGCGTGGTACACCCGCACCGCCTCCGGCAGCGGGAAGCCCGCCGTGCGCAGGACGTCCAGGACCGCCTCGTCGGCCGCGAGCTCGTTGGCCCGGCCCGAGACCCGGCTCGCGGTGAGCACCGCCGCCTGCGGATGCTCGACGTAGGCGGCGTGCACGGCCAGCCCGAACGCCCGCAGGTCCGCCCGCCACTCCCCCGTGCGCCGCCAGCCGTCCAGCGCCCGGCCGATGAGGGCGTCGCCGATGGCGAGCGTCAGGTCGTCCATGCCCCGGAAGTACCGGTAGAGCGTGCTCGGGTCGGCGTCCAGGGCGAGCCCGAGGCGGCGGGCGGTCAGGCCCGCGCTGCCGTGCTCGCGCAGCAGGCGCAGCGCCGTCCGGACGATCAGCTCCTCGGACAGCACCGTGCCGCGCTTGGTGGGCCTGCGCCGACGGCGTTTCTCCTCGGGGACCACGGGCTTGGGCACCTCGGTCACCTCCTCGCTCCGGGGGCGTTCCCGGCCTTATGCCAACGCCATTGACCTTATGTCGGCGGGCGGCGTTGTATCTCCCCCGAGGGCGCGCCACGTTCTTCGCACAGAGGGAGTTTCTGCCATGCGTGTACTGCTCGTGGGTGCCGGCGGTGTGGGCGGCGCGATCACCCGGATCGCCGCCCGGCGGCCGTTCTTCGAGGCGATGGTGGTGGCCGACCACGACCCGGAGCGGGCGCGGGCGGCGGTCGAGTCGCTCGGCGGCGACCGGCGGTTCACCGCCGAGCGGGTGGACGCGGGCGACGAGGCGGCCGTGATCCGCCTGCTGGCCTCGCACCGCTGCGACGTCCTGCTCAACGCCACCGACCCCCGCTTCGTGATGCCGCTGTTCCGCGCGGCCCGCGCCGCGGGCGCGACCTACCTGGACATGGCGATGTCGCTGTCCCGGCCGCACCCGGAGCGGCCGTACGAGGAGTGCGGGGTCAAGCTCGGCGACGAGCAGTTCGCCCAGGCCGGGCAGTGGGAGAAGGAAGGGCTGCTGGCCCTGGTCGGGATGGGTGTCGAGCCTGGCCTGTCGGACGTGTTCGCCCGCCACGCCGCCGACGAACTCTTCGACGAGATCGAGGAGATCGGCATCCGGGACGGCGCGAACCTCACCGTCGACGGCTTCGGCTTCGCGCCCTCCTTCAGCATCTGGACGACCATCGAGGAGTGCCTCAACCCGCCGGTGGTCTACGAGTCGGACCGGGGCTGGTACACCACCGCCCCCTTCAGCGAACCCGAGGTGTTCGACTTCCCCGAGGGCATCGGGGAGGTCGAGTGCGTGAACGTGGAGCACGAGGAGGTGCTGCTGATCCCGCGCCGGCTCGACGTGCGCCGGGTCACCTTCAAGTACGGCCTGGGCCGGGAGTTCGTCGAGACGCTGCGGACGCTGCACCTGCTGGGCCTGGACCGCACCGACCCGGTGACGGTGCCGGGGCCGCAGGGTCCGGTGGCGGTCTCGCCCCGGGACGTGGTCGCCGCGTGCCTGCCCGACCCGGCGACGCTGGGCGAGCGGATGCACGGCAAGACGTGCGCGGGCACCTGGGTGCGGGGCGTGAAGGACGGCAGGCCGCGCGAGGTGTACCTGTACCACGTGGTCGACAACCAGTGGTCGATGGCGGAGTACGGCTCACAGGCCGTGGTGTGGCAGACCGCGGTCAACCCGGTCGTGGCGCTCGAACTGCTCGCCACGGGCGCCTGGTCCAGGGTGGGCGTGCTCGGCCCCGAGGCCTTCCCGGCCCGGCCGTTCCTCGACCTGCTGACTGCCTACGGCTCCCCCTGGGGCATGCGGGTGCAGTGAACACATGTGAACGGTTCTCCACGAAGGTCCTGTTTCACCGGGCATCGACAGGTGACCCGAAAAGGAGTAAGCATCCGAAAGAGCACGTATCTACTGCGATGCAGGTGACTTCGATGGACAACTGGCGGAACCACGCTGCCTGCCGGACCGAGGACCCCGAACTCTTCTTCCCGATCGGCACCTCCGGCCCGGCCCTGATGCAGACCCAGCAGGCCAAGGCGGTGTGCAGGCGCTGCCCGGTGCAGGAGCAGTGCCTGGAGTGGGCGCTGGACACGGGACAGTCCATCGGCGTGTGGGGCGGGACGAGTGAGGACGAACGGCGTGCCCTGAAGCGGCGCGCCGCGGCCCGGCGGCGCTCGGGCTGAGCCGGGCGGGCCGCCCGCCGGCCACAGGCCGCGGGTGGCCCGCCCTCCGCACGTGACCGCGGTGACCACACGCGGCCGCACGCGGCTCACCGCACGGCACCCACGCGACCGCGCGGGGCCCGGGCCGTTCTCCGGCCCGGGCCCCGCGCGGTCGTCCGCGGTTCAGCCGCGTCGCAGCGTCCCCCAGGGCTTCTCCTGGCGGGCCACTTCCGCCTTCGCCTCGTCGATGACCTGCAGATCGATCCAGCCCAGCGGCCGGACGTCGACGACCAAGGGCTCGTTGTCCGGCCCGCGCGCGATCTCCTTGCCCGTGAGCACCCAGGGGCGGACCCCGGGCCCCTTCTCGTGCGGCAGATGGGCGTAGTCGTACAGGCGCCTGGCCACCCACAGGCGGACGGGCCGGTCCTCCCACCACTCCTCGACATCGAGCGGGTTGGCGGACAGGCCCGGCATGGGCACGCCCGTCAGATCGTCCGTGCTGGACACGTCGCGGAGATCGGTCTCCGGGCCGCGGGACCAGCGCACGTACAGGTCCTGGTCCCCGTCGACCAGCTCGGCGAGTTCGTCGAGTGTGCGCACGACCCGCAGGTCGTCCGATGCACTCATGTCGTGACCTCCTCCCTCGACGTGGTCAGGCGGACGGAGTACCCGCCCGGCGCGGGCGGAATCGGCCGTTCGGCAGGAAGCGCCGTCGACGCCCGGTGGGAGTTACGCTCGCGGCACGTCCGCCCGCCGCCGAAGGGGCCCGTTCATGAGCGTTCGCGTGCGCCGCGTCTACGATCCGCCCGAGCCGCAGGACGGGGTGCGGGTCCTGGTCGACCGGCTGTGGCCGCGCGGTCTGGCGAAGGACGCGGCGCGGGTGGACGAGTGGCCGAAGCCCCTCACCCCGTCGACGGAGCTGCGGCGCTGGTACCACGCGGGCGAGGGCTCCTACGAGGAGTTCGCCGAGCGGTACGAGGCGGAACTCGCCGCCGGCGAGGCGGCCGAGGCTCTGGACGGGGTGCGGCAGCTGGCCCGCGAGGGCGGGGTGACGCTGCTGACCGCGTCGAAGACGCCCGCGGAGAGCCACGCCTCGGTGCTCGCCCGCCTCCTGGAGGCGTAGGCCTCCGCGGAGCGTGAGGAGACGGGCCGTGGCGGGCGGGGTCAGGCGGTCTGCCGGGCCGCCGCCCGGCCCGCGGCGCGCCCGGAGAACAGACAGCCGCCGAGGAAGGTGCCCTCCAGGGCGTTGTAGCCGTGCACCCCGCCGCCGCCGAAGCCGGCGACCTCCCCGGCCGCGTACAGTCCCTCGACCGGCGTGCCGTCGGTGCCGAGGGCGCGGGAGTCGAGGTCGGTCTGGATGCCGCCGAGGGTCTTGCGGGTGAGGATGTGCAGCCTGACGCCGACGAGGGGCCCCGCGGCCGGGTCCAGGATGCGGTGCGGGGTGGCGACCCGGCCGAGCCGGTCGCCGATGTAGCGGCGGGCGTTGCGGATGCCCTGGACCTGGGCGTCCTTGGCGTAGGGGTGGGCGATCTGCAGGTCGCGGGCCTCGATCTGGCGCTTGATCTCCGCGGCGTCGAGCAGCGGCTCGCCGGTGAGCTGGTTCATCTTCTCCACGAGCTGCTCGATGCCGGGCGCGGTCACGAAGTCGGCGCCCTTGCGCAGGAACGCGTCGACCGGTCCGGGCGCACCCTTGCCGAGGATGCGCTCCTTCAGGAACCCGGCGCGGTCCTTGGCGGTGATGTCCGGGTTCTGCTCGGAGCCCGACAGGGCGAACTCCTTCTCGATGATCTTCCGGGTGAGGATGAACCAGGAGTGGTCGTACCCGGCGATGTCCTCGGTGGTGCGCAGGTGCTTCAGGGTGCCGAGGGTGTCGTAGCCCGGCAGGTACGGGCCGGGCAGGCGGCGGCCGAGGGCGTCGAACCACATCGAGGACGGTCCGGGCAGGATGCGGATGCCGTGCCCGGGCCAGATCGGGTCCCAGTTCCGCAGGCCCTCGGTGTAGTGCCACATGCGGTCCCGGTTGACCAGGCGCACGCCGGCCTCGGCGCTGATGTCGAGCATCCGCCCGTCGACGTACGCCGGCACGCCCGTCACCATCTTCTTCGGCGGGGTGCCGAGGCGCTCGGGCCAGTGGCGGCGGACGATGTCGTGGTCGGCGCCGATGCCGCCGCTGGTGATGATGACGGCCTGGGCGGTGAGTTCGAACTCGCCGACCGGGTCGCGGTTGGAGGCGACGCCGCGGGGTGCGGTGTCCTCGGCCAGGACCGTGCCGCGCACGCCCTTCGCCGTGCCGCCCTCGACGAGCAGGGCGTCGACGCGGTGGCGGTGGTGGAAGGTGAGCAGGCCGTCGCGCGCGGCCTGCTTCGCGTAGCGGACGAAGGGCTCGACGACGCCGGTGCCGGTGCCCCAGGCGATGTGGAAGCGGGGCACGCTGTTGCCGTGCCCGTGCGCGGTCAGGTCGCCGCGCTCGGCCCAGCCCACGGTGGGCAGGAAGCTGATGCCGTGGCCGTCGAGCCAGGACCGCTTCTCCCCTGCGGCGAACTCGACGTAGGCGCGGGCCCAGCGCACGGCCCAGGAGTCCTCGTCGTCCAGGCGGTCGAAGCCGGCGCTGCCCCGCCAGTCGCTCCAGGCGAGGTCGAAGGAGTCCTTGATGCCCAGGCGGCGCTGCTGCGGCGAGTCGACGAGGAACAGCCCGCCGAAGGACCAGAAGGCCTGGCCGCCGAGGTTGGCGGCGTTCTCCTGGTCGACGAGCGCGACCTTCCTGCCCCTGCTGGTCAGTTCGTGTGCCGCGACCAGGCCGGCGAGGCCCGCTCCGACGACGATGACGTCGGCGTCCATGGCGACGTTCCCTTCCTCAGTGCTGCGCGTGATCGGGGGTGCCGCTGCCGTCGGTCAGCAGGGCCGTGAGCAGTTGCTTCAGCCAGGCCCGGGCGTGTTCGACGTCCCGGTCCAGCAGCAGTTGCGTGGTGACGCCGTCGTAGGCCGCGACCACGGCGTGGGCGGCGCCGTGGGTGCCGCCGAGGACGGCGGGCAGGGCGGTGTGCCCGCGGGCGCGGGCGAGGCGGCCGGCGATCGCCTCGCGCAGCCGGGCGCGGTGTTCCAGCAGGGTGCGGGCCACGTCCGGGTCGCGGGCCGCGTGCACGAGGAAGTCCGTCTTCACCAGCAGCCAGTCCCGGTCGAGGAGCAGCACGTCGGTGACGCGGTCCACGGCGGCCGGGACGTCGAGGCCGGGTCCGTCCAGGGCGAGGGCCCCGGACACCTGGTCGGCGATCAGTTCGGCCCGCTCCCGGTAGAGGGCGAAGAACAGCTCGTCGAGGCTGGAGAAGTTGGAGTAGAAGGCACCCCTGCTGTAGCCGGCGGCCTCGCAGATCTCCTCGATCGAGACGTGCCCGAAGCCCTTGGCCGCGAAGACGGCGAACGCGGCGTCCAGGAGGCTGGCGCGGGTGCGGACCCTGCGCCGGGTCACACGGCCGGTCGTCGTCTGCACGGTCGACCCCCTTTCGATACGGGAATGTATTCGATACATGCGTGTATCGAAAGGGCCGAGCCCGAGATGGAACACACTTTCGATTCGGAGGTACGCTGCAGACATGCACCTCCAGGGCTCCCTCTTCGACCAGACCGACGAGCTGCGCCTCGGTCCGCTCGACGGAATCCGCCGCACCGAGCTGGGCTTCGGCGCCTGGCTCGACGTGCTGCCCGGGTGGCTCTCCGGCTCCGACGCGCTGTTCGAACAGCTCGCCGCCGAGGTGCCCTGGCGCGCGGAGCGGCGCCAGATGTACGACCACGTCGTCGACGTCCCCCGGCTGCTGGCGTTCTACGGCGCGGGCGAACCGCTGCCCCACCCGGTGCTGGCCGAGGCACGGGACGCGCTGAGCGCCCACTACGGCGAGGAGCTGGGCGAGCCGTTCACCACGGCGGGCCTGTGCTACTACCGCGACGGCCGGGACAGCGTCGCCTGGCACGGCGACCGGAACGGGCGCGGTGCCCGCGAGGACACGATGGTGGCCATCCTGTCGGTCGGCACACCCCGGGACCTGCTGCTGCGGCCCCTGGGCGGCGGCCGGGACACCGTGCGCCGTCCCCTGGGCCACGGCGACCTCGTCGTGATGGGCGGCTCCTGCCAGCGCACCTGGGAGCACTCGATCCCGAAGAGCACCCGCGCGACCGGGCCGCGCATCAGCATCCAGTTCCGCCCGCACGGCGTGCACTGACGCCGCCCCGAGCGTCCCCGCCTCGGCGGGGACGCTCGGCCGGCCCCGGCGATCCGGTCCGCCCCGGGGTCTGCTTTCCTTCTCCCGTCGGGAGCGGGAGCGGGATCACACGACGCGGGGCGATCATGCGGGCAGGCGTACAGCACGTCGCGGACGGCACCTACCTGGTGCACGGCTCGAACACCAACTGGGTGATCCTCACCGAAGGGGACGCCGTCACGCTGGTCGACACGGGCTACCCCGGCGACCGGGAGCAGCTCCTCGCCTCGCTCGCGGAGGTGGGCAGCGCCCCGGAGGCGGTGACGGCCGTGCTGATCACCCACGCACACAACGACCACCTGGGATCCGCCGAGTACCTGCGGGCCGCGTACGGCACGCCCGTGTACCTGCACGAGGCCGAAGTGCCGCACGCCCGGCGGGACTTCCTGCAGCAGGTGACCGTCGGGACGGTGCTGCGGAACGCCTGGCGCCCCGGGGTGCTGTCCTGGACGGCGCACGTGCTGCGCTCCGGCGGCACGCAGCAGCACCCCGTCACGGCCCCCGAGCCGTTCCCGCGGGCCGGCGCCCTGGACCTGCCCGGGCGCCCCGTGCCGGTGCACACCCCGGGCCACACGGACGGCCACTGCGCGTACCACCTGCCGGGCACCGGTGCGCTGATCTCGGGCGACGCCCTGGTCAGCGGGCACGCCACCTCGCGGTTCGAGGGGCCGCAGCTGCTGCCGGACATGTTCCACCACGAGCGGCCGCGCGCGGTGGCGTCCCTGGACGTCCTCGCCGCACTGGAGGGCGAGCTGCTGCTGCCCGGGCACGGGCCGGTGCACCGCGGTCCGGTGCGCGACGCCGCGCTCCGGGCCCGGGAACGCGCCCTTTAGAGTGAGGCGACGATCGGCGGCGAGACAAGGACACCCGGCGCATGGCACTGCAGATCAGCGCGACGAACCCGGAGCACCCCGCGCTCCTGCTGGAGCTGCCGTGGGACGTGCCCCTGGAGGACTGGCCGGAGGAGTACCTGGTTCCGCTGCCGCGCGGCATCTCCCGCCACGTGGTGCGCTACTCGCGCGCCGGGGACGAGGTGATCGCCGTCAAGGAGCTGGCCGAGCGGCCCGCGCTGCGCGAGTACGAGCTGCTGCGCGACCTGGACCGGATCGGCATCCCGGCGGTGGACCCGCTGGCCGTGGTCACCGGCCGCACCGACGCGGACGGCGCCCCGCTGGAGAGCGTGCTGGTCACCCGGCACCTGGGCGGCTCCATGCCCTACCGCTCGATGTTCGAGACGACCATGCGCCCGGCCACCATGCACCGGCTGATGGACGCGCTCGCGGTGCTGCTGGTGCGGCTGCACCTGGCCGGGTTCGCCTGGGGTGACTGCTCGCTGTCCAACACCCTCTTCCGGCGCGACGCGGGCGCCTACGCGGCCTACCTGGTCGACGCCGAGACCGGTGACCTGCACCCGCAGCTCAGCCAGGGGCAGCGCGAGTACGACCTCGATCTGGCCCGGGTGAACATCAGCGGGGAGCTGCTGGACCTGGAGGCGTCCGGGGCGCTGCACCCGTCGGTGGACCCGATCGAGTTCGGCATGGAGATCTGCGCCCGTTACCGCGGCCTGTGGGACGAGCTGACCCGCACCTCGGTCTACCCGGCGGGCAAGCACCACTACATCGAACGCCGGATCCGCCGCCTGAACGAACTCGGCTTCGACGTCGCCGAGATGCAGATCGAGCACGCGTCCCACGGCGACACCGTCACCTTCGTGCCCAAGGTCGTCGACGCCGGCCACCACCAGCGGCAGCTGCTGCGGCTGACCGGTCTGGACGCCGAGGAGAACCAGGCCCGGCGGCTGCTGAACGACCTGGAGAGCTGGATGGCGACCCAGGACGACTACGCGCCGAACGACCCTTCCTCCAGTTCTCGGCTTCGCTCGAACAGGGGGGACCTCCATGGCGCCCGCCCCGAGGTCCTCGCCCACCGCTGGGTGCGGGAGGTGTTCCGGCCGACCGTGCGGGCCGTCCCGCCCGAACTGCGGGGCTCCATGGACCCGGCGGAGATCTACCACCAGCTCCTGGAACACCGCTGGTACCTGTCCGAGCGGGCCCAGCACGACATCGGCCTCGACACGGCGGTCGAGGACTACATCAAGAACATCCTGCCGAAGGCGCGCAAGACGCTGCAGCCGACGGCGGAGTGAGTCACCGCTCCGGTGCGGTGTGCGGCACCACCGCCACCGGGCAGTCCGCGTGGTGCAGAACCCCGTGGGCGACCGAGCCGATCCGGGCGCCGACGGCCGTGCGGTGGGCGCGGCGGCCGACGACCATCAGCTGGGCCGTCCCGGCCACCGACAGCAGCACCTGGCCGGCGCTGCCCATCTCCACGTGCTCCTTCACCTGCACCCCGGGGAACCGCTCCCGCCAGGGCCGCACCGCCGCGGCCAGGGCCTTCTTCTCGTACGGCTCCAGGCCTCCGGCCTCGTCGAGCAGCTTCAGCGAGCCCGGGCTGTAGGCGAACACGGGCGGCAGGGTCCAGGCCCGCACCACCCGCACGGACGCCCCGCGCGCGGCGGCCGTCTCGAAGGCGAAGCGGAGCGCGTCGGCGCTGTCCTCCGGGTCGCCCTGCTGGCCCACCACGACCTCCCGCCCCGCGGCCTCGCCCGACGGCTGGTCGCCGGCGCGGACGAGCACCACGGGCCGGGTGGCCTCCGCGATGACCTGCTGGCCGACCGAGCCGAGCAGGAAGCCGACGATCGGCCCGTGCCCGCGCGAGCCGAGCACGAGCAGCTCGGCGTCGGCAGCGGCGGCGACCAGGGTGTCGACGGCCGGACCCCGCACCACGTCGGTGGTCACCTCCAGGCCGGGGTGGCGTTCGGTGACGGTCGCGACGGCCTCGGTGACGGCACCGTGCACCCACTCGGCCTGGCTGTCGGCGTCCCCTTCGATCCCTGCTTCGAGGGCCTCCCGCGGCTGGAATTGCCAGGCGTGCACCACGCGCAGCGGACGGTCGCGCCGCACCGCCTCGCGGGCCGCCCAGCCGAGGGCCGCGAGGCTCTCCTGCGTTCCGTCGACCCCTGCGGTGATCGGGCGTGTCATCCGGCTGCCTCCTTGTGTAGGTCACTGCGATGGTGATCAGTCTTCCCCAACCTCCGCGCACGCCGGGCGCCGTGTGGCGGTGATCTCCGTATCCGGGCGTTCCGCGGCGATCGAACATACGATGGGCGGAGGTCGGCGCGTCGCCCCGGGACGCCGTGCCGTGAATTTCGACCGCCCGGTGTGGGGAACGCATGGCACAGGCCGCCGATACGGCGCGGACCGTCATCATGACCGTGGACGACGATCCGGGGGTGTCCCGGGCCGTGGCCCGGGACCTGAGGCGGCGGTACGGCGCGTCCTACCGGATCGTGCGGGCCGAGTCCGGGGAGTCCGCGCTGGAAGCGCTGCGGGAGCTGAAGCTGCGCGGCGACCTCGTGGCGGTGATCCTGGCGGACTACCGGATGCCGCAGATGAACGGCATCGAGTTCCTCGAACAGGCCCTGGACGTCTACCCGGGCGCGCGGCGGGTGCTGCTGACCGCGTACGCGGACACCAACGCGGCGATCGACGCGATCAACGTCGTCGACCTCGACCACTACCTCCTCAAGCCCTGGGACCCGCCGGAGGAGAAGCTGTACCCGGTCCTGGACGACCTGCTGCAGGCGTGGCGGTCCAGCGACTTCCGGCCCGTGCCGGCCACGAAGGTCGTCGGGCACCGCTGGTCGGCGCGCTCCTCGGACGTGCGCGAGTTCCTGGCCCGCAACCAGGTGCCCTACCGCTGGTACTCATCCGACGAGCCGGAGGGGCGGCGGCTGCTGGCCGCGGCCGGCGAGGACGGGATGCGGCTGCCGGTGGTGATCACCCCGGACGGGACGCCGCTGGTCGAGCCGGAGGCCGTCGACCTCGCCGCCCGGGTGGGCCTGGCCACCACCCCGACCGCCGAGTTCTACGACCTGGTCGTGATCGGCGGCGGCCCGGCCGGGCTCGGCGCGGCCGTCTACGGCGCCTCCGAAGGGCTGCGGACCGTGCTCGTGGAACGCTCGGCGACCGGCGGGCAGGCCGGGCAGAGCTCCCGCATCGAGAACTACCTGGGCTTCCCCGACGGCGTGTCCGGGGCGCAGCTCACCGACCGCGCCCGGCGGCAGGCCGCCAAGTTCGGCGCGGAGATCCTCACCGCGCGCGAGGTGACCGCCCTGGAGGTCAACGGCGCCGCCCGGATCGTGCGGTTCTCGGACGGCTCGGCGGTCGCCGCGCACAGCGTGATCCTGGCGACCGGCGTGAGCTACCGGCAGCTTCAGGCGCCCGGCTGCGAGGACCTGACCGGGTGCGGGGTCTACTACGGGTCCGCCCTGACGGAGGCCCCCGCCTGCCAGGGGCAGGACGTGTACATCGTCGGCGGCGCCAATTCCGCCGGGCAGGCGGCGATGTACCTGTCCCGGGGCGCCAAGTCGGTGACGCTGCTGGTGCGCGGCGAGTCGCTGACGGCGTCGATGTCGCACTACCTGATCCAGCAGATCGAGGAGTCCCCCAACATCCGGGTGCGCGCCCGCACGGTCGTGGAGGAGGCGCACGGCGACGACCACCTGGAGCGGCTGACCCTGCGGGACGTGGACACCGGCGAGACCGAACTGGTCGACGCGCAGTGGGTGTTCGTGTTCATCGGCGCGGCCCCGCTGACGGACTGGCTGGACGGCACGGTGCTGCGCGACGCACGCGGGTTCATCCTCGCCGGGCCCGACCTGAGCCCCGACGGCCGTCCGCCCGAGGGCTGGGAGCTGGACCGGCCGCCGTACCACCTGGAGACCAACGTGCCCGGCGTGTTCGTGGCGGGCGACGCCCGCTCGGAGTCCGCCAAGCGGGTCGCGTCCGCCGTCGGAGAGGGAGCCATGGCCGTCATGCTCGTCCACCGGTACCTGGAGCAGTCGTGAGCGGGCAGTGCCTGCCGTGCGACCCCGAGGAGATCGGGTCGCTGTTCCTGTTCGAGAAGCTCACCCCCGAGCAGCTCGGGCGGCTGTGCGCCGAGGGGCGCGTGGAGCGGTTCGAGCCCGGGCCCGTCTACACCGAGGGCGACCCCGCGACCTGCTTCTACGTGATGCTGGAGGGCACGGTCGTGCTGTACCGCCGGGTCGGCGGGGACGACGTGGAGGTGAGCCGCACCTCCCAGCGCGGGGTGTACGCCGGGTCCATGCAGGCCTACCTGGGCGACCGGGTGCGGCAGGTCTACAACAACTCCCTGCACGTGACCGAGCCGACGCGCTTCTTCGTGCTGCCGGCGGACACGTTCGCGCAGATCATGCAGGAGTGGTTCCCGATGGCGGTGCACCTGCTGGAGGGCCTGTTCTTCGGTTCGAAGAACACCCAGCGGGCCATCGGGCAGCGCGAACGGCTGCTGGCGCTGGGCTCGCTGTCGGCGGGTCTCACGCACGAGCTGAACAACCCGGCCGCCGCGGCCGTGCGGGCTACCGCGACGCTGCGCGAGCGGGTGGGCAAGATGCGCCACAAGCTGGCGGTCATCGCGCAGGGCGCGTACGCGCCGGAGGTGATGGCGAACCTCATCGACATCCAGGAGCGCACCGCCGAACGCGTCGCCAAGGCGCCCGTCCTGAGCCCGCTGGAGGCCTCCGACCGGGAGGACACGCTCGCCGACTGGCTCGACGACCACGGTATCCAGGACGGCTGGCGGATCGCGCCCACGTTCGTCCAGGCCGGTCTGGACGTGGACTGGCTCGACCAGGTCGCCGCCGCCGTCGACGACGAGATGCTGCCGAGCGCGATCGGCTGGCTCAGCTACACCGTCGAGACCGAGCTGCTGATGGACGAGATCAACGACTCGACCACGCGCATCTCCCACCTGGTCGACGCGGCGAAGCAGTACTCGCAGCTCGACCGGGCCCCGTTCCAGAACGCCGACGTGCACGAACTGCTCGACTCCACCCTGCTGATGCTGTCGGGCAAGATCGGCCCGCAGATCAAGGTCGTCAAGGACTACGACCGCGCGCTGCCGAGGATCCCGGCGTACCCGGCGGAGCTCAACCAGGTGTGGACGAACCTGATCGACAACGCGGTCTCGGCGATGCACAGCGCGGGCGGCGAAGGGACGCTGACCGTGCGGACGGCCCGGGAGCACGACCGGCTGCTGGTGGAGTTCCGGGACACGGGCGTCGGCATTCCGGCGGAGGACCGGGGGCGGATCTTCGACCCCTTCTTCACGACGAAGCCGGTGGGCGAGGGGACCGGGCTCGGGCTCGACATCTCCTGGCGGATCGTGGTGAACAAGCACCACGGGAGCATCCAGGTGGAGTCGGAGCCGGGAGACACCCGGTTCCAGGTGCTGCTGCCGCTGACGGCGGCCGAGGAGGAGACGGCATGAGTGGCGAGAACGGAATCGACCCGAGCGTGCCGCCGAGCGGCAGCGGGTGCGCGGAGTGCGACGCGGACGGCGGCTGGTGGTTCCACCTGCGGCGGTGCGCGCAGTGCGGGCACGTGGGGTGCTGTGACAGCTCGCCGGCCAAGCACGCCACGGCGCACTTCCGCCGGACCGGGCACCCGTTCGTGCAGAGCTACGAGCCGGGTGAGAGCTGGTTCTGGAACTACGAGACGAACGAGCTGTACGAGGGCGGGCCGGAGCTGGCCGCGCCGGTGAGTCACCCGTCGGAGCAGCCCGCGCCGGGGCCCGCCGGGCGGGTGCCGGCGGACTGGGCCAAGGTCCTGCGCGGCTAGGAGAGGTTGGTTCCGTGCCCCAGGCTCCATCGGTCACGCCCGTCGTCGGCAGGGACGCGGAACTGGCCCGGCTCTCCGGTGTGCTGGAGCGTGCCCGCGCCGGGGAGGCGCGTGCCGTGCTGCTCGCCGGGGACGCCGGCGTCGGCAAGACGCGGGTGCTCGACGAGGCCGGGCAGCGGGCCGCCGAGGCCGGTATGACCGTGGTCGTCGGGCACTGCGTCGACCTCGGCGACGTCGGCCTGCCCTATCTGCCCTTCACCGAGATCCTGGGCGTGCTCGCCGCCGACGAGCGGTTCTCGGCCGCCGTGGCCGGGCATCCGGTCGCCGAGCGGCTGCTGGGGTCGGGGACCGACGCCGTGCGGGACGTGGACGGGCGGCTGCGGCTGCGGCTGTTCGAGGGGATCGCCGGGCTGCTCGCCGAGGTGGCGGACGTGGCGCCGTTGCTGCTCGTGCTGGAGGACCTGCACTGGGCCGACCAGTCGTCGCGGGATCTGCTGCGGTTCCTGCTGGGGCGGGGCGTCCTGCGGCGGCGCCTCGCGGTGTTCGCCTCGTACCGGGCGGACGACCTGCACCGCCGGCACCCCCTGCGGCCGTTGCTCGCCGAGCTGATCCGGCTGCCCGCCGTCGAGCGGCTGGAGCTGCGGCCGCTCGCCGACCCCGACGTGACCCGGCTCGTCCGGGCCTTGGAGCGCAGGCCGCTGCCGGAGGCCACGGTGCGGCGGATCGTGGAACGGGCCGAGGGCAACGCCTTCTACGCGGAGGAACTGCTCGCGGCGACGGACACCGGGTCCGGCGGGGTCCCGAGCGGGCTCGCCGACGTGCTGCTGATCCGCTTCGAGCAGCTCACCGACACCGCCCAGCAGGTGCTGCGCACCGCGGCCGTGGCCGGGCGCCGGGTCGAGCACGACCTGCTGCGCGAGGCGGTCGGACTGCCGGAGGACGAGCTGGAGTCGGCGCTGCGCGAGGCGGTGGGGCGGCAGTTGCTCGTCGCGGCGGACGACGACACGTACTCCTTCCGGCACGCGCTGGCCCGCGAGGCCGTCTACGCGGATCTGCTCCCCGGGGAGCGGGCCCGGCTGCACGGCGCGTTCGCGCGGCTGCTCGCCGGGCGGGGGCACCGGGCCGAGAGCGCCGCCGAGCGGGCCCACCACTACCGGGAGAGCCACGACCTCGCCGAGGCGCTGGCCGCCTCCCTGGAGGCCGCCGACCACGCACAGCGGGTGGGCGCGCCGGCCGAGGAGCACCGGCACCTCGAAGCGGCCCTCGACCTGTGGCCGGCGGTGGTTACCGAGGACCGGCCCTCGGGGGCGGGTACCGACCGGGTCACGCTGACCCTGCGCGCCTCGGCGGCGGCCGCGCACGCCGGGGAACTGCACCGCGCGGTCTCCCTGACGCGCTCGGCGCTGACCCAGCTGGGCCAGGACGCCGACTCCGAACTCGCCGCCCGGGTCCGCTACACCCTCGCCGGGAACCTGCTGAGGGTGGACAGCCTGACCGCGGCGTTCGCCTACAGCAGCGAGGCGCTGGCGATGATTCCCGAGGAGCCCCCGTCGCGCACCTGGGTGTGGGCGGCCGCGACGCACGCCATGACCGCGCGCCAGGTCGGGGAGAACGAGACGGCGCTGCGGGTCGCCCGGCGGGCGCTGCGCGTGGCGGAGGAGCTGCGGGTGACCGACGCCCAGGCGGATCTGCTGATCTCCCTGGCCGTCTTCGACACCGGCGGGCGGCGCGGCCCCGAGGGCCGGGAGCGGCTGCTGCGGGCCCGGGAGCTGGCCCGCGGGTCCGGCAACGCGGCCGTGGAGCTGCGGGCGCTGTTCAACCTCGCGATGGGCTGCTACGAGTCGGGTGCGCTGGCCGAGTGCGTGCCCTGGCTGACGGAAGGGCTGGACCGGGCCCGGCGGGCCGGGCTGCTGTCGTCGCCGTACCCGCTGGAGATGCGGTATCTGCGGCTGCTGGTGCTGCAGGTGCTGGGCCGCTGGGACGAGTGCGTGGAGGCGGCCGCGGCCGACGCGGAGGTGCTGCCGACGGCCGGCGGGTACACCGTCGGTCCAGCGCTGTACGTGGCACTGGCGCGCGGTGACCGGACGGCGGCGAACCGGGCCCGCGCCCTGCTGGACGGGCCTTTCGACTGGATGGCCACGCTGGTCGCGGGCATCGTCCTCACCGACGAGGCGGCGCTGCGCCGTGATCCGCAGGAGGCGGTGCGCTGGATGCGCTCCACGGTCGCGGCCCTCACCGACGAGGCGGGCACCCGCCCCGACGTGACGGTCCGGCTCGCCGCCCTGGCGCTGTCGGCCGTCGCCGACGCGGCCGTCGAACTGCGGCTGGGCGGCGACGGGTCCGGGGCCGGCCGCTGGGCGGACACGGCGGCCGAACTGGTGGAGCTGGCCCGGGAGATCGCCGGTCACGGCGAGGGCGGCGAACCGCAGGGCCCGGAGGGGAAGGCGTGGCTGGCCCGTGCCGAGGCCGAGGGGGTCCGGGCCGTTTCGGGACCGGACGCTGCGGCCTGGGCGGAGGCGGTGGCGGCGTTCGGCTACGGCGACGTCTACGAGCGGACGCGGTGCCGGCTGCGGTACGCCGAGGCCCTGGTGGCGGCCGGGCGGCGCGAGGAGGCGGCGGACGAGGCGCGCCTGGTGCGGGAGACTGCCGACCGGCTCGCAGCGGCGCCGCTGCGCGAGCGGGTGGACGCCCTGGTCCGCCGCGCCCGGCTGTCGGACGCCCCGCCCGCAGGCGACCGGGCCGGCGTGCTCACCGCGCGCGAGCAGGACGTGCTGCGGCTGCTCGCGCTGGGCCGCAGCAACCGGCAGATCGGCGAGGAACTGTTCATCAGCGGCAAGACGGCGAGCGTCCACGTCTCCAACATCCTCGCCAAGCTGGGCGCGTCCAGCCGCGGCGAGGCGGTGGCGATCGCCTACCGCGAGGGTCTGATCACCCCGGAGCCGTCGGCGTCCTGAGGACGACCTCGCGGTTGGCCGGCGGGGACAGGCCGCGGGTTCCGGCCGGCCGGCGCGGAGGGGAAGGGCCCGGGCCGTCGGGAACTCGGCTGCCGGCACGGCCGTTTCCGCAAGGGGCGGTGCGACGAGGGCAGGGGCGGCGTGATGAGCGAGTTGGTCCCCGGGGGGAACCTGGCGTTGCCGGGCGGCGCGGTGACCGTCCGGGTGCCCGGCCCGTTCGACGTGTCCGCACTGGTCACGGACGACGGCGGAAGGGTCCGGGACGACGGCGACTTCGTCTTCTACAACCAGCCCGCGGCGCCCGGCGCCCGGCTGCGGGGCGACACGCTCGTCGTGGACCCCGCGCGGCTGCGGCCGGGCGCGACCCGGGTCACGGTCGCCGTCAGCCCCGCCGAGCCCGGGACCGCCCTCGGCGCCCTGCCCTCCCCCACCCTCCACGTCACCGACACCCGCGGCCGCACACTCGCCCGCTTCACCCCGCCGCGCCCCGGGCAGGAGACGGTCCTGCTGCTCGCCGAGCTCTACCGGCGCGCCGACCGCTGGAAGCTGCGCGCCCTGGGGCAGGGCTATGCCGACGGACTGGCGGGACTGGCCCGGGACTTCGGGGTGGAGGTGGTGGACGAGGCACCGGACGACACGCCGTCCCCCTCACCACGCCCCGGGGCCGCGTCCGGTTCGCCCCCGGCCGCCCGCCCTCCGTTGGCCGCACCCGCCGCATCCGGCCCCGACGGCTTCCTGCCCCTGGTCAACTCCGCCCGCGGCGAGGCCGGTTCGCCGCCCGTCTCCCTCGATGCCCGCCTCGTCTCGGCGGCCCGGGAACACGCCGCCGCCATGGCCGCGGCCGGGCGTCTCGGCGTCGAGACCCGGGACGGCGTCTCCGTCTACCAGCGCGTGACCGGCGCCGGGTACGCGTACCTCACGATCGGTGAGCACCTGGTGTCCGGCCCGCGTACGGCCGCCGAGTTCGTCGCGTACTGCCTGCGCGCGGACGCGTCCCGCCGCGGCATGCGGGAGCCCGCGTTCTGTCACGCCGGGGTGGCCCATGTACACGACGGCCGCTCCGGCGACACCTACTGGACCGCCCTGTGGGCCGCACCCCTCACACCGGACGGACTGGAGCGCACCGCGGCGACCGTCACCGACCTCACCAACCGCGCTCGCGCCCGGGCCGGGCTGCCGCCCCTGGCCGTCGATCCGCGGCTGACCGCCGCCGCACAGGCGCACAGCGCGGACATGGTGGCCCGCGCCTTCTACGCGCACACCGCGCCCGACGGGAGCCGGCCCTGGGACCGTGCCACCGCCGCGGGCTCCACCCTGCGCACGATCGGCGAGAACATCGCCTGCGGCCAGCGTTCCCCCGCCGACGTCGTGGAGGGCTGGATGAACAGCCCCGGCCACCGGGCCAACATCCTGAAACCGGACTTCACACACATCGGGATCGGTTTCGCCGGCGGCGGCCGGGCGGGCACCTACTGGACCCAGATGTTCGGCGGCTGACCCCGCACCACCGCGTTCCTCCCCCGCCCGCACGCGCGATCTTGGCGGAGGGAAACGCTCCGGGCGAGGATGCCCGTATGAAGGGTGACCTCTTTTCCAGCGAAAACATGGCACAGCCGGCCGTCGCGGCGGGCATGACGATCGAGAACAGCAAGTGCGTCCGGTACACGGTGAACGGCGAGATGCTCGCCCGGCAGGGCTCGATGATCGCCTACCGGGGCAACCTCCAGTTCGAACGCAAGGGCCAAGGCGTGGGCGGCATGCTCAAGCGCGCGGTCACCGGAGAGGGACTGCCGCTGATGGCGGTGCGCGGACAGGGCGAGGCCTGGTTCGCGCACGAGGCGCAGAACTGCTTCGTCGTCGACGTCGAACCCGGCGACGAGTTCACGGTCAACGGCCGCAACGTCCTGTGTTTCGACGCCACGTTGTCCTACCGCATCGCCACCGTGAAGGGCGCCGGCATCACCGGCGGCGGCCTGTTCAACAGCGTCTTCACCGGGCACGGCAAACTGGGCCTGATCTGCGAGGGCAACCCGCTCGTCATCCCGGTCTCGCCGCAGTACCCGGTGTACGTGGACACCGACGCGATCGTCGGCTGGACCGCGGGTCTGCAGACCTCCCTGCACCGCTCCCAGTCGATCGGCTCCATGCTGCGCGGCGGCTCCGGCGAGGCCGTGCAACTGCTGCTCCAGGGCGAGGGGCACGTCGTCGTCCGGCCGAGCGAGGCCACCCCGCAGAAGTCCGGCCAGCACTGAGCCGCCGTCAGGTGATCTGCGCCTCACAGGCAACCCGGTCCGTTCCGCCGCCGTCTTGACCGGCAGCAGGTGACGCCCTGGCCCCCCCGGGGCCGGGGCAGGCTTCCACCCTTCTATACATGCCATGTATACACATCGCGTATACATAGCGTGCATACGGACCGAAAGGCATCGATGTACGGCAAGGCATTCGCCCCCGAATACCAGGGCGCGCTCACCACCCTGTCCGTCAACTCCTCCCTGACCGACGTCCTGGCCGCCGGCACCGAGCAGTTGCGAGCTGCCGAGCGCGCCGGCGAGCCCGGGGAGGCGGCGCGCTCCGGGCTGGCTGTGGCCGAGGCGCACCGCCGGCTGGGCCGGGTCCAGGAGGCGGACCGGGCCTGGAAGGCGAGCTACCGCGCCGCCCGGCAGGCCGGGGACGTGGCGGCGATGGCCTGGGCGCTGTGGAGCGGCGGCACCCTGGCCCGGCAGCGCGGCGCGTTCCCGCTGGCCCGCCGCCTGCTGCAGCTGGCGGCCGACCTCGGCGAGCGCGGCGGGGACGTCGTCGTACGCGGCTACTCGCTCGCGGGGCTCGCCGAGACCGGCCGCATCCAGGGCGACTACGAGGCCGTCGGACGGCTGCACGAGCAGCTGCTCGCCGAGGCCCGGCGGCGCGGCGAGGCGCGGCACACGGTGTGGGCGCTGGAGGGCATCGCGCAGATGCACCGCAACACCGGCGACTACGACAGGGCCTACGAGCTCTTCGAGGAGGCCGCCGGGATCGCCGCGGGCGCGGACGACCGGCGGGGCCACGCCTGGGCGCTGCGCGGACTGGCCGACGTCGTCTCGGTGCGCGACGGGGACACCGAGCGGGCCCTGGAGCTGCTGGCCGAGGCGGAGGAGACCTGCCGCGCGATGCGGCTGTCCAGCGCACTGGCCTACAACCACAAGATGCGAGGCAACGTCCTGTACCGGGCGGGGCGTTACGCCGAGGCACGGGCGCTGTACGAGCAGGCGCTGGCGGAGTTCCGCGCGATGAGCGAGCCGCGCGGTGAGGCGCTCTGCCGCCTCGGCCTCGCCAAGTCCCTGGCCCGGCTGGGCCGCGACCGTGCCGGGACGGCGGCCGAACTGGCCGACCTCGCCGGCACCCTGGAACGGATCGGCCTCCGGCACGCCCACGCCATGGTGGCCCGGGCCTACGAGGAACTAGGCATACCGGCGGACCCGAGGGCGACGGAGGCGGCACTGTGACGGCACTGCCGACGACGGGAGCGGTGGTGCGGCGGGCCGGCGCCCCCACGGGCCCCGGCGGGCCGGCGGCGGAGCGGACCGCCGTGACCACCGGCCCCGACACCCGGGCGGACCGGCCCGGCACGGCCGCGACCGATCCGGGTCCCGGGGCGGGCGACGCCTCACGGACCCTCGACCGCTGCCGAGCCCTGGTCCGGCCCGCCCTCGTCGAGGCCGTGGAGCGGCTGCACCCCTGGGTCGCCGAGATGGCCGGCTACTCGTTCGGCTGGTGCGAGGTCGGCGGCGCGCCCGTGGCCGCCCCGGGCGGCAAGGGCGTGCGGCAGGCGCTCGCGGTGCTCGGGGCGGAGGCGGCCGGCGCGCCGGGGCGGGCCGGGGTGCCCGCGGCGGTGGCGGTGGAGCTGGTGCACACCTTCTCCCTGCTGCACGACGACATCATGGACGGCGACACCCACCGCCGCCGCCGTCCGGCCGTGTGGCAGGCCTACGGCACGGGTCCCGCGGTCCTCGCCGGTGACGCCCTGTTCGCGCTGGCCGTCGAGACGCTGGCGGCGCGGCCGGGCGGTTCCGGTGCCGTCCGCGCCCTGTCCGTGGCGCTGGGCGACCTGGTGCGCGGCCAGGCCGACGACCTGCTGTTCGCCGACCGCCCCTGGACGGGACCGGAGCGGGTGCGGCCGGACGAGTACCGGGCGATGGCGGAGCACAAGACGGGCGCGCTGCTGGGCGGTGCCGCCGCGCTGGGCGCGGTGCTGGGCGGTGCCGCGCCCGGGACGGCCGCGGCACTCGACCGGGCGGGGCGCCACCTGGGGATCGCCTTCCAGATCGTCGACGACGTCCTGGGCATCTGGGGCGATCCCCGGGTCACCGGCAAGCCGGTCCACGGCGATCTGCGGGAGCGGAAGAAGACGTATCCGGTCCTGGTCGCGCTCGGCGCGCCGGACGGTGACCGGCTGGCCGGGCTCCTGCGGTCCGGCGACGACCCGGAGGAGGCTGCGGCGCTGATCGAGGAGGCGGGCGGCCGTGCGGCGGCCCTGGCGGAGGCCCGACGGCACGTCACCGCCGTGCAGACGGCCCTCGCGGACGTGCCCCTGGCGCCGGGCGCCGCGGGTGAACTGCGCTCGTTGCTCGGCTTCCTGGTGCGGCGCGACCTGTGAGGCGCCGGCCCGGCCCGCCGCGGGCATCGCGGGCATCCGCCGTCCGGACCCGGCGTTGACCCGGGGCCCCTCGCCGGGTGAGGGTGCCGGTCGGCGCGTTCCCCGACCCCGCGCCGGAGGGAGGGCTGCCGTGATCGGCGTCTCGGAGATCGAAGCCGCGGCCGAACGGATCGCAGGGCACGTCGTGCGCACCCCGACCGTGCCGAGCCCGGGGCTGTCGGCGCTGCTCGGCGCCCCGGTCACCACCAAGCTGGAACTGCTGCAGCGCACCGGCTCGTTCAAGGCGCGCGGGGCGACGGCGAAGCTGCTGTCGCTGAGCGAGGCCGAACGGGCCGCCGGGGTGGTGGCCGTCAGCGGCGGCAACCACGGGATCGCGCTCGCGGTCATGGCGGCCGCGCTCGACGTGAAGGCCACGGTGGTGATGCCGCGTTCGGCGCCCGCCCGGGCCGTGGAGATCGCGGAGGAATCCGGCGCGTCGGTGCGGCTGACCGACGACATGGACGGCGCGTTCACGCTCACGACCCGGCTGCAGCGGGAAGGGCTGACCCTGGTCCATCCCTTCGACGACCCGGTGGTCGTCGCCGGGCAGGGCACGGTCGGCCTGGAGTTCGCCGCCGACGCGGGAGACCTCACCGACGTGCTCGTCAGCGTCGGGGGCGGCGGGCTGATCGCCGGCGTGGCCGCCGCGTTGCGGGCGCTCCGGCCCGGGGTGCGCGTGTGGGGCGTGGAGACCGAGGGCGCACAGGCCATGTCCGAGGCGTTGGCGGTGGGCGGCCCGGTGCCGGTCACCCTGTCGTCGATCGTCTCCACGCTCAGCGCGCCGTCGGTCTCGCGGCTGACCTACGACCATGTGTCCGCGCTGGTCACCGAGGTGCTCGTGGTGCCGGACCGGGAGGCCGTACGGGGCTCGCTCGACCTGGCCGACCACGCCAAGGTGTGGACCGAGCCGGCCGCCGGGTGTCTGCTGCCCGCCGCCCGGCGGGTACTGGAGCGCGTCGGGGACGGGGCCCGGCTCGGCCTCGTGGTGTGCGGGGGCAATGCCACCACGGGCGACATGATCGGCTGGTCCCGGCGCTTCGGTCTGCGCTGAGCATCGGGGCGCTCCCGGGGAATCACTCGTTCGAATTCATCGAAGGGGTGCTGAGTTCGCTCGCCGGGCACCTCGGCATTTACCGCCGGTTACCCCGTGGCCGGGGCGGGCGAATACGGATCTGCCGAGGTGAGCGCCTCCGGAAAGCCCGGATACCTGTTTCCCCCTCGCACACATGCTCCCATCTTTTGAATAAAAGACAGGAATGGGTGGGGAGTTGAGATCCTTCTGAACGGAGGCGGCCCCACTCCCCGTACCTCTGGGGAAAAGGTGAGAGCCGGATTTCCAGCGAGGGATGGCCATGGGCAGGGCGCACGTCTCCACACACCAGTTGGTCGCCGGCCGGTACCGGCTGCTCGAGATCATCCAGCGCGAGACCAACCGCATCTGCTGGTACGCCGAGGACCTCGGCGCCGGCGAGGTCTCCCGGCCCTGCCTGGTCACCCAGATCGGGCTGCCGGAGGACCCGTTCGGGACCGAGCGCCGCACCGCCGCGCGACTGCTGCGCACGTCCGAGAACATGGCCCTGCTCCACCCCGGCCGGATCGCCACGGTCGTCGACGCCGTGGAGGAGGCCGGCGCGCTGTGGACCGTCAACGAGTGGATCGACGGCACCCCGCTCGGCGAACTCCTCCCGGAACAGGGCACGTTCGACTTCGTGCGGGCCGCGCGGATCGGTCTGGAGGTGCTCGACGTGCTGGACGCGGCGCACGCCGAGGGCGTCACCCACGGCGAGCTCAGCCCCGGCCAGGTGTTCGTCCGGGAGGACCAGTCGGTCGTCGTCACCGGCTTCGGCCTGGCCGGCGCGACCCTCGCGCCCCGGCTGACGGCGCCCGCGTACGCCTCTCCGGAGCAGGCCCGGGACGAGCGGATCGGGCCCGCCGCCGACCTGTGGGCGCTGGGCGCGATCCTCTACACGATGGTCGAGGGGCGCCCGCCCTTCCGCGACCGGGGCCGTCCGGAGAACACCCTGAAGGCCGTGGACCGGCTGCCGCTGCGCACGCCGATGGGCGCCGGACCGCTCGCGCAGGTCGTGCAGGGGCTGCTCCGCAAGGATTCACGGGAGCGGCTGACCCGCCCGGTGGTCCGTGCGGCGCTGACCCGGGCGCTGAGCGAGGACCCCGACACGGCGGCGGCACTGGGCTCGGTCCCCGTTCCGCGGCTGCGCGGCGTGTACGCGGCCGTCCGTCCGAGGGGCCCGGCCTGGAACAGACGGACCATGGTCGCGGGCACCGCCCTGGCCGTCGTCACCGTCGCGGTCGCCGTGCTGGCCGCGACCCAGGGACTGCCCGGTGGCGACTCGGGCGACGACGCGGCCGACGCACCGGCCCGGCCGCCGGCCTCCGCCGACGCACCGGGCGAGGGCCCCGGCCGGGACAGCCCCCAGCCGGCCGAACCGCCCGGCCCGACCGGCTCCCCCTCCCCGACGCCGACACCTACTCCGGCCAGCCCGTCCCCGACGCCGACGCGGTCCGCTCCGGCGGCCCTGCCGCCCGGCTTCGAGCGTTACCACGCGCCGGAGGGCTTCTCCGTCGCCCTCCCTAAGGGCTGGGAGCGGCTGGACACCGACCGTCAGGGGGACCTGGCCTACCGGGCCGTCTTCGGCTCCGACGGCGACGACCGCACCCTGGCCGTCACCTACAGCGCCCGCGTGGGCCCCGACCCCGTGGCCGTGTGGCGCGACGACGTCGAACCGAATCTGCGGCGCTCCGGCGACTACGAGCGGATCGGCGGGATCCGGGCGACGACGTACCAGGGGCGCGAGGCCGCCGACATGGAGTGGACGGCGGACGGCGGGGGGACCCGGGTGCACACCTTCGGGCGGGGCTTCCTGCTGGGCGGGGGCCGCAGCTTCTCGCTGCGCTGGACGACCCCCGACGCCGACTGGAAGGACGACGCGAACCAGCGGGCGCTGCGCACCGTCCTGGCCACCTTCCGCCCGGGATCAGACTGAGCCGCGCGGTGCCCGCCGGGAGGTGAGCCGGCCGCGCTCCAGCGGCTGGGTGCGCCAGCGCGCGGTGACGGTCCGCTCCGCCAGGGAGCAGGTCAGGGCGAGGCGGTGCGGGGTCTCCAGGAACACCACGTCGACGGCGAACGTCCCGGGGCCGGTCCAGCCGCCGCTCACCGCGGTCGGCAGGGGTTCCTCGGCGACCGTCCAGCCCTCCGGCCCGATGCGCAGCCGCAGGTGCTCCGCGTCCGGGCCCCCGTCCTCGCTGAGCGTCAGGGTCCAGCCGTCCGCGTCCCGGGCGAGTGCGGCCGCCCGGACGGGACCGGCGCCGGAGGCCGTGAACCGGGCGGCGGCCCAGTCCTCCGCCCGGTCCGGCGGCGTCGGGGCGCCGGGGGCGGGCGGCAGCGCGAGCCGCCCGAGGCGCTCCCGCAGGCTCGCGTCGGCGGTCTCCCGGCCGGGCAGCGGCTCGGGCCCGAAGGCGGGCAGCAGATGCTTCCAGACCAGGTTGAGGAAATCCTGCATCCGCTCGGTCGCCGCGGTCGTGGCGATCACCGCGTCATGCTCGGGCAGCACCAGGCAGAACTGGCCGTAGGCGCCGTCGCCCCGGTAGCCGTGCCGGGACGTCCAGAACTGGTAGCCGTAGCCGCGGTCCCAGTCCTGCCGGTCCGCGTCGCCCATGGCACCGGCGGTCGGTATGCGCGGCTGGGCGGCCCGGGCCGCCCAGCCCTCGGGGAGCAGCCGCTCGCCCTCCCAGAGGCCGTCGTTCAGGTACAGCTGGCCGAGCCGGGCGACGGCGTCGGTGGTGGCGTGCAGGCCGCTGAAGCCGATCTCGCGGCCCGTGCGGTCGCGCCGCCAGAACACCTCGCCGATGCCCAGCGGATCCAGCAGCCGGGGCCGCAGAAAGCCGGAGAGCGACTGCCCGGTCACGCGCTGCACGATCGCGCCGAGGGTGTAGGTGGTGGGCTGGTTGTAGGCGAAGACCGTGCCGGGGTCACGGTCCGGGGGCAGCAGCAGGAACCCGCGGACGGGTTCGGCCGGATCGCGCCCGAAGGCCTCCTCGACGGTCTCCCGCTCGTGACCGCTCGACATGGACGCCACGTGCCGTACCAGCATGGACCGGCTGCGCGGGTCGGTGATGTCGGCCTCGAACTCCGGGAAGTACGAGATCACCGGCGCGTCGAAGTCCAGCAGCCCTTCGGCCTCGGCCAGGGCGGCGGCGGTCCCGGTGAAGCTCTTGCTCAGCGAGTACAGCAGGTGGGGCCGGTCGGCCGCGTACGGCGCCCACCAGCCGGAGGCGACGAGGTGTCCGTGCCGCATGATCATCAGGCTGTGCGGCTCGATCTCGGGGGCGGCTTCGAGGGCGTCGAGGAAGGCGTGGACGCCGGCGGCGTCGACACCCTGGGCTGCGGGGCCGGAGGACGGCAGGGCGGAAGCACTCATGCGGGCATCCTGCCCCTGCCCGCGGGGCTTGATCGACCCGTTTCCGAGCCCGTTGTCAGGGGACCCGGCGGTTATGGTGCAAATCGGATACACGATGATGACCGAGCAGGCCGGCCCCCGTGAGCTCGTCGACCATGTGGTGCGGGCCGAGGAGGCGGGCTTCGACTTCTCGGTGACCTCCGACCACTACTTCCCGTGGTTGCGCTCGCAGGGTCACTCGCCCTACGCGTGGGCGGTGCTCGGCGCGGCCGCCCAGGCCACGTCACGTATCCCGCTGATGACGTACGTGACGTGCCCGACGTTCCGTTACCACCCGGCGGTGGTGGCGCAGAAGGCGGCGACGGTGCAGTTGCTGTCCGAGGGGCGGTTCCGGCTGGGGCTCGGCTCGGGCGAGAACCTCAACGAGCACGTGGTGGGCGGCGGCTGGCCGTCCGTGGACGTGCGGCACGAGATGTTCGAGGAGGCCGTGGAGATCATCCGCGCGCTCTTCGAGGGCGGTCACGTCAACCATCGCGGCACCCACTTCGACGTGGAGTCGGCCCGGCTGTGGGACCTGCCGGACGAGGCGCCGCCCATCGGCATCGCGGTCTCCGGGGAGCGGTCCTGCGCGCTGGCGGGCCGACTGGGCGACCTGGTGATCGCCACGGAACCCAAGGCGGGCCTGCTGGAGGCGTTCGACCGGCACGGCGGCGAGGGCAAGCCCCGGGTGGGCCAGCTGCCCGTCTGCTACGACCCCGACCGGGAGACGGCCGTCAAGCGGGCGCACTCCCAGTTCCGCTGGTTCGGCAGCGGCTGGAAGGTCAACTCGGAGCTGCCGCATCCGGATTCCTTCGAGGCGGCGACCCAGTTCGTCACGCCGGACGACGTGGCCGAGGCCATCCCGTGCGGTGACGACCCGGACGCGTTCGTCGAGGCCGTCCGCCCGTACGCCGAGGCCGGGTTCACCGAGGTCGCCCTCGTGCAGATCGGTGGGGACTCGCAGCCGGCGTATCTGGACTGGTCGGAGAAGACACTGCTGCCCGCGCTGCGCGAGGCGTTCGGCTGAGCTGGTCCGCCAGCGCCTCCACGGCCCGTTCCGCCAGTCGAGCCCTCCGCCCCGGGGGGCTCTTCTTCAGGTGTGCGCTGAGCCGTTGCGCCTCCTCGGTGGTCGGCAGGAACCCGACGAGGAGGAGGGGCAGCAGCAGACGCCTGACGAGCACTTCGCTGTCGGAGGTGACGTGCGGCCGGCGTACCACCGAGACGTTGACCCGGATCGCGTGCTCGTTGCCCGGCGGGACACCGGGCCGGTCCGTCTCGATCGCGGCGTAGCGGAACCCGTGGGCGAGGTCGCAGGCCGGGCAGCCCGCCGGGCCGCGGGCGAGCCGGTCGTCACAGTCCGGGCACACCAGCCGGTCGAGCGCGGCGTCCACCACGCGCCAGTCGTGCCGGTCGGGTTCGGCCACCACCATCTCGGCCAGGCCCCGTTCCTCGTCGCCACCGGCGATGGCCCACTGCCGCAGGAAGACCCCCCACCGCTCCTCCACGATGGCGTCCACCAGCCGGCGGCACCGCCCGCACGCGGGCGCCCCGCCGTACTCGTGTCCGCCGCACTCCCCGCAACGCCGCAGCACCGCACCGACCTCAGGACGCCTCATACGGCCATCGTCCCCGAAGCGGGCCGGCCCGGAAAAACGGATTACGGACCGGGCGGCATGCACGGAAACAGCACTCCGCACGGCCTCCCACCTGCGAAGAGTGCGGCGCTGCCGCTGGGGAGGTGCGGCCGGTGAGGGCCGGTGGGCTGCCGTCGGCATCCCATGCCCGGCCGATCTGCCCCGTCCCAGGAGAGTCCTCCGTGACCGTCGCCCTCACCTCGCCCGAGACCTACCCCGCGTCCGCATCGAGTCGCTGCGCGGTGCCCGCGGGAATCAGCCGGGCAACTGAGCATTTCGTGAAAATCGGGGGTACTAGAGGTCTCTACGTCGGTTCTTTCCGGAGGCCCCCTCGTGAACTCGTTCGTCCACAAGACCCTGGTGGTGCAGCTGCAGGCGGGTGACGCGGACCGTTTCTCCGTGCTCGCCCACCTGAGCTACGACGCCACGGACCCCTTCGCCGTCACGGTCGTCTTCAGCCACGACGGCCGTGTGCTCGCCCGGTGGCAGCTGGACCGGGAGATGCTCGGTGACGCGCTGCGGCGTCCGGTCGGGGTGGGGGACGTGCGGATGCGGCCCGAGTCGCGGGGCGTGTGGCAGGAGCTGCGCATGGAGTTCTTCGGCGACGCGCGGGCCGACGGCGGCCGCCACCACGCGGTGGTGTTCGCGTGGGCCCCGGCCTTCGCGGCGTTCCTGAGGGACACGTACGAGCTGGTGCCGCCCGGCAGCGAAGAGGTCAGCGTCGACGACTTCCTGGCGAACGTGATCGCCGGCGGATGAGGACCGGGCCCGCCGCCCGGATCGCGACGCGCGCCACGCCACCGGCGTGGCGGCCGCGTCACTGCGAGGTGTGGCGGTACCTGGTCCACAGGGGCAGGACGAACCAGCACAGCAGGTACCAGCCGACCACTCCGGCGACCAGGTAGGGCACGAATCCGTCGTGCGTCGCCACGCGCAGGATCAGCAGCAGGGACGCCGTCGTCGTGGCGAGCAGCAGCACCAGCCCGAACAGGGTCAGCCGGGAGGCCAGCCGCACCGCCTGCGGCTTGACGCGCCGGCCCGCCACCAGGCGGTGCAGCGCCACCGGACCGATGAGCGCCCCGGTCGCGCACGCGCCGAGCACCACCGTGACGAGGTAGATCATCTGATCCGTGTCGGTCAGCTCCTCGTACTTCTCGGTGAACACCACGGTCAGCAGGAAACCGAAGAGGATCTGCACGCCCATCTGGGCGACCCGGACCTCCTGGATGAGTTCCTGCCACATCCGGTCCGCTCTCTCCTCCTCCGTCTCGTTGCGCCCCCGGCGCATCGCCCCGCCCTGTGCCGCGTCCGCCACTGCGTCCTCCCGGTGTGATGGCCTGCCCTCCCCTTCCCCGTGTGCCCCGGAAAGGTCCGTCCTCCCGGGTAGCGCGGTTTGAGCGATCAGGGGACGGTTACACGGAGGGCTCGAAGCACGCACAGCGCGAGGAGGTCGTGGACGCATGTCCGGAACGCAGCTCACCGTGACGCTCAGCGGCGGAGGCGCCGATGACGCACGAGCGGTCGTGCGGGCGCTGGAAGGCACGTTCGGCGCGCCGGACGAGTTTCCCGCCGACGAGAACGCGACGGTGCACACGGCGACCTTCGACGGCGAGGCGTCGTCGGGTCGTGGAGGAAACGGCGGGGAAGGTGGCGGGGAAGGCGGCGGGAGCCTGTCGGCGCCGGTGACGGTCACCGTGCAGGGCTCCCCGGAGGCGGTGCGACGGGCGAGCGACACCCTCGCCCGGGCCTTCACGGCACGCGACGACGGTGCCGCCTCCGGCGACCAGGAGCAGGAGAGGCAGCTGCTCCTGGAGCCGTGAGGGTCCCCTGGTCCGCTACCAGCGCGATTCCACCTGATCCTTGATCCGCCGGTCGTACAGG
Source organism: Streptomyces sp. NPDC094143 (assembly GCF_040303825.1). NCBI lineage: Bacteria > Bacillati > Actinomycetota > Actinomycetes > Kitasatosporales > Streptomycetaceae > Streptomyces > Streptomyces sp. NPDC094143. The sequence goes on from NZ_JBEOTZ010000034.1 coordinate 34,671, forward strand.
TCGCGGATCGCGGCCAGGGTTTCGGCGGGCAGCGCCGGCAGCCGGGCGGCGTCCGCGTTGGCCCGGGCCTGCTCGGGCGAGCGGGCGCCGGGGATCACGGTCGTGACGCCGGGCTGCTCGATAATCCAGCGCAGGGCCAGCTGGGCCGGCGTGTAGCCCTCGGGGGCGAGCGCCGCGAACTCGGCGGCGGCCTCGACCCCGGTGGCGTAGTCGACACCGGAGAAGGTCTCGCCCACGTCGAAGGACTCGCCGTGCCGGTTATAGGTGCGGTGGTCGTTCTCCGGGAAGACCGTGTCGCGCGTGTACTTGCCCGACAGCAGGCCGGAGGCGAGCGGGACACGGGCGATGATGCCGACGCCGGCCTCACGGGCGGCCGGGAGGACCTCGCGCAGGGGCTTCATGCGGAACGGGTTGAGGATGATCTGCACGCTGGCCACGTTCGGCCGGGCGATCGCGGTCAGTGCCTCCGCGCAGGTCTCGACGCTGACGCCGTACGCGGCGATGCGCTCCTCCTCCACCAGGGTGTCGAGGGCGTCGAACACCTCGTCCGTGGAGTAGACGGGCGTCGGCGGGCAGTGCAGCTGCACCAGGTCGATCCGGTCGACGCCGAGGTTGCGCCGGGAGCGGTCGTTCCAGGCGCGGAAGTTGTCGAGCACGTAGTTCCCGGGGATCTGGTCGACCCGGCGCCCCATCTTGGTGGCAACCAGGACGTGCAGGTCCGGCCTGCCGCTGAGGAAGGCGGCGATGGTCTGCTCACTGCGGCCGTCACCGTACACGTCGGCGGTGTCGAAGAAGGTCACCCCGGCCTCCGCGGCCGTCTCCAGTACCGCGAGGGCTGCCTTGTCGTCGACGTCTCCCCAGTCGGCACCCAGCTGCCACGTACCCAGACCGACGACGGAGGCGTGCTGACCCGACCTGTCGAATGTGCGCTCGTCCATGGGAGTCAGTCTGTCATCCGCCGCGGGTGTGCGCGGACCGGGCCGTCCGGCCCGCCCACCCCGCCGGATTCACTGGGCTCGATGGTGCCGATCGGCTGTTCGGCCCGCGCACCACGGGGTGCGGCGCCCCGCGCTCGTTGCGCGCCGGAGGGTCATTCCCCCGGCGACAGCGTCCGTGCCTGGACGGTCCCGGCCACCTTCGGACCCAGCCAGCGCTTGAACCGGCGCAGCGGCTCCAGTCGCCCGGCGGCCCGGTCCAGCCGGTAGTAGAGCTGGGGCGGCACGTGGGGCAGCAGGGGCGAGTGGCGCTGCCCGAGCAGGGCGAACATGCGCTCCGGGGGCAGGTGGATGTAGCGCGGGAGGTTCTCGTACCACTGGGCGCTGTAGCGGGCCGCGCTCTGCACGGGCAGCAGGGCCGCCGTGCGCTCGCGCTCGTAGTGGGCGAGGGCCTGCGGGAGGGCGGAGTGCTCACGCAGTGCGGTGGCCAGGGCGATGGCGTCCTCCAGGGCGAGGGTGGTGCCGGCGCCGATCGAGTAGTGCGTGGTGTGGGCGGCGTCGCCGAGCAGGACCAGGTTGCCGTGGTGCCAGGTCCGGTTGGTGAGGGTGCGGAAGGTCTGCCAGGGAGTCCCGCCGGGGCGTCCGAGCAGGGGGTGGCCCTCCAGGACGCCGGCGAAGAGCTGCTCCAGCAGAGCGCGTCCCCGGGCCTCGCCGACGCGGTCGAGGCCGAGCCCGGTCCAGGTCTCGGGAGCGCACTCGACGACGCAGGTGCCGCGGTCGGGGCCGTAGCCGTAGCCGTAGCACCAGATCCAGCCGTGGGCGGTCTCCACGAAGGCGAAGGTGAAGGCGTCGAAGGCCTTGGTGGTGCCGAGCCACAGGTACCGGTTGCGCCCGGCCGTGAGCCGGGTGCCGAAGTGCGCGGCGCGGCGCGTGCGCAGCTCGCTGCCGACGCCGTCGGCCGCCACGACCAGGTCGGCCTCCGGCGGCCCGGCGGCGGTGATCTCACGGGCGTACTCCAGGCGCACTCCGAGGTCGCGGGCGCGTGCGGCGAGGATCTCCAGCAGGCGGTGGCGGCCGATGCCGTGTCCCTCGTCGCCGCTGTGCCGGGTCGTGCGGTCACCGACGTGGGCGACCCCGTCGCGCCAGCGCACGGAGTGGGCGCCGAGCGCGCGGGCAGACTCGGGGTCCTGTTCGTGGAGCCGGTCGAGCAGTCCGCGCCAGTACGTCACGCCCCAGCCGTAGGTCGAGCCCTCCGGGTCGCGTTCGTAGACGGTGATGTCGTGGGACGGGTCCTGCCGCTTGAGCAGGATCGAGAGATACAGACCGGCGGGCCCGCCGCCGACGCAGGCGACCTTCACGCACACCCCTGAGGACTACCGAGAGCTGTCAATGGAGGACGCAGAGTAGCAGTACGAAAGCGTCATCGGCCGGAGCGCGGAATCGCGCCAGTCTCCCGGCGTGACCCGCACCACGACCATCAGGGGCCCCGGGGAGAAACATCCGCCACGGCACCCCTCACGGGCGGAATTTCCCCGTCCGCACGGGTCCGCGCACCACCGGCGACAAGATCACCTTGGTTCAACCTTGCACGACATAAGGGGAATTGCCCGGATCGCAGCCAACCGGCTCGCGTGGATTTCTCCCGGAACCGGACGGGGCGGTAGGCATGCGGTGCCCTCACCCGAACGAACCCAGGAGATCCGTATGCCGGAACTCAGCCGTCGCCGTGCGCTCACCGCCGCGGCCGTCCTCGCCTCAGCGGCCGGAGCCCTCCCCGCCCTCGCGCCGGCGGTCGCGGCCGCCGGCCGACACCCCGGCTCGCCGGAGGCCTTCGACGAGGTCTACAAGGGCCGCCGGATACAGGGCAGGCCGGCCACCGGGGCCGGTCACCACCATCACGGCGCGGGCTACGCCGTGTTCGTCGACGGGGTGGAGCTGCACGTGATGCGCAACGCCGACGGCAGTTGGATCAGCGTCGTGAGCCACTACGACCCGGTGCCCACCCCGCGGGCCGCCGCCCGCGCCGCGGTGGACGAACTGCGGGGCGCGCCCCTGCTGCCCTTCCCCGCCAACTGGCCCCTTCGCACGGCACCTGGAGCACCCGCACATGGCAGTCCGCAAGAACCAGTCCGCCCTGACCGCCGACGAGAAGCGGCGTTTCGTCGCCGCGCTGCTCGCACTGAAGCGCAGCGGCCGCTACGACGAGTTCGTCACGACGCACAACGCGTTCATCGTCTCCGACACCGACGACGGCGAGCGCACCGGACACCGCTCGCCGTCGTTCCTGCCCTGGCACCGGAGATTCCTGCTGGAGTTCGAGCGGGCGCTGCAGTCGGTGGACGCGTCGGTGACGCTGCCGTACTGGGACTGGACCGTCGACCGTTCGCCGCGTGCCTCGCTGTGGGCGCCCGACTTCCTCGGCGGGACCGGGCGGGAGCGGGACGGCCGGGTGCCGGACGGGCCGTTCGCCGCGTCCGCCGGGAACTGGCCGATCAACGTGCGCGTCGACGGCCGTACCTTCCTGCGCCGCTCGCTGGGCACCGCCGTGCGGGAGCTGCCGACCCGGGCGGAGGTGGAGTCGGTGCTGGCCATGCCGGCCTACGACATGGCGCCCTGGAACAGCGCCTCGGACGGCTTCCGCAACCACCTGGAGGGGTGGCGGGGCGTCAACCTGCACAACCGCGTCCACGTCTGGGTCGGCGGCCAGATGGCCACCGGTGTCTCGCCCAACGACCCGGTGTTCTGGCTGCACCACGCGTTCATAGACAAGCTGTGGGCCGAGTGGCAGCGGCGGCACCCCGGCTCCGGTTACCTGCCGGCCGCGGGCACGCCGAACGTGATCGACCTGCGCGAGACCATGCGGCCGTGGCACGACACGAGCCCGGCGGACCTGCTGGACCACACGCCGCACTACACGTTCGACGCCTGATCAGACCGGCGCGCCGGTGCGGCACTCCGGGTGGCCCCACCCGCTGTCGTTCTTCGCGATGGGCTCGCCGGCCGCGTAGGCGCGGCCGCACTGGCAGCGGCCGGGGAACTTCGCCTTGATCGTGCGCGCGGGCCCCTTCGCGGCGGACGCCTTGCCCGTGCGGGCGGCGCCCCCGCGGGCGCGCGGCGCCTTGGCCGGGACGTCCGGGGCGGGCGGCGGCTCGGGCGAACCCAGGCCGCTGCCCGCGGGCTCCTGCGCGGTGGCGGCCTGGCTGGCGGCACGGTCGGCGAAGTCGTTGAGCCGGTCGCCGTCGACCTGGTGGGCGGGCACGTAGCGGAACTCGACCGAACGGCCGTCGAGCAGTTCGTCGATGCGGACCACGAGCTCCTGGTTGGCGACCGGTTTGCCGGCGGCCGTCTTCCAGCCGTTGCGCTTCCAGCCGGGCAGCCAGGTGGTGACGGCCTTCATGGCGTACTGGGAGTCCATCCGGACCTCCAGCGGCACGTCCGGGTCGGTCGCCGAAAGCAGCCGCTCCAGGGCCGTCAGCTCGGCGACGTTGTTGGTGGCCCTGCCGAGCGGCCCGGCCTCCCAGCGCACCGGGCTCTCCGAGGCGTCGGCCACCACCCAGGCCCAGCCGGCGGGCCCCGGGTTCCCCTTCGAAGCCCCGTCGCACGCGGCCACCACACGTTCACGCATGCGCCCGATCATGCCATGGCCGCGCCGGCCGTCCGGCCGCCAGGGGGCGGCTAGGACACGTCGGTCAGCTTGGGCATGTCGCCCTCGGTCGTGGTGATGTCGATGAGCGAGAGGTTCGCGCCCTGCGGGTCGCTGATGGAGGCGAACCGGCCGAACGGGGTGGTCATCGGACCGAACCACAGCACCCCGCCGAGCTCGGTGGCCTTCGCGACGGCCGCGTCGCAGTCCCCGACGGTGAAGTAGACGTTGATGTACGGCGGCATCTCGGGCGGGAAGTCCTCCGTCATCCTCATCCGGCCGAGCACGCTGCGTTCGCCGAGGTCGTAGACGCGGAAGTCCACCTCGCCGTCCTCCATGTCCCGCTGCCGGTAGGAGAAGACGGCGGGGAAGAACGCGTCGGACTTCTCGGGCTCGCGGGTGAAGACCTCGGCCCAGACGTAGGCGCCCGGTTCGGCCATCGACTGGAAGCCCTCGTGGGTGCCGGCCTGCCAGACGCCGAAGACCACGCCGCCCGGGTCGCGGGCCAGGCACATCGTGCCGAAGTCGCCGACCCGCATGGGCTCCATCAGCACCTGGCCGCCGTGGTCGCGGATCCGGCCGGCGGTGGCGGCGGCGTCCTCGGCCGCGAAGTACAGGCACCACTGCGACAGGCCCTCCTGGCCGTCCTGGCCCGGCATGGGCGGGACGACGGCGGCGACCGCCTTGCCGTCGGCGTAGGCCTCGGTGTAGTCGCCGTACTCGGTGGACGACTCGGCGAAGGTCCAGCCGAGGAGTTCGCCGTAGAAGCGCTTGGCCCCTTCGAGGTCACGGAACATCGCGTCGGCCCAGCACGGGCTTCCTTCGGGTTGCACGGCCATGGCTGCGGCCCTCCCCGGACGGTTGAATGGTCCGTCTCCTCACGCTAGTCACCCCCGGGCGGGCCCGCGCGCCGAAACGGGTCGGGGGCCGGTGCGCGAGCGGCGGCACGCGGAGTGTCCGGCGGATGTCTTCCGCCCGGCCGCCCGCCGTGCTTGCCTGAGGGCCGTTTCGGTGGCCGGGGCGGGAGTTGCCGTATGCGCAAGCCGTGGGTCGTGGGAGTGCTGCTGGCCGGGCTGCTGCTCGGCGGTTGCGGGGATCCGGCGTCGGAGCCGGACGCTCCCGTGCCGACCGCCCCGCGCGCCTCGGCCCCCACCCAGCAGCGTGCCCCCGCCTCGCCCGCCTCCCCCGCCGCGAAGCCGCGGAAGGCGCCCCGGGTGCTGTACCTCGGCGACTCGCTGGCCATGGAGAACCAGAAGGTCCTCGGACAGCAGCTGCGCCGGGACCTGCAGGCCGAGTACACCAGCGCCCCGTACTCCGGCACCACGCTCTGCGACTACCTGGAGGGCACGGCCGAACGGTCCCTGGTGCCGGCCGCCGACAAGGCCGCCGCGCTGGTGCGCAGGCTGCGGCCCGACGTGGTGGTGCTGCAGTTCTGGGGAAACTCCTGGGGCTACACGCCGTGCATGGACGGCATCACCTACGACGAGTCCCCGTCGCGGTACTTCACCCGCTACGCCACCGACGCGCGCCGGCTCACCGAGCAGATCGGCGCCGCCGGGCGCGGTGCGGGCCCCGAGATCGTCTGGGTGGCGCAGGGCCCCGACCCGATCACCCCGGACCGGGTCCGGCGCGTCAACGCGCTGTACGCGGAGCGGGCCGCCGCCTCCGGCGGGCGGGTGGCGGACGCCGGGAAGGCGGTGAGCCCGGCCGGCGGCCGCTACACCTGGACGCAGTACCTGCCCTGCACCGCCTCCGAACGGGCCCGCCCCGGCTACTGCACCCAGCCGTCGCGCGGTCGCACGGCCCTGCACCGCGACGACGACTACCTGCACTTCTGCCTCGCGCCCACGACGTCCCGGCCCAAGCCCTGCCCGGTGCGATCCCCCGGCATCCTGCGCATCGCCCACGCGATCGCGAAAACCGTTCGACAGTCGGTGCGTTGACCGCTCGAATGGGGCGCCATGAGCGCGTTACGGATGCATGCGGACGAGGTAGACCTCGATGCCCGGCTCGTCGGCCGGCTGGTCGCCGAACGGTTCCCGCGGTGGGCGGGGCTGCCCCTGCGGCGGCTGGAGTCCTCCGGGACCGAGAACGCCATGTTCCGCCTCGGCGCGGACAAGGTCGTACGGCTGCCCCGGCATCCGCGCGCCGTCGAGGCCGTCGAACACGAACTGCGCTGGCTGCCCCGGCTGGGCCCGGCGCTGCCCGCCGCCGCGCCCGAGCCCCTGGGGCGGGGCGAGCCCGGCCCCGGCTTCCCGTGGCCCTGGTCGGTGTACCGCTGGCTGGACGGCCGCAGTCCGGTGCCCGGGGCGCTCGACGCTCCCGAGGCGCTCGCCCGGGACCTGGCGTCGTACGTCAGGTCCCTGCGCCGGGTCGACGCGTCGGACGGGCCGGCCGGCTGCCGCGGAGTGCCCCTGGCGGCCCGGGACCGCTCCGTGCGGGAGGCGCTCACGCAGCTGGCCGGGCGGGTCGACACCGCGGCGGTGGCCCGCCGGTGGGAGGAGGCCCTGCGCGCGCCGGCGCACTCCGGGCCGCCGGTGTGGGCGCACGGCGACCTGATGGCCGGGAACCTGCTGGTCACGGGTGGGCGGCTGAGCGCGGTGATCGACTTCGGGACGGTGGGCGTGGGTGATCCCGCCGTCGACCTGATCAGTGCCTGGTGTGTGCTGCCCGGCGAGGTCCGCGGGCTCTTCCGCGAGGCCGTCGGCGCCGGGGAGGCCGAGTGGGCGCGCGGCCGGGGCTGGGCCCTGTCCATCGCGGTCGTCGCGCTGCCGTACTACTGGGACACGAACCCGCCGGTCGCGGAGAACTCCCGGCATGTGATCGCCGAGATTTTGGCCGAGTCCGCGTAGGGGGTGGCCGGCGCGGCCCGCCCGCCCCCCCGCTTCCGGCGGTCCGTCACTCGCCCGCGTAGGCCCTCTCCAGGGCGGCGATGTCGAACTTGCCCATGGCCATGAACGCCGCGGTGACACGGGCCGCCTTCTCCGGGTCGGGATCGGTGACCATCTCGTCCAGCCGGTCCGGGACGACCTGCCAGGACACGCCGTACCTGTCCTTGAGCCAGCCGCAGGGGCCCGGCTCGCCGCCGTTCTCGGTGAGCTTGGCCCAGTAGTGGTCGATCTCCTCCTGGTTCTCGCAGAAGATCATGAAGGAGACCGCCTCGCTGAACCGGAACTGAGGGCCGCCGTTGAGCCCGAGGAACCGGTGGCCGTTGGCCGTGAACTCGACCGTCATCACGCTGCCGGCGGGCTGCATCGCGCCCTCGGGGTAGCGCGCGACCTTGCCGATGCTGGAGTTCTTGAAGATCGAGACGTAGTGGTGCGCCGCCTCCTCGGCCTGGCCGTCGAACCAGAGACACGTGGTGAAGCCGTCGGTCGCCATGGGGTCCTCCCGGAGCGTGTTTCGCTGTCATCTGTGTCGACCGCCCGGCGCCCCGGAACTCATCGGCCCTGCGGGATATTCGTTCGGCCGCGTTCCGGCACGGCCTAGCATCGCGGCCATGACGATCTCCCCGCCCGCCGGCAGCGACATCCGGCCCTTCCGGCTCGACATCCCGCAGCGCGACCTCGACGACCTCCACGACCGGCTCGACCGCACCCGCTGGCCGGACGAGCTGCCCGGCACGGGATGGGCGTACGGCGTGCCGACGGCGTACCTGCGCGAGCTGGCGGCGTACTGGCGGCACACCTACGACTGGCGGGCCGCGGAGGCGCGGCTGAACGCCTGGCCCCAGTTCACGACCGTCATCGACGGGGCGACCGTCCACTTCGCCCACGTCCGCTCCCCCGAGCCGGACGCCACCCCACTGATCCTGACGCACGGCTGGCCCGGCTCGATCGTGGAGTTCCTGGACGTGGCGGGGCCACTGGCCGATCCGGCCGCCCACGGCGGTGATCCGGCTGACGCCTTCCACGTGGTGGTGCCGAGCGTCCCGGGCTTCGGGCTGTCCGGGCCGACCACGGACACCGGCTGGGAGGCGGGCCGGGTGGCCGACGCCTGGGCGGAACTCATGCGGCGGCTCGGCTACGAGCGGTTCGGCGCGCAGGGCGGCGACTGGGGTGCGGCGATCTCCCGCGAACTGGGACGCTCCCACCCCGACCGGGTGCTCGGTGTGCATCTCAACCTGCTGCCGGGCGCCCAGGCGGTCACCGAACCGACCGCGGAGGAACTGGAGCCGCTCGGCCCCCAGGAGCGGGAGCGCACCCTCACCTCCTGGCGGCGCTGGAGCGAGTGGTCCCGCGAGGGCACCGGCTACGCGGTCCTGCAGGCGTCGCGCCCGCAGACCCTCGCCTACGCGCTCACCGACTCGCCCGTCGGGCAACTCGCCTGGATCGTCGAGAAGTTCCAGGAGTGGACCGACTCGCGTGAGGTGCCGGAGGAGGCGGTGGACCGGGACCGGCTGCTCACCAACGTGATGCTCTACTGGCTGACGGGCACGGCGGGTTCGTCCGCCCGGATCTACTACGAGCGCGCGCACGCGACGGGCCGCGCCGCGATGCCCGCCGAGCCGTCCACCGCCCCGACGGCGGTGGCCCTCTTCCCGGCCGAACTCCAGCTGCCGCTGCGCCACAGGGCGGAGCGCACGGAGAACCTGGTGCGCTGGACGGAGTTCGACCGGGGCGGGCACTTCGCGGCGATGGAGGAGCCCGACCTGCTGGTCGGCGACGTGCGGGCGTTCTTCCGGCAGGTGCGCGAGCAGGGCTGAGCCCGGCGCTCTGCCGGCAGCGGATCTGCCGAGGGCAGAGAAAGCGGCCGGCGGGGTCGTCCGAGGTCGAGAGTGGAGTCGACGGCACGTCAGGTCCGGCACCACGAGGAGAACCGATGACCCCACTCACGACACTCGCCCCGCGGGCGGAGGAGGGCGACACCCCTCCGACCCGCTTCGACGACCAGCTGGCCGCCCAGCTGCTGGCCCAGCGCATCGTGCTGCTGGGCACCCAGGTCGACGAGGTCTCCGCCAACCGGGTCTGCGCCCAGCTGCTGATCCTGTCGGCGGAGGACCCGCGCACCGACATCAGCCTGTACATCAACAGCCCCGGCGGGGCGGTGCACGCGGGCCTCGCCATCTACGACACGATGCGGCTCGTCCCGAACGACGTGTCGACCCTGGCCATGGGCTTCGCGGCCAGCATGGGCCAGTTCCTGCTCAGCGTCGGCGCGCCCGGCAAGCGCTACGCCCTGCCGAACGCGCGGATCATGATGCACCAGCCGTCCGCGGGCATCGGCGGCACGACCGCCGACATCGAGATCCAGGCGCAGAACCTGGAGTTCACCAAGCGGACCATCGAGCGGATCACCGCCGAGCACACCGGCCAGAGCCCGGAGACCATCTCCCGGGACGGCGACCGGGACCGCTGGTTCACGGCCGAGGAGGCCAGGGAGTACGGCATGGTGGACCGGGTCGTGGAGTCCCTCGCGGACGTCGTCCCGGCGGCGGCACGGCCCAGGATGGGGCTGCGGTGATGGGGAGCTACACGATTCCGAACGTCATCGAGCGGACCCCGCAGGGCGAACGGTCCTTCGACGTCTTCAGCCGGCTGCTGAACGAGCGGATCATCTTCCTCGGCACAGAGATCGACGACGGCGTCGCCAATGTCGTCATCGCGCAGCTGCTGCACCTGGAGTCGTCGGCGCCGGAGACCGAGATCGCCGTCTACATCAACTCCCCCGGCGGCTCGTTCACCTCGCTGATGGCGATCTACGACACCATGTCGTTCGTGCGGGCGCCGATCTCGACGTGCTGCGTCGGGCAGGCGGCCTCGACCGCCGCCGTGCTGCTGGCCGGCGGGGATCCGGGGCGGCGGTTCGTGCTGGAGCACGCGCGCGTGCTGCTCGGGCAGCCGGCCACCGCGGGGCAGCGCGGCATGGTCTCCGACCTGGCCCTGCAGGCCAAGGAGATGGTGCGGATCCGCTCCCAGGTGGAGGAGGTGCTGGCGCGGCACACCCAGCACGACGTGGCGACCCTGCGGGCCGACATGGACCGCGACAGGGTGTTCACCGCACAGGAGGCGGTGGCCTACGGCCTGGCCGACGAGGTGCTCAGCCGGCGCCCGCAGACGGTCTGAGGCGCCGGCCGGGCGGGCGGGCTCAGGCGGCCAGGCACAGTCCGTCGTGCGACGACGTAGACGCCCCGCGCCGGTCGCCTGCCGCGTACCGCGAGGTGACGCGGGTCAGTTCGCCCCGGGCCCGGTACAGCAGGTCGCCGAGGCCCAGTCCGAGGGCGTGGGCGGCGGCCGCGAGGACCTCCGAGGAGGCCTCCTTGCGGCCGCGCTCCACCTCCGACAGATACGGCATGGAGATCCGCGCCGCGTCGGCGACGTCCTTGAGCGTGCGCTCCTGTGCGAGGCGTTCCCGGCGCAGGACGTCCCCCACCAGGTCACGCCACAGGGGCTCCTTCGCGGCCGGAGCCGGGGGACCCTGGCGCGGCGGGGCCGCGGGCCGGGCTCCCTGGGGGCGGGCGCCGTGCGGGCGCAAGGGGATGACGCGGGCTTCGTTCGGCAGGTGATCGGTCACCGCTCCAGCCTAGGAACCCTGGCCGACAGGGGAAGTACCCGGCGTTTCGCCCACGGTGAATTCGGTGGGCATGGTGCGCGACATCCCGGGTACCCGCAACTCGGGAGTACCTATGCAGATGTCCGCCGTGACTGTCGGGAGAGGTAATGGAGACCGCCGTGATCCGGTCGAAGGCACAGGTTGTCGAAGAGAACGCCGAGGCCAGCACGGGTGACGGAGCGCTGCCGGGAGTCGTGGACCCGCGGTCCGTCGCCCCGCGGGACGCCCGCGAGCTGTCCCGTCAGTTCTTCCAGCGCCTGACGGAGCTCGAGGAAGGTACGCACGAGTACCAGTACGCGCGCAACACCCTGATCGAGATGAACATGTCGCTCGTGCGGTTCGCGGCCGGCCGTTTCCGGGGCCGCGGCGACGACATGGAGGACATCGTCCAGACGGGCATGATCGGCCTGATCAAGGCGATCGACCGGTTCGAGCTGTCGCGGGAGGTCGAGTTCACCTCTTTCGCGCTGCCGTACATCGTCGGCGAGATCAAGCGGTTCTTCCGGGACACCACGTGGGCGGTGCACGTGCCGCGGCGGCTGCAGGAGCTGCGCGTGGAGCTCGCCAAGGCGCGCGAGGAGCTCGCCAGCCGTCTGGACCGCGAGCCGACGGTCGCCGAGCTGGCCACGCTGATGAACATCTCCGAGAAGGAGGTCGTCGAGGGGCAGATCGCCTCCAACGGCTACAACTCGTCGTCGCTGGACGCCGCGCTCACGGGCGACGGGCCGGAGGGCGGCGAGGCCGTCCTGGCCGACTTCATCGGCGTGGAGGAGGACGGGCTGCGGCTCGTCGAGGACTTCCACTCGCTCGCCCCGCTGATGGCGGAGCTCAGCGAGCGGGACCGGCAGATCATCCACATGCGGTTCGTGGAGGAGGCCACCCAGGCGGAGATCGGTGAGCGGCTCGGCTGCTCCCAGATGCACGTCTCCCGCCTGATCAAGCGGATCATCACCCGGCTGCGGCAGGGGATGCTCGGCGAGCTGGGCTGCGCCTGACGCCGACGGCGGACCGGCAGACGGCGGAGCAGCGGGTGTCGTCCCACATGCGGGAGTGGGACGACACCCGCTTCTTTGACGGCACCCGCTTCTTTCGTGCCCGGGCCGGGCACGGACCGGGACGCTCACCGGCGGTCCAGGGCTCCGGGCGGCTCTTTCAGCGGCCCCGGCGGCTCATTCAGCGGTCAGCGGCAGCACGGCGCGCACCCGCTTGCCCACCGGCACCCGCTCCACGCTGACCTGCTCCGCCAGCGCATGGACGATCTCCAGGCCGTGCCGGCCGATGCGCTCGGGGTTGCGGGGGAAGATACGGGGCAGGGCGGAGCTGCTGTCGTAGACCGACACGGTCACGGCCGTGTCGGTGCCCGTGAGCTCCAGGATGTACGGCCCGTTGCTGTGCCGGTCGGCGTTGGTGACCAGCTCGCTCACCACGAGCAGCACGGCTCCGTCGACGCGCTCGTCGACGCGCGCGCACCACTCGGTCCTCAGTTGCTCGAGGAAGAGCGCGGCGAACGACCGCGCCTCGGCGATGCATCCCTGCTCGCCGGAGTAGTGTGCCGCCCGCCTCAGCGGTTCCACGGGCACGTCGAAACCAGTCGGTATCACTGCCCCGTCCACGTGGTCGATCATACTTTTCTCTCTGGGATGCCGGACTGGCCGGACGCTCTGCACCAGTGCTCGTACCCCGAGCCGCGCCGTGCAGTCCTGGCAGTCCCGGGCCGTCCGGTGCGCGAAGCATTGTCCCCCGCGTGCGGGGCACCCGGTAGGACATCGGGGCCGGCCGACCGCGGCCGGGCGGATCACCGGAGGTGCGCGGTGGCCTGGTGGGTATGGCTGGTCATAGTGGTCGCGGCGCTCGCCGCCGTCACGGCGGGGACACTCGCCGTGCAGGCCAGGCGGCGGTCCGGAACGGTGATCGCGGTGCGGCGCAGGCCCGGCGGGAAGGGGCTGCGATGAAGGAGCTGATGGCGGCGCGGAGCCTGACGACCCTGCCGGTGGTCACGCTGGGCGGGGACGCCGTCGCGCAGATCAAGGACACCGTCTTCGACGCCGCGGGCGGGCGCATCACCGGCTTCACGCTCAGTGGCCGTGGGCTGCTGAGCGGCCCGCTCAAGCAGAGCCTGCCGTGGTCGTCGGTGCATTCGCTGGGGCGGGACGCCGTCATGGTCCGCGACGCGCTCGCCCTGCAGGACACGTCCGCCGTGGTGGCGCGCCGTGAGGCCCAGCAGGGCCGGGTGCTGCACGCCAAGGTGCTGACCGACGAGGGCGCCGAGGTCGGCACGGTGCTCGACGTGGTCGTCGAGGGCGGCACCAGCGGCCAGGTCGTGGGCTTCCGGATCGCCGCGGCCAAGTCGCTGGTGCGCGGTTCCAGGCGCCGTCGGCACCGGGTGTACGTGCCGCGCGGCGAGACGCTCGCCGTCTCCGGCCGGGCTCTGGTCATCCCCGCCGACGCGGTCCGCTACGTCGCCGACGACCTGGCGGAGTTCACCGCCCGGGTCGGCGCCTTCCAGGACGAACGCGAAGGGACGCCGTGACGATGCTGTTCTCCGAGGCACGGGGGCTGCCGGTGCTGACGCTGGACGACGCGCAGGAGCTCGGCGCGGTGCAGGCGCTGACGGTGGACGCCGCGTCCGGGGTGGTCACGCACGTCCGGGTGCGGGGCCCGCACCGCAAGGAGACCGTGCTGCCCTGGGGCGCCCTGCACGCGCTCGGCCCGGACGCCGTACTGGTGCGCTCGGCCGCGGCACCGGCCGAGGTGCCGCCCCACCACGAGCTGCCGGGCCTGCGGATCCTCGCCGAGACGGGCGACCAGCTCGGCACGGTCCAGGACGTCGCGTTCGAACCCGGCACCGGCCGCCTCGAAGCGGTCCTCACCACCCACGGCGACCTGCCGCCCGACCGGCTGCTCGGCCTCGGCGAACACGCCCTGGTGGTCCGCGCCGCCTAGGGCCTGTCGTCTGGATCAGGTCGCAGGACGGTGACGGTACTGTTCCGCGTCCGCGGCGTGATCCGAACGACAGGCCCTGGGGCCGCGGGCCGGGCGTCAGGATGCCGGGGCCTGGTCCGTCGTGCCGCTGTCCGTTCCGCCGTCCGTTCCGCTGCCCGTGTCGCTCCCGGTACCGGTGCCCGGGTCGTTGCCCGGCGGCGGCGGGGACTCGGACGAGGGCGGCTCACTCGGCGGCTCGGGTGAGGTCTCCGTCTCCGTCCCTGTCTCCGTCTCCGTCTCCGAGGACGGCGGTTCGGTCGTCGGTGGCCCCGTCGAGGTCGACTCGGTCTGCGACGTGGGCGTGGTGACGCTCACCGACGGAGACGGCTTGTCCGGCTTCTCGGTCTTGCGGTCCTTCGTGCCCGTGTCACCCTTGTGCCGCTCGAACCACTCGCCGTCGGGCTCGCACATGACGAAGACGTCGACCGGCTCCGGCGCGGGCGTCACCATGACCACCTTGGCGTTGTCGTAGCCGGGCCACTCGTCGCCGGTCGTCTTCGGCGCGGTCTGCTGGGCGACCGGCGGGGAGAGCGGGTTGCCGCAGGCGCAGCGCACCCGGGGCACGCCGCGGTCGTCGACGAGGACGGCCGTGCCGGTCTGGAGGACGGCCTGGTAGCTGGTGGCGGCGCCGTCCTTGTAGCCGTGGTTGGTGACACGGGTGTCCATGCGCAGCTGCACCGGGGTGAGCGAGCGCAGGTAGGCGGGGACGTCGGAGGTCTCGACGCGGACGACCGAGGCGAAGGCCCGCTGCTTGTCCGCGGCCCCCTCGAAGTACGTGATCTGCTTCTCCACGTCGCAGCTGGCCACGTTGCGGGTGCCGCCGTAGAGGCCGGGCGCCCCGCCCTGCACGCCCTGGACGGTGTTCCGCGGGGCCAGTTCCGTGGGTGAGGGCGAGACCGGCGAGGCGGAACTCTCCTTGGCCGTGGACTCGGTGAACGGGTCGGGTCCGGTGTCGGCGGCGGGCTGCAGGAAGATCTCGCCCTGGGACGTGCTGGTGCCGCCGTCGGACGCGCCGGTGCCGCCGCCGTCCGGCCGGGACAGCACGACGGCGACGATCACGGCGGCCACCACGGCGGTGGCGACGATCGCGACCCGGGGCACCGATCCCCACCAGGGGCGGCGGGGCTCCGGCCCCTCGCCGCCCCCGCCGCCGGCCGGCTCGGAGGGCGGGCCGCCACCGGGCGGCGGCTGGGAGGGGCCCGACAGCGGGCCGGAGGGAGGTCCTGTGGGGCGGCCGGACGACGGCGGTTCGACGCTCACGAGCTCTTCTTCCCGCGTGGATTCTTCAACGACTTACACAGGCTCGGGATGGTTCGTCCCGGTTTACGCCGCTACTTCCACTACGTGTTCATTGTGTGCTCCGGCCCCAGGGGCCCCGCAAGCCGACGCGGACGGACCCGCCCGGCGGGCGGGCGGCACGGGTGCTGCTTAGCGTGGCAGCGTGAGTCCGCGCCCCCTTTCCGACCAGGCCCGTCCGTCCCGTGAGCGGGCCGTCGCCCGCCACGGCTGGGTACCCGCCCTCGTCACGGTGGTCGGCGCGCTGCTCGCCATGGCGGTGGTGTCCGCCCTCGGCCTCTGGGCGGCCGGGGCCGCGGATCTGCCCGACGGCGCGTTCGCACCCGTGGTCGCGGCGACCGTGGTCACCGCCGTCGGCGGCACCGTGCGGCTCGCCGGCAACGCCGGTGACCTCGCCGGCACCCAGGCGGACCTGACGGTCATCCCGCTGTCCGTCACCCTCACCGGGGCACTGATCATCGCCTGGGGCTTCCTGCGGCCCCTGCGGCACCGCGCGGTCGCCGGTGCCGCCGAACTGGCCGGCTGGGCCGGCCGGGTCGCCGCCCTGTGGCTGCTCGCGCTGATCGGCGTGACGCTCGCCGCCCGCCACACGTTCGGCATCTCCCTGGGCGACGACGCGCTGGGCGAACTCGGCGACCTGTTCGGCGCCTCGCCCCGCGTCGGCTTCACCGCGGACGTGCCGCTGTCCGTGTTCGTCGGGGTGGTGTGGCTGGCCGGAGTGC
Source organism: Streptomyces sp. NPDC094143 (assembly GCF_040303825.1). Lineage (NCBI taxonomy): Bacteria > Bacillati > Actinomycetota > Actinomycetes > Kitasatosporales > Streptomycetaceae > Streptomyces > Streptomyces sp. NPDC094143. The sequence goes on from NZ_JBEOTZ010000034.1 coordinate 50,801, forward strand.
TGGTGGTCGCGCTGCTGGTGTCGCGGCGGGCGCCGCTGCCGGGCAGGTTGCTGCGCTTCCAGGCGTCCGTCCGGCCGGCCGCGTACGCGATGGTGGCGCTGCTGCTCGCGTACGTCGTGATCGGCGTGGTGATCGCCCTGATCGTGGCGGCGACCCGTGGGCATGCGGCCGAGACGTTCGCGGTGATCCTGCTGGGCCTGCCCAACCTGGTGTGGCCGGCCCTGACCATCGGTCTGGGCGCCACCTGGAACGGCAGGGTGGAGGGCCCGTTCGGGCTGCCCATGCCGCACGTGCTGGACGAGGTGCTGCGCACGCCGGACATCTCCGAGCTGAACCTGCGGACGCTCTCCGAACACGACGGCCGGGTGTGGTGGCTGCTCGTCGTGGACGTCGTGCTGCTGCTGGCCGCCGCGTTCGTGATGGCGGCCCGGTCGCCGGCCCGGATGCGGGCCTGGCAGCACGCCGTGCACATGGCGGTCGCGCTGGCGCTGACGGTGTTCATGATCTGCCTGGTCGGGCGCGTCTCCGCGCACTACGGGCTGTCCGTGCTCGGCATCGGCGACCTGGGCGGCGGTCTGGCGGGCGAGTTGTTCCTGCGGCCCCGGCTGTGGGGCGCGGTCGGGCTGGCCGTGTCCTGGGGGCTGGTGACCGGGTTCGCCGGGGCGCTGCTGGCGCGGCACGTGCGGCGGCGCGGCCAGGTGCGCCCGGAGGGGCAGGTCTGAGGCCGGGCGCTACCTGCGCGGCACGAAGACCGGTTCGGCCCAGCGCGGGGGTTGCCTGGCCGGCTCCGGCCCGCCCTGCGGCCGCACCTCCACGCCGGTGGCGCGGCGTACGGGCCCGGCCTCGCCGCCGGTCGTCGCGGCACGCAGCGCGGCCACGAAGGCGAGGCAGGACGGATACCGGTCGTCGGGGCTCTTGGCGAGGGCCTTGGCGAGGACCGGGTCGGCCTGCGGGGGGATGCCGGGCCGGGCGTCGGTCAGCAGCGGCGGTTCGTCGTACTGGTGCGCCCACAGCAGGGCCATGTCGTCGTCGCGCACGAAGGGCGGGTGCCCGGCCAGGATCTCGTAGACGACGCAGGCGAAGCCGTAGACGTCGCAGCGGGCGTCGACCGGTTTGCCCGAGATCTGCTCGGGGGCGACGTAGTCGAGCGTGCCGACGAACTGGCCGACCGTGGTGAAGCCGGTCAGCGACAGGGACTTCTTCGTCAGGCCGAAGTCGGTGAGGTAGACGTGCTCGGGGTGGTCGCTGTCGGTGCCGCGCGCGACGAGGATGTTGCCGGGTTTGACGTCGCGGTGCACCAGGCCGTGATCGTGGGCCGCGTCGAGCGCGGAGGCGACCTGGGCGGCGACGCGGACGGCGGTGGCGGGCGGCAGCGGGCCCTCCCGGTCGAGGACGTGCCGCAGGTCGCTGCCGGGGACGTACCGCATGGCGATGTACAGCACGCCGTCCGTCTCGCCGGCCTCGAACACGGGCACGATGTGCGGGTGGTCGATGGCGGCGGCGGCCCGGGACTCGTGGGTGAAGCGGCGCCGGAAGGTGTCGTTGCGGGCGAGTTCCGGGGCGAGCAGCTTCAGCGCGACGGTGCGTTCCAGGCGCAGGTCACGGGCCCGGTAGACGACGGCCATGCCGCCGCGCCCGATCTCCTGCTCGATCCGGTACCCGGCGATCTGCCGCCCGATCAGCTCGGAGGGCCGCCCCGAGAACAGGCCCGTCTCCCGGCTCAACGGCCCTCACCCTCGGACCGCACGATGCGCGTGGGTTCCTGCCCCACGACCCGCGTGGCCGGCGCCCCACCCGCCCGCTGCGCCTCCTCGGCCGCCTCGGTCTCCTCGGTCTCCTCGGAGGACACGACCCGGGTGGGCTCGGGGGCGGCCGGGGCCTCGGGGGACACCACGCGCGTGGGCTCGGGACCCACGGGAGGCCCGGGCGACACCACCCGTGTCGGCTCGGGACCCGCGGGAGGCCCGGGCGACACCACCCGTGTCGGCTCGGGAGCCTCGGGGGCGGCCGGTGGCTCCGAAGGGACCACCCGGGTCGGCGGCGCGTCCGGCGGCCGGGACGGCCGTGCCGCACGGGGCAGCTCGTCGAGGTCCTCCGGTGGCACCACCCGCGCAGGGGGACGTACCGGGGGTGTCCCGGCCGGGCGGTGCCCGGGGTCGCTGCGAGGCGTCTCGTCCGCCGCGTACGTGGTGAGCTGGGTGCCGTCGGCGTACACCCAGTGCCCGTGGGCGGCGTCGTAGAGCCACATGGACTCGCCGTCGATGACGACGCCGATCCGCAGTCCCCGGGTGCGGTTGCGGAAGGACTCGCCGTCGAGACCGCCCGCGAGGTCCTCGACCGCGGAGCGGTAGCGCGAGAGGGCCTCATCCGCGCGGGCCAGCAGTGGACGCGGATCGGCGGTGCGGGTGAGCGGCCCGTCCGTGGTGGGCGGATCCTGCGGTACGGCGACCAGCCGGCGTCCGTCGACCCAGGCCGACCAGCCGTTGAAGCACAGCACGTGGCCCCAGTCACCCTGCCGTTCGAGGAGCTGCACCGGCAGCAGCGGGTCGAGATCCGCGGTGGGCCGTGCCGAGTCGGGGGCCTCCCAGGCCGGCATCCCGTGCTGCGGGACGACGTGAGTGGGCCGGAAGCCGGGAGTCGTCATGGGCGCTCACTGCTTCCGCATCACGGCCGGTTCGTGCCGGCGCAGCAGCCGGGACACGAGGAACCCGAAGAGCACCGACAGCACGACTAGCATGCCGACGTCGATCAGCCAGGTGCCCGCCGAGTGCTCGAAGAGCGGGTCGTCGGTCAGGTCGTCGGGCACGATCCGGGAAAGACCGACGGTGCCCGCCATCGCGGCGAGTGCCCAGCGCGCCGGCACCAGCCAGCCCAGCTGCTCCAGCCCGGGCACGCCGTCCAGTTTCAGCAGGGCACCGCAGAAGACGACCTGGACGATGGCGATGAGCACGAGCAGCGGCATCGTCACCTCCTCCTTGCGCACCAGCGCGGAGATGAGCAGGCCGAGCATCATCGCGGTGAACGCCAGCAGGGCGACGGCGATGGTGATCTCCACCAGGGGCGGCATCAGCACGCCCTCGCCGCCCGGGGCGTTGAGGTCCACGCCGAGCAACGCCACCAGGGTCAGCACCACCGCCTGCAGCACGGTGATGACGCCCAGGACGACGACCTTGGACATCAGGTACGCCGATCTGGACAGGCCCACCGCGCGCTCCCGCTGGTAGATCACCCGTTCCTTGACGAGTTCGCGCACGGCGTTGGCGGCCCCGGTGAGCACGGCGCCGACGCACAGGATGAGCAGGGCGTTCATCGCCGTGTCGGAGGTGAGTTTCCCGCCCGCGAGGGCCCGGGCCATCACGCCCATCACGAACGGCAGGGCGATCATGATGATCAGGAAGGTGCGGTCGGCGCCCAGCGCGGAGGCGTACCGGCGCACCAGCGTGCCGAGCTGCGCGGAACGGCTGCGCGGCCGGGGCGGCGGGGTGATGACGACGGGCTCGGAACGCGGTTGCGAGGGCTGGGCGGACGCGTCGGCGACGTAGCGGCGGTGCGATGGCGAGGCGAGGTAGTCCCCGGCCCAGTCCCGCTCGGCGTCCCGTTCGAAGGCCTCGAAGGCCTCCGGCCACTGCTCGAAGCCGAAGTAGGGCAGGGCGTCCTCGGGCGGCCCGTAGTAGGCGGTCTTCCCGCCGGGCGCGAGGACGAGGAGCCGGTCGCACACGTCGAGGCTGAGCACGCTGTGGGTGACGACGATGACGGTCCGGCCGTCGTCGGCTAGACCGCGCAGCATGTGCATCACGGAGCGGTCCATGCCGGGGTCGAGGCCGGAGGTGGGCTCGTCGAGGAAGAGCAGCGACGGCTTGGTCAGCAGCTCCAGTGCCACGCTGACACGCTTGCGCTGGCCGCCGGAGAGGCTGTGCACATGCTGGTCGGCGCGCTGTTCCAGGCCCAGTTCACGGATCACCTCGTCCACCCGGGCCTGCCGTTCGGCCTTGGCCGTGTCCTGCGGGAAGCGCAGCTCGGCGGCGTAGGACAAGGCCTTTCTGACGGTCAGCTGGGAGTGCAGGATGTCGTCCTGCGGGACCAGGCCGATGCGCTGGCGAAGTTCGGCGTAGTCGCGGTAGAGGTCGCGGCCGTCGTAGAGGACGGTGCCGTGGTCGGCGGGGCGCTGGCCGGTGAGGGCGTTGAGGAGCGTGGACTTGCCCGCGCCGCTCGGGCCGACGACGGCGAGCAGGCACTTCTCCCCCACCGGGAACGACACGTGGTCCAGCAGCGTCTTGCGGCCGCGGTCGACGGAGACCGCGAGGTCCTGCACGTCCAGGGAGACCTCGCCGGTGTCGACGTACTCCTGGAGCTCGTCGCCGACGAGGCAGAACGCCGAGTGGCCGATGCCGACGATGTCGCCCTGGCCGACCGGGGCGGTGGTGACCGGACTGCCGTTGAGGTACGTGCCGTTGTGGCTGCCGAGGTCGGTGATCTCGTACGTGCCGTCGGGCAGGGCGCGCAGTTCGGCGTGGCGGCGGGAGACGACTAGGTCGTCGATGACGAGGTCGTTGTCGCCGGCGCGGCCGATGCGGACGGTGCGCGAGGGCAGCGGCCGCACGGTCGTGGGCGCCCGGTAGGTGCCGGTCAGGGCGGGCATGGAGACGGCGGAGGGGCGTTCCGGGGCTCGGCGGCCCGTGAGGACGACGCGCGGTCCGTCGGCGGGGTTGCCGAAGCGGATGACGCTGCCGGGTCCTACGTCCCAGGCGTGGACGCGACGGCCGTCGGCGTAGGTGCCGTTGGTGCTGTTCTCGTCCTCGATGGTCCAGTGGCCGTCCTCCGGCCGCAGCACCGCGTGGTGCCAGGAGACCCGGTCGTCGTCGATGACGATGTCGCTCGCCGGGTCACGTCCCAGGTGGTAGTCGCGGCCCGGGATCATCACGGTGGAACCCGTCTCCGTCTCCAGGACGAGCTCTGGTGCTACCGACGGTTGCGCCATGGCCAAGATTCTACCGATATGCCCAGCTATGCGCCTTGGCAGACGGTGGGAGCGGCAGGTCAGGCGACGGGGACACCCAGGGCGGAGGCGGTGCGCTGCATCCGCAGGGCGTCCACGGACTCGGCGAGCAGTTCGTACTCGGTCGTCTCGTCGCTGGTGGCGATGCGCACCAGCCGTCCGGCCGCCAGTTCCTCGGCGACCCGCTCCTGCTGGGCGGGGTCGGCGCACCAGGCGCGCAGCAGCAGGGGCACGTCGGGCACGGTGTCGGCGACCGGCACGAGCGCGCCCGGCGGTAAGTGCTCGGCGTCGGGCTGGGGGTCCAGGCGCTGGGCGATCCAGGAGGCACGGTCGCGCAGCCACCACAGCGCGAGGGCGAGGGTGGGCGCGCGGTAGGTGCCCAGGGGCACTCCGATACGGCGGCCGTCGCAGACCCCGTACGCCGTGACGTGGCACAGAAACTCGTCGTGCACGTGTCCCTCCCCCGCTGCCCTGCCCGCCTGCCCGGTCCCGCTCTTCCCGCAGCTCGCGTGCTGTGCGTGAGGACGCCGTCGCTGGATGTGAAAACGCTCTCGCAGGTCAGTATGTTCACTACTGAAACACTGTCACCATGACTTTTTGGCCACTCTCCTGGCATATTCACCCCCCGAGTTGGCCGAAATCCCGCGGACGCCGTCGAGGTGCATGACCTCGGGCGTAATCGACGGTTTCCGAGGGCGCGGGCAGGGTGGTCCGTACCGGGTCCGCCGAGAGCGGGGATCCGGGTCCCGACCAGCGCACCCGACCTTCCCGGAGGCTGATTTCCCATGTCCGCACCCGACCGCTACGAGGACGCCGTCACCCGTTACCTCGAGGCCTGGAACGCCGGGGACCCGGCGGCACGCGCCGAGGCGGTCGCCGCCGCCTGGACCCAGGACGGCGGCTACACCGACCCCCTGGCCGACGTCAGCGGCCACGACGGCATCACCGCGCTGATCGCCGCGGTGCGGGAGCAGTTCCCGGGCTTCGTCTTCCGGCTCACCGGGGACGTCGACGGGCATCACGACACGGCGCGCTTCTCGTGGGAGCTGGTGAGCGCAGCCGACGGCTCGGCGCCCGTCGCCGGGTCGGACGTGATCACGCTGGACGGGCAGGGCCGGATCAGGGCCGTGCTCGGCTTTCTCGACCGGGTGCCCGCCGGGGCGTGAGACCGGCGCCCGATGAGTTCTCGGGTGCCCGGCGGTCTGCGTGAGGGAGAGAAGCCGCCGAGCACCGGAGGACGACACCATGGGCACCACCGGAGCACTGGACGCGGAGTTCACCGCCGTCCTGCGCAAGAGCCCCGCCGAGGGCGGCTGGACCTATCTGGTCTGGCCCGAGTCCGTCGCCTTCTTCGGCACCCGCGGCCTGGTCAAGGTCCGCGGGACGATCGACGGGCACCCGTTCCGCAGCTCGTTCATGGCCCTCGGCGACGGCACGCACAAGCTGCCGGTGAAGGCAGCCGTCCGCAGGGCCATCGGCAAGGAGGAGGGCGACACGGTGACCGTGCGCCTGGAGGAGCGGCTCGGCTCCTGACACCGGGCCCGGCGGCACCGCCCCCGGGCCCGGGATCCGCTACTGCCTGACGATCGCGTCGATACGGGCCAGCTCGTCCGCGTCGAAGTCGAGGTTGCCGATCGCGCCGACGCTGTCCTCCACCTGCTGCGGGCTGCTCGCGCCGACCAGCGCCGAGGTGACCCGGCCGCCGCGCAGCACCCAGGCCAGCGCCATCTGGGCCAGCGTCTGGCCGCGCCCCTTGGCGATGTCGTTCAGGTCGCGCAGCCGGCCCACCAGTTCCTCGGTGACGGCGTCGGACTGCAGGAACGGGCTGTCGCTCGCGGCCCGGGAGCCCTCCGGAATGCCGTCGAGGTAGCGGGCGGAGAGCAGCCCCTGCTCCAGCGGGGAGAAGACGATGGAGCCGATCTGGAGCTCGTCGAGCGCGTCCAGCAGGCCCTCGTCCTCGGGGCGGCGGTCCAGCATCGAGTAGCGCGGCTGGTGGATCAGGAGCGGCGTGCCCAGCTCGCCCAGGATGCGGGCGGCCTCGCGGGTCTGCTCCGCGGAGTAGTTCGAGACGCCGACGTACAGCGCCTTGCCCTGCTGCACCGCCGAGTGCAGCGCGCCCATCGTCTCCTCCAGCGGAGTGTCCGGGTCGGGGCGGTGCGAGTAGAAGATGTCGACGTAGTCCAGGCCCATCCGGTTCAGGCTCTGGTCCAGCGAGGACAGCAGGTACTTGCGCGAGCCCCACTCGCCGTACGGGCCGGGCCACATCAGGTAGCCGGCCTTGGTGGAGATGACCAGTTCGTCGCGGTAGGGCGCGAAGTCGGACCTCAGGAACTCGCCGAAGGCGGACTCGGCGGCGCCGGGCGGCGGGCCGTAGTTGTTGGCGAGGTCGAAGTGCGTGACGCCGAGGTCGAAGGCGCGGCGCAGGATGGCCCGCTGGGTCTCCACGGGCCGGTCCGGGCCGAAGTTGTGCCACAGGCCGAGCGAGAGCGCGGGGAGCTTCAGGCCGCTGCGTCCGGTGCGCCGGTAGGGCATGTCCGCGTAGCGGTCGGGGTGTGCGGTGTACAACGCGACTCCAGAGGGGTTGGCTCGGTCGGAGGGGAAACCGGTGTCCACTCTGGCGTGACCTGCTCCCATGCGTCCAACAGAAGAATCCGATGGGATTCAGCGGCTACGCTTCTCAGTCATGGAACTGCGCCATCTGCAGCACTTCGTGGCGGTCGCCGAGGACCAGCACTTCACCCGGGCGGCCGAACGCCTGCTGGTCTCCCAGTCGGGCCTGTCCGCCTCCATCCGGGCGCTGGAGCGGGAACTGCAGACGCCGCTGTTCGTGCGCACCACCCGCCGGGTGACGCTCACCCCGGCCGGCCGGGCGCTGCTCGGCGAGGCGGAGCGGATCCTGGCGCAGGTGCGGGCGGCCCACGAGGCCGTGGCGGCGGTGCAGGGCGTGCTGCGCGGGATGCTCACGCTGGGCAGCGAGCAGTGCATCGCCGGGGTGAACCTGGCCGGGCTCCTCGCCGCGTTCCGGCACCGCCATCCCGACGTGGAGATCTGTCTGCGGCAGGCCGGTTCCGGGGCCCTGGCGGAGGACGTCGAGGCCGGGCGGCTCGACCTGGCCTTCGCCGTGCGCACGCAGGAGGACGGCGACCAGCTGCGGTCGGTGCCGCTGACCAGCGAGCCGATGACGCTGCTGTGCCACCGCAGTCACCCGCTCGCGGCCGCCGGCGCGGCCGTCACGCCAAAGGAGCTGGGCGGGGAGGCGTTCGTCGACTTCCACCCGGACTGGGGGCCGCGGCGCACCACGGACACCGTGTTCGCCGCCGCGGGTGTGCGCCGGACCGTGGCGCTGGAGGTGAACGACGTGCACACCCTGCTCGACCTGGTCGGCGAGAACCTGGGCGTGGCCGTCGTGCCGCGGCACTTCGCGCACAAGCGCGCCTCCCTGACCGCGCTGCCCGTGAAGGGCACCGGCGAGGCGGTCTACGAGACGGTGGCCCTGCTGCCGCCCCGGCAGGCGACCAGTCCGGCCGCCCGGGCGCTGATGGCGCTGCTGGAGACCACGGGCGCGTAGAACCGGGCGCAGCGGGCGCGGGGATGCGCGATGGTGGAGGCATGCATGCGAAGGACATCCTCATCGACGGCTACAACCGCATCCGGGAAGAAGTCCACGCCACCGTCGAGGGTCTCGGGCCGGGCGAACTGACCGCCCGCCCCTCCCCCGACACCAACTCCGTCGCCTGGCTGGTCTGGCACCTCACCCGCGTACAGGACGACCACATCGCCGACGCCTTCGGCCTCGACCAGGTGTGGCTCGCCCAGGACTGGGAGAAACGCTTCGGGCTGGGCCTGCCCCGCCACGACACCGGCTACGGCCACAGCCCCGCCAAGGTCGCCAAGGTCCGGGTCGACTCGGGTGACCTGCTGACCGGCTACTACGACGCCGTGCACGAGCAGACCCTGAAGACCCTCGGCGGGCTGGCCGCCAAGGACCTGGAGCGCGTCGTCGACGAGCGCTGGGACCCGCCGGTCACCCTCGGGGTGCGGCTGGTCAGCGTCCTGTCCGACGATCTGCAGCACGTCGGGCAGGCCGCCTACCTCAAGGGACTGCTTCAGAGCGCGGCCGCGTAGCCGGGCAGGACCACGTCGCGGATGAGCGCGTTGCGCTCGTCGAACGGGAGGAACGCGCTCTTCAGGGCGTTCACCGTGACCGTGCGCAGGTCCTCCACGCCCCAGCCCGCCTGTTCCACCAGCAGTGTCATCTCGCGGGTCATCGTCGTGCCCGACACCAGCCGGTTGTCGGTGTTGACGGTGACGCGGAAGCCGAGGTCCTTCAGCGCGGTGATCGGGTGCTCGGCGATCGAGGTGGCGGCGCCCGTCTGGAGGTTGGACGTCGGGCACATCTCCAGCGCGACGCGCCGGTCGCGCACCCAGCCGGCGAGGCGGCCGAGCTTGCCCGCCGCGAGGTCGGGAATGTCGTCGGTGATGCGCACACCGTGCCCGATGCGCTGGGCGCCGCAGACCTGAAGTGCCTGGTGGATGCTGGGCAGGCCGTGGGCCTCCCCGGCGTGGATCGTGAAGGGCACGCTCTCGCGGCGCAGGTGCTCGAAGGCCGCGAGGTGGTCGGCGGGCGGGAAGCCGTCCTCGGCGCCGGCGATGTCGAAGCCGACCACCCCGGCGTCCCGGAACGCAACGGCCAGGTCGGCCGCCTCCCGCACCCGGTCGAACATCCGCATGCCGCACAGCAGGGTGCCGACCCGCACCGGCGTGCCCGCGGCGGCCGCCTTGGCCATGCCCGAGGCGAGCCCCTCCTGGACGGTCTCCACGACCTCGGCCATGGTCAGCCCGCCCCGGGTGTTCAGCTCGGGGGCGTAGCGCACCTCCCCGTACACGACACCGTCCGCGGCGAGGTCCAGCACGTACTCCTCGGCGGTGCGCAGCAGGCCCTCGCGGTTCTGCATGACGGCGAGGGTGTGCTCGAAGGTGGCGATGTAGCGCACCAAATCACCGGAGTTGGCGGCCTCGTAGTACCAAGCGGCGAGCTCGTCGGGGTCGGTGGTGGGCAGCGTGTGGCCGACCGCCTCGGCGAGCTCCACCACGGTGGCGGGGCGCAGGCCGCCGTCGAGGTGGTCGTGCAGGACGGCCTTGGGGAGGCGGTGGATCACAGCGGCGTCTACGCGCGTAGCAGTCATGGCGGAGCTTTCCTTGGGCAGCGGTTCTCAGGGGCGCGAGAGGGGTCAGCCGGCAGGCTGGAGCAGGTCCCAGCGGTTGCCGTACAGGTCCTGGAAGACGGCGACGGTTCCGTACGGCTCGTGCCGCGGCTCCTCCAGGAAGGTCACGCCGGCGGCGGTCATCCGGGCGTGGTCGCGGGCGAAGTCGTCGGTGTGCAGGAAGAACCCGACCCGCCCGCCGGTCTGGTCCCCGACCCGGGCGGACTGCGTCTCGCCGTCGGCGCGGGCGAGCACCAGCCCGGTCCCCGCGCCCGGGGCGCCCGGTTCGACGACGACCCAGCGGGACCCGCCGGGTCGGGGCGCGTCCTCGGCCAGCCGGAAACCGAGAGCCTCGGTGTAGAAGCGGATCGCCTCGTCGTAGTCGTCGACGACGAGGGTGACCAGGGCGATACGTCGCATCGGGACCTCTCGGAGCGCGGGGTTAGCCGGAGAGGTTATACGTAAAACCCCTCGGACGCCAACCGCCCGTCCGAATTTGTAACTACTAGTATGTACACTCACGGTCCACGACCCCGGGAGACGCCATGCCCTTCGTCCGCATCGACACGCTCCGCGCCGGACCCGAGCGCCTCGCCGCGCTCGGCCGGGCCGTCCACGACGCCCTGCGGGAGACCCTCGCCATCCCCGCCGACGACCGTTTCCAGGTCCTGACCGACCACGACGGCACGAGCGGCACCCTGCGCCACGGCGACTACCTCGGCGTGCGCCGGGACGACGGCATCGTCTACGTCGCGATCACCCTGCGCTCGGGCCGCCCGCCCGCGCGGAAGCAGGCCCTGTACCGCAGGATCGCCGAACTGGCCGAGGAGTACGCGGGCACCGAGCCGCGGAACGTCTTCGTCGTCCTCACGGAGAACGCGTCGGCCGACTGGTCACTGGGCGAGGGACGGGCTCAGTACCTTGACGGGTGATCGGATCCGTGCGGGACGCCTCCCCCGCGCCGGCCGCCGGCCGCGAAGCCTTGGGATGTGACGAAATCCGGTGCATGGACGGGGCCTCTCCGGGTGGGTTGCGCCGTCGGCGTGGATGCGGGACGGTTGCCGTCTGCACCGGTCTCCCATGACAGGAAGGTGGTGGGGTGCGCGGGACGCGTGCCTCCGCTTTGACCGCTTCCCCCAGTCCTTCCGCCCGTTCACGCAGTGCCGACACCAGGGTCGGCAGCGTGTGGGGCGATGCCCCCTGCCCCGTGCTGGTCGTCGACCGGCACGGCACCGTGGTGCAGTTGAACGACGCCGCCCGGCTGCTGCTGCCCGGCGCGGCGAGCGGGGACCGGCTGCACGAGACGGCGCCCTCCTGGCTGTCGGACGCCCACCGGAACGTCGTGAGCGGGTTCCCCGGATCGGGTACCGCTCCCCTGAGCGGCTCCATCAACGACCGGGTCGTCCTGGCGCATCCGACGGCGGCCGCGGACGGGGACGTCGTGTGGTGGCTGGTCGACGACACCGAGCGCCGCGTGGCCGAGGAGGCCGTGCGCAGCGCGCGGGCACGGTCGCAGATCCTGGCCGAGGTCTCCTCCACGTTGCTGTCGACGCTGAACGTGCCCCGCTGCACGGAGGTCGCCGCGTCCATGGCAGCGCAGCATCTGGCGGAAGGCGCGGTTCTCGTCGCCCCCGCCCAGGGCCGCCGCCACCCCCTGACCTACGCACCGCGCGGCGGGCCCGTGGTGCAGGTCACCCGGCAGATCGACCCGCACAGCGTGCCGGGCCTGCCGGAGGCCCTGCAGGGCTTCCCACCGGTCCCGGCGCGCTGGATCGACCCGTCGTTCCTCCCCGACTGGGCGATCCCCGACGGCTTCACCGGTCCGGCCGGTTCGGTGATCGTCACCCCGTTGCCCGGGCACGGCGTGCCCGCGGGCGCCCTCATCCTGCTGCGCTGCAGCACGGAGCAGGCGTTCACCGAGGGCGAGGAATCCTTCGCCCGCCTGTTCGCCGCCCGGGCCGGGGCCGCGCTCTCGGCGGCCCGCCTGTACACCGAGCAGGCCACCATCACCGCCATCCTGATGCACGAGCTGCTGCCGCCCCTGCTGCAGCGGGTGCACGGCGTGCAGTACGCCGGCAGCTACCGGGCCGCCAAGGACCACGAGCGGGTCGGCGGCGACTTCTACGACGTGCACCCCGGCTCCGACCCCACCCGGGAGACCCTCGTGGTCCTGGGCGACGTGGCGGGCAAGGGGCTGGACGCGGCCGTGCTGACCGGCAGGATCCGCAACACCCTGCACGCCCTGCTCCCCCTCGCGGACGACCACCAGCGGGTGCTCGACCTGCTGAACGGAGCGCTGCTGAGCTCCCGGCACACCCGCTTCGCCACCCTGGTCCTCGCCTCGGTGCGCCGCCGCGGGGGCCGGGCACAGCTGCGGCTGACCAGCGCCGGCCATCTGCCGCCGCTCGTCGTCCGGGCCGACGGCCGGGTGGAGGAGGTGCCCTCCCGCGGCACCCTCATCGGTGCCCTGCCGACCGTGACCGCCCACACCGTGGAGACGGCCCTGGACCAGGGGGACACCTGCCTGCTGTACACCGACGGCATCACCGAGGCCCGTGGCGGCCCGCTCGGGGACGAGCTGTTCGGCGAGGAACGGCTGAAAAGGGTGCTGGCGGAGTGCGGAGGGCTGCCCGCGGAGGCCGTCGTGGAGCGGGTGCAGATGGTGGCCGCCCAGTGGCTCGGCGCGGGCGGGCACGACGACATGGCCGTCGTCGCCATCAGCGCCCCGCTGCCGGGTGGGCTGTCGGTCGTCGACGGACGCCGGGACAGCCGCCGCAAGGACGGGTGACCGGCCCCGCGATGTCAGTGGCACTGCGGAACCGGTTGTGGCGGGCCGTGGCCGACGGCGACGAGTACGCCGCCGTCGACATCCTGGCGAAGGCCCTGTCCGAAGGGCTCGACGAAGAAGCGCTGCTCCTGGACGTGATCGCGCCCGTGCAGGAGAGGGTCGGCGCCGAGTGGGCCGCCGACCGTCTCACCGTGGCCCAGGAACACGCCGCCACCGCCATCAACGAACGCGCCGTCGCCGCCCTCGCCCACCACGAGCCGGACGGCGCGAGGCGCTCTGAGGTGCGGGGGCGAGTGGCGGTCGCCTGCATCGACGGCGAATGGCACGCCTTCCCGGCCCGGCTCGTCGCCGAGACGCTGCGGTTGCGCGGCTGGCAGGTCGACTGCCTCGGGGCCCAGACGCCCTGGACGACACCGAGCTGTTCACCTCGTTCCTGACCTGGACCGCCGACATCCTCGAAGCCCGGCACGTGCCCGTCCGGTCCCTGATCGCCGGCCTGGACCTCCTCGCCGGGCAGACAGGCGACTTCCCCCGTGCCCTCGCCCTGGTCCGCGAGGGAACCGCCGTCCTCGGCGACCGCCCCGCCCGTCCCGTCCCCGGCTCCGGGACTCCCGCATGACGAACCTGCCACCGACCCCGTTCACCGTCACCACCGACCGCGAACCGCCCACGCGAACCGCCCACGCTGACCGTGCGGGTGGCCGGTGAACTCGACCACGACACCTGCGGCGAGTTCCCCGGTGACCAAGTTCCTGCTGTCCCTCCATGTCCTGGCCGCATCGCGAAACCGTCGTCCGGGAGCTGCACGACGCCACGGCGCTGCGCGCTGTGCGCCTGGACTTCCGCGCCTGGCCTGGATCGACTCCTCCGGCCTGTCGGCGCGGCTGATGATCCACCGTCGCACCAGCGCCGCAGGCACGATCCCGCACCTGGACCACCGGCCCGGGTTCCTGGACCGTGTGCTGGAGCTCACCAGTGTCCTGGACCATCTGACGGCCCCCGCGGCCCGTCGAGGCGTCGCCGCTCCTCGTCGGTGAGGCGGAGGGCACCCGCCGCCGCGTTCCCGGCCGGCCACGGTCACCGGGGGTGCCGTGGTGGAAGGCGGCGCTGCCCGTCCACCGCGTCGCGCCGAAGCCGAGGCGGTGGACGGGCAGTTCGCCGGGTTTCCAGGTGCCCGCGGCGGCCGGTGATCTTCTGTGCGCTCACCGGCGGAGTCTCACACACGCCCCGCGAGGCGGCGCGGCCGTTCTACGGGTACGTGTACGTGTTGAGGGCGGCGACGGCGGAGGCGGGGTCGCCTCGGTCGTAGTGGTCCACGGCGAGGAAGGTGGGCTTCTTGCGGGCGGCGGGCTGGCAGAACCGCCGGGCCCGGTCGGCGAGTTTGCTGTTGTCCGTGCCCGCCGTGCCGGTGAGCGGGACGTCCCGGAAGTGGTTCATGACGAACAGCGGGCGGAAGCCGGGCTCGGTGCGGGTCAGCGGGATGTTCGTGCCGGCGTCGTACCAGCGGCTGTAGCAGGACCAGTCGGAGGATCCGAGGCCCGAGCCCATGGACCAGTAGTTCTCGACGGTCCACTCGCGCTGGTACATGACGCCGAAGCTGTCGCGGGTCAGGCCGGCGGCCTGGTCGGCGGAGCGGCTGTGGTCGGTGAAGATCAGCAGCCGGTCGTCCGCGGCGATCAGCTCGGCCATCGTGGGCCAGCCGTTCTGCCGGACGCCGGTGAGGTCGGGCCGGTACAGCACGTCCGCCAGGCCGTTCACGCGGGCGAGTTCGGCACGCAGGACCCCCGGGTCGACGTAGTCCTCCAGGAAGACCGTGACGAACTGGTCGGGGTGGGCCTTGAGGAAGTCGACCATGCGCTGGAGGTCGACCCACAGCGCGACGGGCCTGCTGACGAGGGTGCAGCTGTTGTGGCAGAGGATCGCGCCGTCCGGGGTCTGGTGGATGTCCAGCATGAATCCGCGCACCCCGTCGGCGAGTTGGCGTGTGATGCCGCGGGTCTGGTTGGGCGCGAGGTTGACGAACGGCGGGGCGAAGCCGCCGTCGGCGCCGTTGGCGTAGGCGTTGTGGGTGGTGAGGAACGTGACCTGGTCCAGGGTGCGCCGGTCCTGCGGTGGCATGGGGGCGGTGACGGGGCTGACCGGCGTGAGGTACCAGGCCGCCAGGTCGCCCGCACCGCCGAGGGCGAGCCGGGCGGGGTAGGTGGCGCCGGAGGGCTTGGGGGCGACGGTGAGGTGGCGCGTGGTGCCCGGGACCTTGAGCGTGTACCGGTCGGCTCCGGCCGGGGTGATCTCCCAGGGGGCGTCGGCGCCGGCGCAGGGGACGGTCGCGGCCTGGTCGCCGGCGCGGCCGAGGCAGCTGCCCGGGGCGTCGGTGTTCTCCAGCAGGTACGCCGGGCCGTTCGGCCTGAGCTGCCACTGCTGGCGGTCCTCGTCGCCGCGGGGTCTGTGCTGCTCGACCGCTCCGCCGCTGTCGGCCGCGTTGAACCCGGTGGTGGCGCTCTGGACGTAGTACGCGCCCGGGGCCGGCCCGGCGGCGGCAGCGGACTGGGGTGCCACGACCGCCGCGGCGAGCGCGGCGGTCGTGGCGAGCAGGGTGTGGGGGGTGCGCAGGCGCATGGGAGATGCCCTCCGTCAGGTCAGGTGCATGACATAGCGCATGACACCACGCCCGGCGGTCCGGCGTCAGCAGTACAGGTTGCCGCCGGGTGACACCCCGAGGATCTGCGTGAACCGCTGGTAGTTGTTCACGCGGCTCTGCACCTGCGCCGGGTTCTTCCCGTCGCACTCCAGGGAGCCGTTGATGCTGCGGATGGTCTGGCCGAAACCGGCGCCGTTCACCATGGCGTTGTGCGGGGTCATGCTGCCGGGCCCGCTCTGGGTGTTCCAGTACCACAGGGCCGTCTTCCAGGCGACGGCCGAGTCGTTCTGCACCAGCCAGGGGTTGTTCAGCAGATCGATGCCGAGCGCGTCGCCCGCGGCCTTGTAGTTGAAGTTCCAGCTCAGCTGGATCGGGCCGCGTCCGTAGTAGGCGGCCTGGCCGGCCGGGCAGCCGTAGGGCTGGCTCCAGTCGCAGTAGTGCGGGTAGTTGGCGGTGTTCTGCTCCACTACGTGCACCAGACCGCCGGTCTCGTGGCTGACGTTGGCCAGGAAGGCGGCGGCCTCCTGCTTCTTCACCGTGTCGCTGCCGGTGTTGGCGAAGCCGGGGTAGGCGCTCAGGGCCGCGGTGAGGCCGCTGTACGAGTAGAACGAATTCCGGTTCGGGAACATCTGGTTGAACTGCGCCTCGGACACGACGAAGCGCGAGTCCGGCGTGGTCGGCCCGCTGTCACAGGCGTACGGCTCCCAGTACCAGGTGCTGATGATCGGGTCGTAGCCCGGGTTGGCGTGCTCGGCGATGTACGCCTTGCCGTCGGTGTAGCGGACGATGTCACCGGCGTTGTACGACTTGCCCGCTACCCAGTTGGGATAGCTGGAGCACGAGGCGGCGACGGCGTTCGAGGCCGGCAGGAGCACCGGTGCGGTGCCCGCGAGGGCGAGTGCGGCCAGGACGGCGGAGACACGGCGTCTCGACACGGGATCAACTCCTTTGTGCGACACGGCCGCTCCCGGCCGAGGGCAGCGCGGAGCAGAGCCTTCGCCGCACGCACCGGCGGACCGGTCACGGCGTGGGCGCGGCCGTGGTGGGGGGTTGTGGAGGCACACTCAACCGCGTTGGTCTGTACCAGTCAAGGGTGTAGACCAGTCATTGTCAGGTGCGGGGTACCCGGGGCCGGGCCGGGGGCCGTGTGCCTCATGGCGCGTGCCCGCCGGCGAGCGCGCTCCGGCGCCGGTCGGGGAAGGCGCGTTCCGCCGGGTTCGCGTCGAGCCCGATCGCCCTCTGGTACGCCCGCACCGCCTCGGCGGCGCGATCCAGACGGCGCAACAGGCAGTACTTCATGACGGCCTCCTCGGCCTCTCGGTGTTCCGGGTCTCCCCCGCACCTCCCGCACGAACGACACACCCCCGGACCCACCCCGGATCGGCACCGCGCGCCGCGCGGCCGCCAGAATTCCTCCCATGACCACCACAGCCCACCCCCTGGTGACCGCCGCACGGCGGCTGGCACGCGATCTCCTCGTCCCACAGGCCGAGCGGGTCGACCGGGCGGAGGTCCCGGCGAGCCATGTCGAGGCGGTCAGACGCGCGGGGCTGCTCGGGGTGGGCGCGCCGCGGGAGTACGGCGGGGCGGCCGCGCCCGTCTCCGCGGCCCGGGAGACCGCGGAGATCCTGGCCGGTGCGTGCTGCTCCACATGGTTCGTGCAGACCCAGCACCACACGCCGGTGAAGCTGATCGCCACCTGCGACTCGCCGGTGCGGGAGAAGCTGCTGCGGCCGCTGGCGACGGGCGAGCTGATGGCCGGTATCGCGTTCGCCCACGTCCGGACCTTCCCGCGAGTGCCCGTGCGGGCGGTCGCCGAGCGGGGCGGCTGGCGCTTCGACGGGCGGGTGCCCTGGTACACGGGCTGGGGCCTGAACGACGTGATGCTACTGGCCGGTGTGACGGGCACGGCCGAGGTGGTGTTCGTCGTCGCCGACGCCCGGGAGCAGCCCGGGCTGACCCCGTCGGCGCCGATGCGGCTGGCCGCCCTCACCGCAGCCCGCACGGTCTCCCTGGAGCTGGACGGCCAGTGGGTGCCGGAGGAGTCCGTGGTGCTGCGCATGCCGCGGGAGGAGTTCGCCCGGGTCGACCTGGCGCGGGCCGCCAACGCCAGTCCGGCCGTGTTCGGCGTGGCCGGCGCGGCGCTGGAGCTGGTGGCCCGGTCACCGGAGGGCGAAGAGACGGCCCGGGTGCTGCGCGAGCGGCTGGACGGGGTCCGGCGGGAGTCCTACGAACTGGCCGATCACCCGGCTACGCACGAGTGCGTCCCGGAACGGCTGGCCGTGCGGACACGGGCGTTCGACGTGCTGCGGGCGGCCACGACGGCGGCGATCGTGGCCGGGGGCGGCCGCGCCATGGCCCTCGACAGCCGGGCCCAGCGGCTGGCGCGGGAAGGGATGTTCCTGCTGGTGCAGGGCCAGACGTCCGAGGCACGCCGGACCCACCTGGGCTCCCTGGCGTCCGGCTAGCCGGGCCCGTGTCTCCTTCGCCCGCGCCGGCGGAGCAACGGGCCCTCGACCGGATTCCGTAGGAAGCGGTCGAGGGCCCCGGCCGGTTGTGTGGATCCTGCTCACCAGGGGCGGGCTGCCCCGGCAACCGTCCGGGTGTGCGGTCAGCCCTCGTCGTCCGACGGGACCACCACGAGGAAGGCGTCGGACTCCAGGTCCATCACGACGGTGGCGGGCTCGCCCTCTGCGCGCCGGCGCGCCGCGTACTCCTCGGCGGGCCAGGATCCGCGCGGCGACCCTGCCGGGAACCGCTCCAACACCTTCGCACTGATGGCCACAGTCACGTCCGCTGCCCTCCCCAGTCCGGCGCCGCCCGCCGGGGCGACGACGATCGGTCATTGTCGTACACATCCGGTTGCCCCCGATCCGCCCGGACATGTACCGGCGGGTACAGAGTTCCCTTCCGACCTCTGTCGCCGAGCTGCGGGACCGGTACGCCCCGATGCTCGCCGGCCGCGATGTGGCACTCGTGGACGGACCGGTGTTCCTGCTCGGTCCGCACTGCGCCGCCTAACCGTGGATCGTCCACTACACGGCCAGCCAGCCCCCGCTCGTGACCCACGACCTGATCATGGGCGTCGCGATCGGCCTGCTGGCGCTCGGGTTCACGCGGGCTCCGGAGTGGATGTACGGCCTGAGCTGTGTGGAACAACATCGTCATCGGCGCGTCGGCCGTGATCCTGGGACCGGTGTGCGCCGGCACGGCGGCGAAGGCGTCACGCCCGTGATCCCCGCGGGTATGGCCGCGAGTACACGTAGGGCGTCGTTGAGGTCAGGGCCAGGAAGCCCAGCCGCTCCAGGACGGGCCGGCTCCGGCTGGAGGCGTCGACCCGGAGGAGGTCGTGGCCTCGGGCCGCGGCGACCTGGGCACGGTGGGCCACGAGGGCGCGGTAGATGCCGCGGCCACGCCACTCCTCGACGGTGCCGCCGCCCCACAGGCCGGCGAAGCGTGTGCCGGGCACCGGCTCCAAGCGGGCGGCGCTGACCGGCTCGTCACCCGCCATCGCCACGACGGCGACGACGCCGTCCGGACCGGCCGCCAGCCGGGCGAGCAGCTCGCGGCGCAGCCAGGAGCTGTCCGCGCCGAACGCCTGCTCGTGGACGTCGGCCACGAGCCCCACGCCGTGCGCGTCGGTGACCGGTACGAAGCGGACGCCCCGCGGCGGTTCGGCGTCCAGGGTCAGACGGGAGACCTCGCCGAGCATGAGCGTCTCCTGCGGCCCGGGCGTGAAGCCGGCCGCGCGCAGCCGCTGCCCGAGGTCCACCGGCCGGTCGTGCCCGTACAGCTTCCACTCGAACTCCAGGCCGAGCGCGGCGTAGTGGCCGGTCTGCTCGGCGATCGCCGCGCCGGCGGTGTCCTCGTCGAGGGCGGACCACAGGACGCCGTTCCAGCCGGGCGCGGTGGCGGTCTGGCGGACCATGGCGCCGGCCCGCTCGACACGGGCGTCGCCGGGGCCGTCCGGCCGCGCTCCCTCGCGCAGGTCACGGTCGAACAGGGCGAGCAGCGCGGCATGATCCATGCGGGCCATCCCAGCACCGGCCCGGCGACCGGGCAAAGCGTTTTCCGGTACCTCCGTGCGGCACTGGCCCCCACGCGTTCTCCGGCACCCCCGCGCGACGCGTGGCCACGCCGTCGCTTTCGCCCCGCGGGTCAGCGCCCTAGGGTCCTGGTGATCGCGTCGTCATGTAAGGAGCCCCGGACATGGTCGTCCAGGAGACGGAACTGCCCTATCTGCGCCGCTGTGTGGAGCTCGCGGCCGAGGCGCTCGACGCCGGGGACGAGCCGTTCGGCTCGGTCCTGGTCGGCGGGGACGGCACGGTCCTCGGCGAGGACCACAACCGGGTGGCCTCCGGCGACCGCACCCGCCACCCCGAGTTCGAACTGGCACGCTGGTCCGCCGCCCACCTGGCGCCCGAGGAACGGGCGGCCGCCACGGTCTACACCTCCGGCGAACACTGCCCGATGTGCGCGGCCGCCCACGCCTGGGTCGGCCTCGGCCGCATCGTCTACGTCGCCTCGTCGGAGCAACTCGGGTCGTGGCTGAAGGAGTTGGGCGTCCCCGCGCCGCCGGTCCGGACGCTGCCCGTCCAGGAGATCGCACCGGACGTCATCGTGGACGGGCCCGTGCCCGAACTCACGGAGCGGGTGCGGGAGCTGCACGTACGGTTCCATCGCGGGCGCGGCTGAGGACAGCGGCGCGGCAGGGCTCGCGCGGCCCGCCCGTCCGGTCCGGCACGGGCCTGACGCCCGAGATGCAGGACCGAGCGATCGAACCTACGATCGAATGCACCAGACCAGGCGTACATCCCGGTCCCCCCGAGGGGGGAGGCGCATGTCCTCGCAGGCGAGACGGCTGCTCACGTCCGCCCACCTCGCCCTCGTCGCAGCCGTCTCAATCGTGTACATGACCGACCCGGTGGTGGCCCCCGCGATGTGGGCCGTCATGGGGCTGTCGGGTGCCTGCGCCCTCCTGATCGGAACGCACGTGTACCGGCCCGCCCACCGGTGGCCCTGGTGGGTCCTGGCCGCCGGCCTGCTCACGTTCATCGCGGGCGACACGTACTACTTCGTGATGGAGGAGCACCTCGGGGCCTCCAACCCGTTCCCGTCCCCGGCCGACGCCTGCTACCTCGCCATGTACCCGCTGTTCGCGACGCAGCAGCGGGCCATCAGCATCACCCATCCCCTCGGTGACATCCTGGTGCTGGCACTGCTGGCGCGGCTGCTCACCCCCAGCCCGGTCGACGGCTCCGACCGCGCCGTACGCCTGCTGGTCCTCGGCACGGTGACCTCGCTCGCCACCGACATCGCCTACGGGATCCGCTTCCCGCTGCGGATGAAGGGCTAGACGGCGATGACGATGCACAACGACGACGTGGACTGGGACCGCTGGCCGGTCGCGGACTACCTCGCGGAGAACTACCGCGAGGTGCACGCGTCGGACGCGGCCGTCATCGCGCACCACGCGGCGTTCTACCGGAGTCTGCCGGCCGGCGGGATCACGCGCGCGGTGGAGTTCGGGGCGGGGCCCAACCTGTATCCGCTGATGCTCGCGTCCGCCGCGTGCCGCGGAATCGACGCCGTGGAGGCGGGGGCGAGCAACGTCGCCTACCTCCGGGACCAGATCTGTCACCGTCTCGACGCGAGCTGGCTCCCCTTCCACGCGCTGTGCCGGCGGCACGATCCCCGGGTGCCGGCGACGCTGGCCGGGGCGCTCGCCCCGGTGAACATCGTCCACGCCGACGCCCGGTCCCTGCCGCCGGGCCGGTACGAACTGGGCTCCATGCACTTCGTCGCGGAGAGCGTGACGGAGGACTTCGCCGAGTTCGCCGGCTTCTGCCGCGCCTTCGTCCGCGCGGTCGCCCCCGGTGGGTACCTGGTCGCCGCGTTCATGGAGAACATGCCGACCTACCGCATCGGCCCGGCGTCCCACTGGCCCGGCTGCCCGGTCGACCCGGCGACGATCACCGAGGTCTTCACCCCCCTGACGCGCGACCTGGACGTCACCCACATCGACACGGACCCGAGCCTGCCTGACTACGGTCACTCGGGCATGGTGCTGCTGACGGGGGTGGCGGAGGCGGTCTGACCGGACGCTGATCGCCCGGGCCCTCCTCCCCCAACAGGCCGGCACCGGACAGGGCGGCACCGGACAGGTCAGTTGTTCGTCTCCCTGTTCCCGGTCGGGCGGAAGCGTCGGCGCAGGACCACTCCGCCGAGCACCAGCGCCGCGCTCGCGGCGACGGTCTGGAGGGTGTGGTCCGTGCCCGTGTGGGCGAGGGCGCCCCGGGCCTGCTGCGGCGCGATGTGCCGGTCGGGTTCCGGAGCCGGACGCGTGCGGGGCGGGGCGGACGGTTCCGGGGCCGGCTCCGCCGGGTCACGCGGCCGGACCGGGCGGTCGCCGGGCGTGTTCGAGGACTCGTTGCCGGTCGACGGGTTGCCGATGCCGACCACGTCCACGGTGTTGCCGGTGACGTTGACGGGGAGGTCGACCGGAAGCTGGACGCCGTTGCCGGACACCACGCCCGGCGAATCCTTTCCCCGGCCCTCGGCGACCGCGCCACCGCCGGAACGACCCGGCCGCTCGGCCGTCCGGCCGTCCTCGTTCGCGCAGGCGTTGCCCGCGGCGGGGTTCAGCAGCCCCACCACGTTCACGGTGTTGCCGCACACGTTCACCGGGACGTGCACCGGCAGCTGGACGGTGTTGCCGGAGACCACCCCGGGCGAACCGGCCGAAGAGCCGTCCGCCCCGGAACCGGCGTGCGCGGGGACGGTCATGGCCATCGCGCCCGAGGCGGCGGCGACGGCGATGACACCGTTTCGGGTGACCCGCTTCATAGGTTCCCTGCCTTCCAGACATCGTCGCGGGCACTCACCCGCACGAGATAGAACGCGGGCCGCCCGATCCGAGTTATGGCTTATCGGCCTTTCACTCCATCGAGCGGCCCGCTTGTCGAACTAGCGGTAAAGACCCTCGTATGCGAGGAAAGCGCGCAGGATAGGCCACTTCTCCCCGCCCCGCCCGCCCGGAGGCGAGTCCCAGGGGGCCCGCTTATCGTGGGCGAGGGCGCCGTGGGGCGCCCCTGGAGGCATCGATGCTGGCCAAGCTGTCCACGCGCCCCCCGATCCGGCGCTGCGCGGTCGCCGGCGCGGCCGGACTGGCCCTGCTGGGCGCGGGGCTGCCGGCCGCCGCCGACCCCCCGCCCGGCCTGGCGCGTTTCTACGACCAGAAGGTGAAGTGGTCGGCGTGCGCGGGACCGGACATGCCGAAGGACCTGCAGTGCGGCAAGGTCACCGTCCCGCTCGACTACGACCGGCCGGAGCGGGGAACGCTCGACCTCGCCGTCGCCCGCTACCGGGCCACCGGTGCCTCCCGGGGCTCGGTGCTGCTGAACTTCGGCGGCCCCGGCGGCCAGGGCGTGGGCCAGCTCGCGCTCGCCGGCGAGGAGTTCATGGACCTCACCGACGGCTACGACGTGGTCTCCTTCGACCCCCGCGGAGTCGGCCGCTCCTCACCGGTCAGCTGCGGAAGCGCCTCCGAGGACGCCCTGGACGCCACCGACGGCAACGCCGACGTGACCGATCCGCAGGCCGTGCTGGCGAAGCTGCGCGACGCGGCGGCCGAGTGCGCCGAGCACTCGGGCCCGGTCCTGCCCCACATCGGCACCGTGAACGCCGCTCGCGACCTGGACGTCGTGCGCGACGCGCTCGGCGACGGCAAGCTCAACTACCTGGGCTTCTCCTACGGCAGCCGGCTCGGTGCGGTGTACGCGGCGCAGTTCCCGAAGAAGGTCGGCCGCATGGTGCTGGACGGCGTCGACACCCTGACCGAGCCGCTGGCGGAGCAGGGCGTGGTGAGCGCGCGGGGGCAGCAGACCGCGCTGGAGAACTTCCTCACCTGGTGCACGGAGGACATCGCCTGCCCGTTCGGGCAGAACCCGCGCGAGGCCCAGGAGCACGTCGTCGAGGTCGTGGAGTCGCTCGACCGGGACCCGGTGCCGACGGACTTCGGCGAGGCGTTCTCCGGCCAGGACTTCGCCGGCGCCCTCGGGCAGGGCCTCTACAGCAGGGAGCTGTGGCCCTCGCTCCAGCGGGCCGTCGCCCGGCTGCTGGAGGAGGGCGACACGAGCGGCCTCGAGGCCTTCCTGCACGGCGGCTTCGCGCTCCCGCCGGCCAGGGCCCACCACGGGCTGACCGACCCGGAGGACGTGCCCCTGGACAACCTGCCGGCGGCGCTGATGGCGATCAACTGCGCGGACGATCCCGACCGCCCGGCCGCCGCGCAGGTCACCCGGGACCTGGGCCGGCTGCGCGCCCGCTACGAGCAGGCGTCACCGGTCTTCGGCCGGTACCGCCTCACGCAGGTGCTGATGTGCTACGGCCGCCCCAAGGGCACCGACTTCATCCGCGACGAGGTCAAGGACGTCGACACGCCGCGCATCCTGCTGGTCGGTACCCGGGGCGACCCGGCCACCCCGTACCGCTGGACGGTGGAGACGGCCGAGCGGCTGGGGTCGTCCGCCGTGGTGCTCGACAACCGGGGCGAGGGCCACACCGGCTACGGCTCCTCCTCCTGCGTGCACCGCAAGGTCGACGCCTTCCTGCTGTACGGCACCCTCCCGCCGGACGGCAGCTCCTGCGGCTCCGACCACGACACCGAGTGAGCCCCGGGTGAGCCGGTGAGGGCCCCGGGGCCGTGCCCTCAGCCGAGGGCGACCTCGGGTGCGTACAGCTCCAGCCACATCGCCAGGTCCAGGGTCCGCTCCAGGCCGCGCCGCGCCGCCTGGCCACTGACGGGCGTGTCGCGCCGGACGATCCGGCGCAGCCGCCCCGGGTCGACGAGGTCGAAGACCGGGTGGGCCGGCCGGGCGAGGAGCTCCTCGGCCTGCTCGCGCAGGGCCACCGCGTACCGCGGGTCCTGGGTGGAGGGGTAGGGGCTCTTGACCCGGTCGTAGACCGACCGCGGGATCAGGTCCGCGGTCGCCTCCCTCAGCAGGCTCTTCTCCCGGCCGTCGAAGGACTTCAGCGCCCAGGGCGCGTTGTAGACGTACTCGACGAGCCGGTGGTCGCAGAACGGCACCCGGACCTCAAGGCCGACGGCCATGCTGGCGCGGTCCTTGCGGTCGAGCAGGATCCGTACGAACCGGGTCAGGTGGAGGTGGCTGATCCGCCGCATGCGGAACTCGAAGTCGCTCTCGCCGTCCAGGCGTTCGACCCGGGCGGCGGCGGAGCGGTAGCCGTCGGCCACGTACGTCTCCAGGTCCAGGGCCTTGACCAGGTCGGGGCGCAGGACTTCGGTGTCGTCGCCGAAGTGCCGGCCGAGGCTCACCAGCCAGGGGAAGGTGTCGGCCGTGCGCGCGTCCTCGTCGAAGAACTGCCGGTAGCCGCCGAAGACCTCGTCGGCGGACTCGCCCGACAGGGCCACCGTGGAGCGTTCGCGGATGGCCTTGAACAGCAGGTACAGGGAGGCGTCCATGTCGCCGAGACCGGCCGGGAGGTCGCGCGCCCTGATCACCTTCTCGCGTACGGCGGGGTCGGCGAGGGCGTCCGGGTCGAGCACGATGTCCTGGTGGTCGGTGCCCGACGCCCGGGCCACGTCGTGGACGAACGGGGTGTCGGGGGTGGCGCGCAGTTCGTCGGCGACGAAGTGGTCGGTCCGGCCGGCGAAGTCGACGGCGAAGCTGCGGACCTTCTCCCCGTGCGCGCCGAGCTGCCGGGCGGCGAGGGCCGTCATGGCGGAGGAGTCGAGTCCGCCGGAGAGCAGGGTGCAGCGGGGCACGTCCGCGACGAGCTGGCGCCGCACGATGTCGTCGAGGAGGGAGCGGACGGTGCTGATCGTGGTGTCGCGGTCGTCCTCGTGGGGCCGGGTCCGCAGCTCCCAGTAGACGCGGCTGCGCGGGCCGGCGCGGTCGACGGTGACGACGGTGCCGGGCTCGACCTCGCGCATGCCCTCCCAGACGGCGTGCCCGGGTGTCTTGACCATGCTGAACAGCTCGCGCAGGCCGTCGAGGCCGACCCGGGGCTGGGCCAGCGGGTTGGCGAGGATCGCCTTCGGTTCGGAACCGAACAGGACGCCGTCGGGGGTCGGTTGGTAGTAGAGGGGCTTGACGCCCATGCGGTCGCGGATCAGCACCAGCCGGTCGGTGCGGCCGTCCCAGACGGCGAAGGCGTACATGCCGTTGAGGCGTTCGGCGACGGCGTCGCCCCATTCGAGGTAGCCGCGCAGCACGACCTCGGTGTCGGAGTCGGTGGTGAAACGGTGGCCCCGGGCGGCGAGCTCACCGCGCAGTTCGGTGAAGTTGTAGGCCTCGCCCGAGTACACGAGGGCGACGGTGCCGTGCGGGGTGGCGGCGGTCATGGGCTGGCGGCCCCCGGGCAGGTCGATGATCGCGAGCCTGCGGTGCCCCAGCCCGGCGGGGCCCTCGGCCCACACGCCCCGGTCGTCCGGCCCGCGGCAGGCCATCGTCTCGGTCATCGCGTCCAGGGTCGCGGCCTCGGCAGTCAGGTCGCGGTCGAAGGAGACCCAGCCGGTGATGCCGCACATACACGTACCTCCCGCAAACTTGATGTAGTAACCATCTATATTTCGAGCCTGTTACACCCGCGGACCACGGTCAACTCACCCGCCGCGCCCCGGCTGACCCCGACCCTCCGATTCCAGCCAGCCTTTGCACGCGCAATACCCCGTGAGCCGCCTCCCGCCGGGGCCACCCCCGTCGGAAATCCGCCAGCGGCAAAGACTTGCCCAACTCCCGTCCGACGGAGCCCGACACGGGTGCGCTGATTGCCCCGAATGCCCTAAAGGTCAATCGGCTCTATCGTGCTGTCATGGAGCACGTTCTGAGTCCCGCGTCCCTTGCCGAGCTGCGGCGCCCGCGCCCCTACCCCGCGGTCTCCGTGCTGACGCCGACACACCGGCGCGAGCCCTACAGCGCCCAGGACCAGGTCCGGCTGCGCAACGCGGTGGCCGAGGCGAAACGGCGACTGGAGGCGGACCCGGCGGTCACCCGGGAGCGGCGCGCCGAGGTCGCCCACCATCTCGACCGGGCCCTGTCCGAGGTCGACCCCACCCACACCGAGGACGGGCTGGCGATCTTCGCGGCCCCCGGTGAGCACCAGGTGTGGTCGCTGGCCCGGCCCGTGCCCGAACGCGTGGTCCTCTCCGACACCTTCCTCACCCGCAACCTCGTCTCGGCCCACACCGCCGGGCGGCCGTTCTGGGCCCTCTCGCTCGCCGCCGACCGCGCGACCCTGTGGAACGGCGGCGTCGACCGCGTCCTCGAGGCCCGCCTCGGCGGCTTCCCGCTGACCCGGCGCACGGAGAACTTCGACCCCGAGCGGCAGCAGCGGACCGGCGACCAGACGAGCACCTTCCGGGAGGAGCGGACCCGGCAGTTCCTGCGCGAGGCCGACACGGCGATGGGCGCCGTCCTGCGCGACCGTCCGCGCCGGCTCTACGTCACCGGCGAGCCGGCCGCCCTCTCCCTGCTGGACGACGCCGGCAGCGCCACCAGGGGAGCGGTGCGCGTCCCGCACGGGGGACTCGCGCACGGCACGCCCGAGGCCGTGTGGCAGGCCCTGCGCCCGGTACTGGAGGCGGAGGCCCGCAGCAACGCGGACGACGTGGCCCGGGCCCTCGAAACCGCTCGCGGGCGGCGGGCGTTCGCGGCCGGTGTCGACGAGCTGTGGCGAAGCGCCCGGGACGGCCGCGTCCGGCTGCTGGCCGTCGAGGAGAACTACCGCGCCACCGTCCGCGACTTCGGCGACCATCTGGTCCTGGCCGAGAGCGGCGACCTCGACTCGCGCGAGGACATCGTGGACGAGATCGTCGAGCAGTGCCTGGAGACGGGGGCCGACGTCCGCTTCGTACCGGACGGCACGCTGGGTGAGGCGGACGGCATCGCCGGGGTCCTGCGGTACTGAGAACCGGACCTCGAACACCAGACCGTCGAACACGCGCAGGAGCGCCCCCGCCACCCCGACGGGGCGTCAAGTTCCCTGTGCAATCTACGACTTGGCACACCCGGTGACACGCTTCCCACCTACCTCGGAGTAACTCGGCGAGACGGTGGCATATGCCAGAAGCACCACCGTATCGTGTGGTGCCAAATCCCTTACAGGGCGTCGCGGGCTGTGCGACAGTCGTAACGGTCCCTCCACCCGCCTTGGTCGTACCGTCCCGCATCGGAGTGCGTCATGCCGTCCCACCTCTCCGCGGACCGCCCCGCCGCCCAGCCGCCCGGACACGGCTCGGTCGACGCGCTCATCTCGCAGACGCGGCGGCTCAAGGGCGACGTGGACGCGGTGCGCCGCGACGCGGAGGGCGACGGGGCGGACCACCCCCGCGGACGCTGGCAGCGCGCCCTGTGCGATCTGGCGCTGCACCAGCTCGACGACCTCGACGAACACCTCGCCCAGCTCCGGGACGGCCCCCTCCCCACGGCGCCGGACCCGCAGCCCGCCACGCCCGTGCAGGGCTCGCTGCTCAGCCGGGTCGGCAGCGCCGAGTGGAACCTCCTGACGGACGAGGCCCGTTGGTCCGGGGAGCTCTACCAGATCCTGGGCCGCGACCCCGCCGCTCCCCCGCTCACCCTCGACGAGTTGCCGTCCCTGGTGCTCGACGAGGACCGGCCCGGGCTGACGGCGATGGTGACCAACTGCCTCGTCGACGCCCGGCCCATCGACGGCGAATTCCGCATCGCACGCCCCGACGGGGACGTCCGGACCGTGCACATGATGGGCGAACCGGTGCTCGACACTGACGGGAGCACCGCCTCGATGTGGGCCGTGCTGCGCGACGTCAGCGAACTGCGCCGCAGCCAGCGGGTGGTGAGCGAGACCCGTGACTCGCTCCACCATCAGCGGGAGGCCGCGCGGACCGAGCACCGGCTCGCGGTCGAGCTGCAGGAGGCCGTGCTGCCGCCGTGGCGCGGCTCCCTGCGGCTCCCGCACCGTGGCCCCCGGAGCCTGGACCTCGCGGCCCGGTACCTGCCGGCGTCCACGCGCACCATGATCGGCGGTGACTGGTACGACGCGCTCGAACTGACCGGCGGTGACACCCTGCTGAGCGTCGGTGATCTCACCGGGCAGGGCGTCGGCGTCACGTCCCACATGACCATGCTGCTGGGCGCCGTGCGCGGCATGGCGATGGCCGGGGCCCGGCCGGGACAGCTGATGGCCTGGCTGAACCAGTTACTCGACGCCACCGTGCAGCCCGCCCTCGGCAGCGCCGTCTGCTGCCGCTACCAGCCCGCGACCCGCACGCTGGTGTGGGCGCAGGCCGGACACCCCGCCCCGCTGCTGTTCCGCGACGGGACGGGGCGGGTCCTGGACAGCCCGGACGGTGTCCTGCTCGGCGCCACCACGGGCGCCGTCTACGGACAGGCCGAGGAGATCCTGGAGCCGGGCGACCTGCTCCTCCTGCACACCGACGGGCTGGTGCCCGGGCACACCGGAGCGGCGGCCGCGCATCTCCTCCTCGGCCTGGCGCCGCGCCTGGCCGCATCCGCCGACGCGGAGGACTGCGCACGGGCCGTCGTCCAGGAGTTCGGCACGGTCGAGCGCCAGGACAACGCCTGTGTACTCGTCGCCAAGGTCACGTCATAGGAATTCAGGCCTGTGCGCCGGCGCCGCCCCTGCCCTTCGCCTTCGGCAGCGCCAGCTTGATCTCCTCCCGCAGCTCCTGGATCTTCGGATAGCCCGAGTACTGGGCGGTGAGCCGGTACATCTGGCGCAGCCGGTCCCAGGTGCGGTGGGAGGAGTTGGATCCCATCGACACCAGGGCCAGACGGGCGTAACGGTCGGCCTGTTCGGGATCGTCGGCGATGAAGCAGGCCGAGGCCATCGACAGGTAGTCGAAGATCTTCGAGCGCTGCCGGCCGTCGACCCGCAGGGCCAGGGCCTTCTCCGCGTAGTGCTGGGCATGCGCGGCCGCGCCCGGCTCGAACTCGGCGAGCGTGCGGTAGGCCAGGGCCTGCATGCCGTAGAGGTCCTCCTCCTTGAAGGTCTGCATCCAGTCCGGCGGGGGGACGTCGGCCTTGTCGGAGACGAACAGGTCCTCCGCCCGGCCGAGCGTGCGCCGCATGGCCTGGCCCTTGCCCATCGAGGCCTGCGCCCAGGCCTCGATCGTGTAGAGCATCGCCCGGGTGCGGGGCAGCACTTCGTCGCCCGAACCGGACGTGGCCAGCTTCATCAGGTCCAGGGCGTCGTCCGGCCGGCCCAGGTGCACCATCTGGCGGGCCGCGCGGGAGAGCGCCTCACCCGCGCGGGGCCGGTCCCCGCCCTCTCTGGCCGCGTGCGCGGCGATGACGAAGTACTTCTGGGCCGTGGGCTCCAGACCGACGTCGTGCGACATCCAGCCCGCGAGGACGGCCAGGTTGGCGGCGACGCCCCACAGGCGCCGCTGGAGATGGGGTGGGTGACGGTAGGCGAGCATGCCGCCCACCTCGTTGAGCTGGCCCACCACGGCCTTGCGCTGGAGCCCGCCGCCGCGGGCCGCGTCCCAGGCGCGGAACACCTCGACCGAGCGCTCCAGTTCCTCGATCTCCTGCGACCCGATGGGGGCGGCCTCGTAGCGGTCGAACCCAGCGGGGTCGGCGTGCAGGGGATGGTCGAGGTCGGGGGCGTCGGCAGCCAGGGCAGGGTCGGAGTGCAGCCAGTCGTACATGGCGCTGCTGAGTGCGGATCCCGCGGCGAGCGCGGCGCCCGCGCCCACCAAGCCGCGTCGGTTGAGCATGAGGTCCATTCCCGTGAATTCGGTGAGGACCGCAGCCGTCCGCTCGGGCGCCCACGGCACACCGTCGGGAGTCTCCGGACTCCCGACGCCCTGCCGCTTCCCCGCACGCCCGTGCCGGACCAGACCGAGGTCCTCGATGGTCACGACACGGCCGAGACGCTCGGTGAACAGAGCCGCCAGCACCCGCGGCACCGGATCGCGCGGGATCTCTCCCATGTCGATCCACCGCCGCACCCGGGAGGTGTCGGTCGACAGCTGGGGATGGCCCATGGCCGCCGCCTGCCGGTTGACCAGCCTCGCGAGTTCGCCCTTGGACCAGCCGGCCAGGCCGAACAGGTCCGCGAGCCGGGTGTTGGGTCGTCCGCTCACGTCAAGCCCCCAGGTTCTCGGCTGAGTTGACAGTAGCCCGGCCGGACTTGCCGAGCGACTATTCGCCAGGGTTCGCCAGGGTGCGCCAGATGGTGTGCCACCGGTCATCCGGTGTCAGGTAGGAACGCGCCACCCCGACCCGGTCGCCGCAGGGACATTCCCCAGGGTGCTCCGGGGCTTCCGGGCCGGGTGAGCGCTGTCGTCGCAGGCACACGAAGGGATCTGTCTCGCCCATGTACGCAGCATCGTCCTCCGTGTCCGCACCGCCCCGGTCGCTCCACCCGCGTCCCACGGACAGCGGCCCCTACCTCGCCCCCGCGCGGCCGGCGGCCCCCGTGCTCGGAGGGGGCAGGGCTCGGCGTGGCGCGGTGCTCGGCACCCAACCGCTCAGCGGGAGACTCGACTTGTCCGGCCCCCAGGGCGCGCAGCTGCGCACCGCGATCGCTTCGGTGCACCGCATCTGCCCGGAGTTCGCCCCGGTGCAGGTGCTGCGCCGCACCGGCCGTTCCGTGCTCCTGGTCGGCACGACCGGTCGCAGCTCGGCCGTCGCCAAGTGTTTATTGGACCACTCCCCCGCCTGGTCCGAGCGGATCCGCCACGAGATAGCGGCGTACCGCTCGTTCGTCCGGCACCGCCCTCCCGTGCGGGCGCCGAGACTGATCGCGGCGGACCCGGACAACTGCACCCTCGTGATCGAGCGGATGCCCGGTCGGGTAGCGGCCCTCCAGCGGCACCCTGCCGAGGCGCCGCCCCGGGCGGACATCAGGGCGGCGCTCGGCGCGATCTGCCGGCTGAACGCCTGGCGGCCGCCGGCGGGTACGTTCGACGCCCCGCTGGACTACGCGGCCCGGATCGCGCGGTACCACGGGCTGGGCCTGCTCACCGACCGCGACCTGGGCGACCTGCAGAAGCTGCTGCACGGCATCGCGCAGGCCGCCGGGCGCCAGGGCATGGGCCAGTTCTGCCACGGCGACGCCCTGCTGTCGAACCTGCTCCTGTCACCGGCCGGTCCAGTGCTGGTGGACTGGGAGCACGCCGGCTGGTACCTGCCGGGTTACGACCTGGCGACGCTGTGGTCGGTGCTCGGGGACGCACCGGTCGCGCGCCGGCAGATCAGTCAGATCGCGCAGTCGGCGGGGCCGGCGTCCAGGGACGCCTTCCTGGTGAACCTGATGCTGGTGCTGACGCGTGAGATCCGCACGTACGAGACGGCCGTGCAGCGTTCGATGCACGACGCGACCCCGGCGGCACCGGGCTCGGCCCATCCTGGTGCTGCGCCGTCCGGCGAGGAGCAGCGGCTGTTGCTGCGGCGGCTGCACGACGACTGCCAGATGGCCCGGCGGGCCGTGCGCGCGGCGGTCGGCACTCGCTGACGGGGACGAAGCGGCCGCTGTGCGCCCGGCTGTACGGGCGGGGCTTGCTCGGCAACCATGTCATCATCGCCCCGGCCGGATCCGTGTTTGCCCAACGCGCGCTGGACGGGG
>NZ_JBEOTZ010000035.1:0-76870 GCF_040303825.1 Streptomyces sp. NPDC094143
GTGGGGGCGCCCCCCCCCGGACCGGGGTTCACGTGGGCGACCCCCGTTCACCCGCTGCGTGGGGTCCCCCCGGACGAAGTCTGGGGGAGCGTCAATGTCGCTTAGGACCTATGGCCCTTCGAACTTCCTTGTGAAGCGGTCTACTTGAGGCCGCTGTCGATCGCGGTCGCCAGTTCTCCGTTGGCGGTGTCGCCGCTGAACTCCCAGAAGAACGCGCCGCCCAGGCCCTGGTTCTTGGCCCAGCTCATCTTGCCCGCGATGGTCGCCGGGGTGTCGTACGACCACCAGTTGCTGCCGCAGTGGGCGTACGCCGTGCCGGCGATGGTGCCGGTGGCCGGGCAGGAGTTCTTCAGGATCTTGTAGTCCTCGATGCCCGCCTCGTACGTGCCCGGAGCCGCGCCGGTGGCCGAGCCGCCCGGGGCGGACTGGGTGACTCCGGTCCAGCCGCGGCCGTAGAAGCCGATGCCGAGCAGCAGCTTCTTGGCGGGGACGCCCTTCGCCTTGAGCTTGGCGATGGCGTCGGCCGAGTTGAAGCCGTCCTGCGGGATGCCCGGGTACGAGGTGAGCGGGGAGTGCGGGGCGGTCGGGCCGTCCTTGTCGAAGGCGCCGAAGTAGTCGTAGGTCATCACGTTGTACCAGTCGAGGTACTGTGCGGCACCGCCGTAGTCGGCCGCGTCGATCTTGCCGCCGGAGGAGCCGTCGGCGGTGATGGCCGCGGTGACCAGGTAGTCCGGGCCGAACTCGTTGCGCAGCGCCTGGGAGAGGGTCTTGAAGGCCGCCGGACCGGACGTGTCGCAGGTCAGGCCGCAGGCGTTCGGGTACTCCCAGTCGATGTCGATGCCGTCGAAGACGTCGGCCCAGCGCGGGTCCTCCACGACGGCCTTGCAGGACTTGGCGAACGCGGCGGCGTTCTGCGCGGCCTGGCCGAAGCCGCCGGAGTAGGTCCAGCCGCCGAAGGAGTACAGCACCTTGATGTGCGGGTACTTCGCCTTCAGCTGGCGCAGCTGGTTGAAGTTGCCGCGCAGCGGCTGGTCCCAGGTGTCGGCGGTGCCGCTGACGGACTGGTCGGCGGTGTAGGCCTTGTCGTAGGCGGCGTAGGTGTCGTCGACGGTGCACTGACCGTTCTTGACGTTGCCGAACGCGTAGTTGATGTGGGTGATCTTCGACGCGGTGCCCGACGTCACGAGGTTCTTGACGTGGTAGTTGCGGCCGTAGACGCCCCACTCGGTGAAGTAGCCGAGCTTGACCTTGTCGCCGGTGGGCGGGGGCTCGGTGGTGCCGCCGGTGGTGCGGACGCGGACGGAGCCGCTGACCGGGCCGGTCTGGTCGGCGGTGTCGCGCGCCTGCACGGAGTAGGAGTAGTCCGTGCCCTTGGTCAGGCCGGTGTCCGTGTACGAGGTCGTCGTCACGGTGGCGACCTTGGCGCCGTCGCGCAGGACGTCGTAGTTCTTGACGCCCTTGTCGTCGGTGGCGGCGGACCAGCTCAGCTTCACCGAGGTGTCGGTGATGCCGGAGGCGGTCGGGGTGCCGGGGGCGCTCGGCGCGCTGTCGCCGGGCTCGGTGGTGCCGCCGTCGCAGCTGCCGCCGTTGAGTTTGCAGTTGGCGGGGGAGCCGGAGCCGGAGCCGTTGAAGCCGAAGGTGACGGAGGCCCCGGGGGCGAGGGTGCCGTTCCAGGACTTGTTCTTCGCGGTCCAGTGGGTGCCGGAGGAGGTGACGTCGGCGTCCCAGGCGGAGGTGACGGAGGTGCCGGAGGGGAAGTCCCACTCGACGGTCCAGGAGCTGAGGGCGGTGGTGCCGGTGTTCTTCACCGTCCACTTGCCCTCGAAGCCGGAGCCCCAGTCCTGGGTCTTGGCGTAGGTCGCGGTGGCGGACGTCGCTGCCTGGGCCGGGCTCGCCAGGCCGACGAGGCCGGCGAAGGGGAGCAACAGGGTCGCGAACCCTGCCGCGGCTCTGTGTCTGAAGCGCATGCTGCGCCTCCTTGATGGAGTTGTGGGGGGCGTGACTGAGCCTCACGCCACACATGGTGCGGTGAGAATAGAAAGGTCTGGACCACCGGTCAATAGGTCTGGACCACCGCGACGCGCTGTGATCAGGGCCGGATCAGATCCCCAACTCCTGCGCGAGCACCGCAGCTTGCACCCGGCTGCGCAGCTCCAGCTTCGCCAGCAGGCGGCTGACGTGCGTCTTCACCGTCGCCTCCGCCATGTCGAGCCGCTCGGCGATGCCCGCGTTGGACAGTCCCTCACCCAGGCAGGACAGCACCTCGCGCTCACGGCGGGTCAGCCGGTCCAGCACCGCCGGGTCGGCCGCGGGCTCCCGGGCCGGCTTCGCGGCGAACTCCGCGATCAGCCGCCGGGTGACCGCGGGGGCGATGAGCCCTTCCCCGCGCGCGACCGTCCTGACCGCCTCCAGCAGGTCCCGCGCCTCGGTGTTCTTCAGCAGGAAGCCGGCCGCGCCCGCGCGCAGCGCCCCGAACACGTACGCGTCGAGATCGAAGGTGGTCAGCACGAGCACGTCCGCGAGCCCTTCGGCGACGACCTGCCGGGTGGCCGACACCCCGTCCAGACGGGGCATCTGAACGTCCATCAGCACCAGGTCGGGCCGCAGCTCGCGGGCCAGCGCCACCGCCCGCTCGCCGTCCGGCGCCTCGCCGACCACCTCGATGTCGGGCGCGCTGCGCAGGATGAGGACCAGGCCTGCGCGGACGGCCGACTGGTCCTCGGCGACCAGGACGCGGATCATGCGGTGTCTCCTTCGGCGGTGTCGCTGACGGGCAGGGCGGCGCGGACGGCCCAGATCCTGCCGTCCGGCGAGTCCTCGGGGCCGGCCTCGAAGGTGCCGTCCAGCAGCGCGGCGCGCTCCCGCATGCCGACCAGGCCGGCTCCCGAGCCGGGGGCCGTGGGCCCGTCGCGGTCGCCGTAGGGGCTGGTCACCTGGACCGTCAGGACTCCGTCGCAGCGGGCCAGGGACACGGTGACCCGGCCGGCGCCGGCGTGCTTGAGGGCGTTGGTGAGGGACTCCTGGACGATGCGGTAGGCGGCGAGCTCCACCGGTGCCGGCACCGCGCCCCGGGCCGCGTCGAGGGCCGCGTCGAGGCTGACGTCGAGGCCGTTGGTGCGGGCGTTGTCCACCAGGGCGCCGAGGCCGTCGAGGGTGGGGGCGGCGACCGGTTCGGTGTCGCCGCTGGAGTCGCGCAGGATCCCGATGAGCCGCCGCATCTCCGCGAGTCCCTCGACGCTGTTCTCGCGGATGACCATCAGCGCCTCCTGCGAGGTCCTGGCGTCCTGGAGGGAGAGGGCGGCCGTGGAGTGGATGGCGATCGCGGAGAGGTGGTTGGCGACCATGTCGTGCAGTTCGCGGGCCATCCGGGCCCGCTCGGCGGTGACGGCCTGGGTGCGGTCCATCTCGGCGAGCAGCGCGGTCTGCTCGGCGCGCAGCCGGGCCGCCTCCGCGGCGTCGCGGTGGTTGCGGACGATCAGGCCGGTGGCGGCGGGCCCGAAGGTGACCAGGCCGGTGAGCACGCCGATGAGCAGCGCTTCGGGCTCGCGCCAGATCGCGAACGGCACCACGGCCCCGGCCACCGTGAGCAGCCCGGTGATCCGCGGGATGCGGTGGGCCGAGGCGGGCGGCCCGTACAGGACGGCCGCGTACATCAGGTCGGTGTACAGCAGGATCGTGACCAGGTTGCCCTGGGTGACGAGGTCCAGCACCAGCGCGGGGGTGCCGATCAGCAGGGCGGCGCGGGGGGCGCTGCGGCGCAGCAGCTCGCAGCCCGCCATGACCACCAGCGGCAGCAGCAGGGGCCAGCGCCCGGGCAGGAGCACGTACGGCTCGGTGTGCGTACGGGTGGCCAGGCCGACACCCCACAGCAGCAGCCCGCCGAGCAGACCGCCCAGCGCGACGTGGACGTCGAAGCGGCGGGGGCGGGGGAAGCGTGCGGCCATGGCCCCATCCAACACGGCCGCCGTGCCCCGCGCCTGATTCCCGCGAAGGGTCCTGGGCTGCATCTTTAGATGTACCGAGGGTTCGTCACGCGCGACGACGATTCCGGCCGCGCCGCCCGGGAGCCTGGAAGGGTGACCGAGAGGAGCGAACCGTGATCGTCGCCTTGATCGCCGCCTGTGAGATCGGCTTCTGGGTGCTGCTGGCGGCCGGGCTGGCCTTCCGCTACCTGCTGCGCATGCCGCGTACGGGGCTGGCGCTGCTGCTGTGCGAGCCGCTGCTGGAGGTCGTCCTGCTGGTCGCCACCGCGCTGGACCTGAGGAACGGCGCGGATCCCGACTGGACCCACGGGCTGGCCGCGCTGTACATCGGCTACACCGTCGGTCACGGCCACCGCACGGTGAAGTGGCTCGACGGGCACGCGGCCCACCGCTTCGGTGGGGCCCCGCCGCCCCGGAAGCCACCGCAGTACGGCATGGCCCGGGCCCGTCACGAGGGCAGGGTCTGGCTGGGCACGGTGCTGGGCGCCGCCGTCGCGACCGCGCTCCTGCAGCTCGCCATCTGGTACGTGGACGACCCGAGCCGCGTGACCTCCCTGGAGAGCTGGCGCTACGTGGCCTGGCGTGCGGCCGGGATCCACGGCCTGGTCGCGCTGAGTTATCTGATCTGGCCGCGGAAGGCCCCTGCGGGCGAGCCCGCGGGGGAGGCGGTCACCGACCCGAAGGAGAGGCTCCACCGATGAGCGAGGCGAAGCAGTACGCGACAGAGGGTGTCGTCACGCTGCCCGAGGTCGGCGTCGTGATGACGATCGTCGGCGGGGTCCTCTCCGCCAACGGCCTCCGCACGCCGCGGGGCCTGACCTAGCGCTCCCCGCCGGGCACCCACAGCACGTCTCCGGCCTCCTTGTTCGCCGTCCTCGCGAGGATGAACAGGAGGTCGGAGAGGCGGTTCAGGTAGGTCGCCGTGAGGGGGTTCATCGTCTCGGCGTGGACCTCCAGGGCCGCCCAGGTCGAGCGTTCCGCCCGGCGGACCACCGTGCAGGCCTGGTGCAGCAGGGCCGCGCCCGCCGTGCCGCCCGGCAGGATGAAGGAGCGGAGCTTGTCCAGCCGCTCGTTGAAGCGGTCGCAGTCGGCCTCCAGCCGGTCGATGTAGAACTGCTCGACCCGCAGCGGCGGGTACTCCGGGTTCTCCACCACCGGCGTGGACAGGTCCGCACCCACGTCGAACAGGTCGTTCTGCACGCGGGTGAGGACCTCGACGACCTCCTCGTCCAGGCCGCCCAGGGCGATCGCGGTGCCGATCACGGCGTTCGCCTCGTTGGCGTCGGCGTACGCCGAGATCCGCAGGTCCGTTTTGGCGACCCGGCTCATGTCGCCGAGGGCGGTCGTGCCCTGGTCGCCGGTCCTCGTGTAGATGCGCGTCAGATTGACCATGCGGCCAGCGTAGTTACGCCCCGGCGGATCGGAACACGCGTGTGCCCACCGTCACGGACAGCGCGGTCAGGCCGAGGGCCACCAGCACGCCGTGGAGCATGTCGGCCGTCGCGTAGCTGCCGACGTAGGCGTCGCGCACCGCGTCCACCAGATAGCGGAACGGCATGAGGTGCGACAGGACGTCCAGCCACGCCGGCCCCAGGGACATCGGCAGCATCAGGCCGGACAGCAGCATCGAAGGCATCGTCAGCGCGTTGACCGCCGGGCCGAACCCCTGCGGGGTGCTCAGCTTCATCGCCAGCGCGTACGACAGCGCGGACAGCGACACGGTGAGCAACGCGACGAAGCCGAAGCCGATCAGGACGCCGGCCAGCGGCGCCCGCAGGCCCATCGCCACCGCCGCCAGCACCAGCAGCACGGCCTGGAAGACGAAGACCGTGGCCTCCCGCAGCACCCGCCCGAGCAGCAGGGCCAGCCGGCTGACCGGGGTCACCCGCATCCGCTCGACCACTCCCTGCCCCTTCTCCAGGATGATGGTGAAGCCCGCGAACGACGCCCCGAACAGGCCCAGTTGGAGCAGCAGCCCGGGGACCAGGACCTGCCAGGAGCTGCCCGGCTCGTCGAGCGGCAGACCGGTCAGCAGTGGGCCGAAGAACAGCAGGTACAGCAGCGGCATCAGCACGCCGAACAGCAGCGCGAAGCGTGAGCGCAGGGACTGGCGCAGGTAGCGGCCGTAGACGAGGGCCGTGTCGTGGAGCAGCATCGGTGACTTCCTAGACGGCTACGGGGGCGGTGTCGGCGGGCGTGGCGCTGCGGCCGGTGACGGCGAGGAACGTGTCGTTCAGCGAGGCGTCGAGCGAGCCGCCGTACCGCAGCTTCAGCGCGCTCGGGGTGCCCTCGGCGGCGACCACGCCCCGGTCGACGATCACCAGCCGGTCGGAGAGGGCGTCGGCCTCGTCGAGGTAGTGGGTGGTCAGGAAGACGGTGGTGCCCTGCTCGTCGCGCAGCCGCCGCACCAGGTCCCACAGGTCGGCGCGGCTGCCCGGGTCGAGCCCGGTCGTCGGCTCGTCCAGGAACAGCACCTTCGGGCGGTGGGTGAGCGCCATCGCGATGTCCAGCCGCCGCCGTTGCCCGCCGGAGAGCGCGCCGCACTTGCGGTCGAGCAGCTCGGCCAGGCCCAGCTCACCGGCCAGCTCCTCGGCGCGCTCGGCGGCCCGCGTCCGGCTCAGCCGGTACAGACGCCCCTGGGTGACCAGTTCCTCGCGCACGCTGATCTGCGGGTCGACCCCGCCGGACTGGGCCACGTAACCGCAGGCCCGGCGCACTCCGGCCGGGTCGGTCGCCAGGTCGTGGCCCGCGACGGTGGCGGCGCCGCCGGTCGGCTCCAGCAGGGTCGTCAGCATCCGCAGGGTCGTCGTCTTGCCGGCGCCGTTCGGGCCGAGGAAGCCGAGGATCTCGCCCTCGCGGACGGTCAGGTCGATGCCGCGTACGGCCTGGACGGGGCCGCGCTTGGTCGTGAAGGTACGGGCCAGACCGGCCGTACTGATGATTGCCATGCCGCCCAGAAAAACAGAATGCCTCAAATTTTGCAATGCCCCCAAGATTTGGCAGACCCCAGGGAACGCTAGGATGCGGGCATGGCTGAAGGGCTCAGGGAACGGAAGAAGCGCGAGACCAGGCAGCGCATCTCCGACATCGCCACCGGGCTGTTCCTGGAGCACGGGTTCGTGAGCGTGACCATGGCGGACGTGGCGGAGGCGGCCGACGTCTCCGTGAACACCGTCTACAACTACTTCCCGGCCAAGGAAGACCTCTTCTTCGACCGCTCCGCGGGGGTCGTCGACCGGCTCTCCCGCTGGGTGCGCGGCCGGGACGCGGCGGAGTCGGCCGCCCGGGCGGTGCTGCGGGAACTGCGCGCCGAGGTCGAGGCCGTCTCCCCCCGGATCGGCCTCATCGAGGGCTACGACCGCTTCATGCGGTGCGTCGAGGAGGCGCCGCCGCTGCGCTCCCGGCTGTGGCGCATCCAGCAGGAGGTCCAGGAGAACCTGGAGGCGACCCTCCGCGAGGAGACCCGTGCCGCGGTCGGCGACCCGCTGCCGGGGCTGATCGCCGGTCAGATCTGCTGGGTCCACGGCACCCTCTTCGCCTCGATCGGCCGCGAGATGGCCCGGGGGCGCAATCCGGGCGAAGTATCCCGGGAGATGCTCGGGCTCCTCGACGACATCGAGGGCCTGTTGAGCGAGCAGGTGCTCAACTACGCCGTCCGTGGCGCGTAATGACCCTCGCCGGTGTGACGTCCGTCATGTGAGACGTGACGCGCATTACTTACCGGTCACACGGGCCCTCACGAGCGCTAGTGTCCGCCCGAGAGGCAGACACAAGCAGCGCGTCAGGGGAGTCGCACAGTGGCACGGAAGCTCGCCGTCATCGGAGCCGGCCTCATGGGATCCGGCATCGCCCAAGTCTCCGCACAGGCGGGCTGGGACGTGGTCCTGCGCGACGTCACCGACGAGGCGCTGACGCGGGGCACCGACGGCATCAAGGCGTCGTACGACAAGTTCGTCGCCAAGGGCAGGCTGGAGGCGCACGACGCCGACGCCGCCCTCGCCCGCATCACCGCGACCACCGACCTGGACGCCGCGGCCGACGCGGACGTCGTCGTCGAGGCCGTGTTCGAGAAGCTGGAAGTCAAGCACGAGATCTTCCGCGCGCTCGACAAGATCGTGAAGGACGAGGCGATCCTCGCCTCCAACACCTCCGCCATCCCGATCACCAAGATCGCGGCCGCGACGGAGCGTCCCGAGCGGGTCGTCGGCACGCACTTCTTCTCGCCGGTGCCGATGATGCAGCTGTGCGAACTCGTCCGCGGCTACAAGACCAGCGACGAAACCCTCGCCACCGCCCGCGAGTTCGCCGAGTCGGTCGGCAAGACCTGCATCGTCGTCAACCGCGACGTCGCCGGGTTCGTGACGACCCGCCTCATCTGCGCCCTGGTCGTCGAGGCCGCGAAGCTGCAGGAGTCCGGCGTGGCCAGCGCCGAGGACATCGACCTGGCCTGCAAGCTGGGCTTCGGCCACGCCATGGGCCCGCTGGCCACGGCGGACCTGACGGGCGTCGACATCCTGCTGCACGCCACGAACAACATCTACACCGAGTCCCAGGACGAGAAGTTCGCCGCCCCCGAGTCGATGCGCCGGATGGTTGACGCCGGTGACATCGGCCGCAAGAGCGGGCAGGGCTTCTACAAGCACTGAAACCGCACATGCCCCGGGGGGCATCACACCCCCGGGTGAATTCGGTATCGGTTCGCTTACAGGAAGCAACCTCTGACTCCTCCACACAGTCAGAGGTTGCATCACCCAAAACCAGAACGCGGAGCACGATTCGCACGCACGGGGAGCGCATATGCACATCAGGGGCGACCACGCCGAGCTGGTCGTCGGGGGCCGCCTCGACGTCCGGAGCGCGGCGGACGCCCGTACGGTCCTGCACTCGGCCGTCGACGACGGCGTCGGCGACCTCGTGCTCGACCTGTCCGAACTGGACTCCTGGGACGCCACCGGCCTGGGCGTGATCATGGGTGCCCACCGGCGGGCCGGCCGCTGCGGCCGACGCCTGGTGCTGCGCGGTGTACCGCCGCAGATGCAGCGCCTGCTGGTGGCCACACGCCTGCACCGAATCCTGGCGATCGAGGGGGGCATCGGGGTGGAGACACTGCCCCGCGTGTGACCCCGCGTACGGGTGTGAACCGGGCGACCGGGGAGACCCGGACGGACGTCGTCGAACCGTGCGACGCGCACAATCCTCACGAGACCGTGACGTTACGGACGCCGCGGTACCCCGGACTGTCGTAGATACTGTGCGAAGGTTTAGGGTTCGGCTGCCCGCTGCCTTGTCACCCTTCTAGCGGGCCCGGACCAGAAGCGACAGCGCGGTGTGCAGCAAGGCCGGGAGGGGCTTTCACAGCACACACCCGCTTTTGGGGGGCTTGACCTATGGACCCGAACACCCGGGGACCCGAGGAGTACGGCCACGAAGGCGACGGCCAGGGGCCGCGCCAGCGCCCGCCCCGGGAATCCCTCACACCCGACTTCGGACAGCACGCGCCCGCGCTCGCCCGCACGGTGCAGCTCGTCTCCGGCGACTTCCTGCTGACGGTCAACCCCGTCGACGGCAGCGAGATAGAAGCCTGCCCACCCGCCGAGCGGCCCGCCCGGCCCGTGAAGCTCACCACGGCCGAGCGCGCCGAGGCCGAGCGCGCGGCCCGGCCGCCCGTCCCGGCCGGACCCGCACAGCCCGCCCTGCCGCTGCTCGCCCGGCAGGACGAGCGCGAGCAACTGGTGCGCCTGCTCGCCCGCGGCCGCTCCGTCCGCCTCACCGGCCCGGCCGGCTCCGGCCGCACGCGGCTGCTCGACCTCGTCGCCGAGGACTGCGCGGACCTCGCCCCCGACGGGGTGGTCCGCCTCAACGGCTTCGGCCGCAGCTCGGCGGATCTGCTGTACGACCTGTTCCACGCGGTGTACAGCGCCCCCCTGCACCGCCCGGACCGGGACGAACTGCTCAGCCACCTCGGGGAGATCGGCGCCGTCGTCGTCCTCGACGACCTGCAGTTCGGCGGAGCCGCGCTCGACGAGTTGCTGGACGCCACCCCCGAGTGCGCCTTCCTGCTCGGCGCCACCCCGGACGTGCCCGCCCCGTCCGCCGGCGCCGCGATCGAGGAGGTCCTCCTCGGCGGCCTGGAGCGCGCGGACGGACTCGACCTGCTGGAGCACGCCGTCGGCCGGCCCCTCACCGAGGAGGAGTCCAACTGGGCGGGCGACCTCTGGTTCGAGTCCGAGGGCCTGCCCCTGCGGTTCGTCCAGGCCGGTGCCCTGCTGCGGCAGCGCGACCGGCTGCGCGCCGGCGCCGGGGCCGTCGACGAGTTCGGCGTCTTCGAGGACGCCCCTCCGGCCGACGCCGCGGGCGCGTACGACCTGGATGACGACGTACCGCTGCCCTCGCTGGGCGAGGCCGCCGCGCCCGCGCCGCTGCTCGCCTCCCGGCTGAGCGCCTCCGCGCGGGCCACGCTGCGGTTCGCCGTCGCCCTCGACGGCGAGATCCCGCACCAGGCGCATCTGCCCGCCCTGGTCGGCGACACCCACGCGGACGCCGCGCTCGGCGAACTGGTCTCGTGCGGACTGGTCTCCCCGGTCGGCTCCCGCTACCGGCTCGCCGCGGGCGTCCCCGCGCAGCTGGAGGCCGCCGGATACGCCGACGAGGCCGAGGCCTGCGCCCGCAGCGCCGCCCAGCACTACTCCTGGTGGGCCGGGCACCCCTCGGTCACTCCCGAGCGTGTGTGCGCCGAGGCCGACGCGCTCCTCGCCGCCCTCACCGTGCTCGGGCCGCTCGCCACTTCGGCCACCGAGGGCGAGGAGAGCGCGGCCGTGCACCTGGCCCGCACCGCCGCGCCCGCGTTCGCCGCCGGACTGCACTGGAGCGCCTGGGAGCGGACCCTGCGGGCCGGCGCCGAAGCCGCCCGGCTCGCCGGGGACGTCGCCGAACAGGCCTACTTCCACCACGAGCTCGGCATCCTCGCCCTGTGCGGCGGCAGCCTCGACCGGGCCCGCAGCGAACTGGAAACCTCCATCGGCCTGCGCGGCGCCCTCTCCGACAAGCGCGGCACGGTCGCGGGCCGGCGGGCCCTCGCCCTGGTCGCCGACCGCTCGGGCACGCCGATCGGGCTCGGGCCGACCGCGGCGGAGGAGGTGCCCG
This sequence comes from Streptomyces sp. NPDC094143, assembly GCF_040303825.1. Taxonomy (NCBI): domain Bacteria; kingdom Bacillati; phylum Actinomycetota; class Actinomycetes; order Kitasatosporales; family Streptomycetaceae; genus Streptomyces; species Streptomyces sp. NPDC094143. The sequence continues at coordinate 11,127 of NZ_JBEOTZ010000035.1, forward strand.
ACGCCCGGTACGAGGAGTCGGCGTCGCCCTCCGGCGGTGTCCCGGCAGCCTTCCCGACGCTCCAGCCGCCCACGACCCCGGCCCTGATCACCCACCGCAGTTCCCCCGCGCCCTCCCGCAAGGCCCGGGGCGGGCTCAAGGGGCTGGCCCGGCGCAACCTCGTGGCCGCCGGTGCGGGCGCCCTGCTCGTCGCCGTGCTCGGCACGGTCGTGACGCTCGGCGCCACCTCCGACAACGAGCCGAACGTGCCCTCCGACCAGGTGGGCGTTAACCCCTCGGCCAGCCAGGGCGTGGGCGACGGCAGCCTGGGCGCCGACCCCGCGGCCAACGACGGCGACGGCGGCCCCGGCGCCGCGACCGGCCGTCCCACCGACCCGGGCCCGGACGGCACGCTGGGCACCTCGGACGATCCGACCCCGACCGGCTCCCCGAGCGGCTCGGCGGACCCGAGCGATTCCGCGTCACCGTCGAAGCCGCCGTCGTCCTCGAAGCCGCCGTCCTCGTCGAAGCCGCCGTCCTCGTCGAAGCCGCCGACGACGTCGAAGCCGCCGACGACGTCCGAGCCGCCCACGTCGGACCCGCCGACGTCCGACCCGCCCACCTCGGAGCCCCCGACGTCCGACCCGCCGTCCTCGCCGTCCACGTCCAACTCGGCGAGCGGCCCGGCCTCCAGCGCCCCCGCCAGCACCTCGGCGAGCGCGCCGGAGGGCGGCTCGGGGGCGCCGAGCGGCTCCCCGTCGGTGATCTGACGCCCGTACGCACGAAGGGGCCGGGTCCGCTCAGCGGACCCGGCCCCTTCGTGCGTGGAGGGGTCAGAACAGGCGCAGCTTGTCGTCCTCGATGCCGCGCAGGGCGTCGTAGTCGAGGACCTGGCAGCCGATGCCCCGGTCGGTCGCGAGGACGCGGGCCTGGGGCTTGATCTCCTGAGCCGCGAAGATGCCGCGCACCGGGGCGAGATGGGGATCGCGGTTCAGCAGCTCCAGGTAGCGCGTCAGCTGCTCCACACCGTCGATCTCACCGCGCCGCTTGATCTCCACGGCGACGGTCCCCCCGTCGGCGTCCCGGCACAGGATGTCCACCGGGCCGATGGCCGTCGGGTACTCGCGGCGGATGAGCGTGTAGCCCTCGCCGAGTGTCTCGATGCGGTCGGCGAGCAGCTCTTGCAGGTGCGCTTCCACGCCGTCCTTGATCAGGCCCGGATCGACGCCCAGTTCGTGCGAGGAGTCGTGGAGGACTTCCTCCATCGTGATGATGAGCTTCTCGCCCGCCTTGTTGATGACGGTCCAGACGCCCTCATCCTCGCCGGTGCCCTCCTTCAGGGTGCAGGGCGGCGACATCCAGTTCAGGGGCTTGTAGGCCCGGTCGTCGGCGTGGATCGAGACGCTGCCGTCCGCCTTCACCAGGATCAGGCGCGGGGCCGAGGGAAGGTGGGCGGTGAGCCGCCCGGCGTAGTCCACGGAGCAGCGGGCAATGACGAGACGCATGGTCGGCAACGCTACTCGACGGGCGCCGGTCCACGCGATTCGCCCTGGAAAACACGTGTTCGGTAATGGCCGATTGTGTGCACGGTGTGCTCACTGGGAGTGTCTCATCTGCGCATTTTCCTGGTGCCGCCCCCGGCCGTTGCTTACGGTATGAACGGGAGGTCGCGGTGCGTGTACGCAGCGTGTCCGGTATCGCGCTCTCCCTCATCTGTCAGGCAACCCCTGCTCCTTGGGGGTGCGAGAGGAGAACTCATGTCGCTCGACGTCTCACCGGCCCTACTCGATCAGGCCGAGCGAGGCGAGGTCGACGAAGCGGAATTCGTCGACTGCGTCCGGACCTCCCTGCCCTATGCGTGGGAGATGATCAGCTCCCTGGTGGCCCAGCTGAAGGTGGACGGCGGCACGTTCGCCGACAACCAGACGCCCCCACCGGACGAGCAGGCACGCGGCCAGCTGCTGCGTGCGCTTGCGAGCGACGCGATACGCGGCGCGCTGCAACGGCACTTCGGTGTGCGCCTGGCCTTCCAGAACTGCCACCGGGTGGCCGTGTTCCCGCTTGACTCCTCGGTCGACGAGACGCTGACCCGCTTCACCTCGATCCGCAGTCAGGTGCTGAACCAGTCGCCCGAGTTCCGGGACTGCTGACGCGGCGCCGCTTGCTTGCCGCTCCGTACGGGGGAGGTGCAGTGCTGTACCGGAGCGGCAAGCCCCCAGGAAGTCACCGCGTCCTCAGACGAGTTGGGGGAGCACCTCGGCCCCCAGCCGCCGTACGTTCTCCTCGGTCGCCGCCAGGTCCCCGGAGCCCTCGACCAGCAGCGCGAAGCGGGTGATGCCCGTCCGCTCGCTGGTCGCCGCCAGCCGGTCCGCGCACAGCCGCGGGGTGCCCACCGGGTGCAGCCCGCAGAGCAGTTCGGTGTACGCCAGGGGGTCGCGCATCCGGCGCGTGCGCCCGTCGACCGTGACATGGGCCTCCAGGCCCTGCTTCAGCCAGCCCGGCATGGCCTTCAGCAGCGTCTCCGCCGCGTCGATCCTCCGGTCCCCGATCTGGCAGACACCGGCCGAGACATGGGAGGCGCGGTGGATCTCCTCCGCCGGCCGCCCGGACCACCGCGCGTACCGCCGCCACAGGGCGACCATCTCCGCCTTCTCCTCGTCCCCCACGTGCATCCCGAGGAGCATCGACAGCCCGCGCTCGGCCGCCAGCCGCACACTCGCCGGCGACGTACAGGCGACGACGAGCTCGGGTCCGGCGACCTCGGTGAGTGCCTCCGAGGGCCGGGGCACCACCGGGACTTCACGGAAGCGGTACCGCTCCCCGTCGGCCGCCACGGACGGCTCGCGCAGCCACCGCCGCAGGACGTCAAGGGACTCCGGGAACCCCTTCTCGTAGGCCTCCAGGCCCGCGCCGAACACCTCCAGGTCGACCCACGGGCCACCGCGCCCGACGCCGAGCGTGAAACGGCCGCCGCTCGTGTGGTGCAACAGCGCCGCCTGTTCGCCGAGGGCCACGGGGTGGACGGTGGGCAGCACGCTGACCGCCGTACCGACCCGGACACGGCGGGTGCGGCCCAGCAGGAAGGCGGCCAGGGTGATGGCCGACGGGCACGTGCCGTACGGCACGAAGTGGTGTTCGGCCAGCCAGACCGTGTCGAGCCCGGCCTCCTCGGCCACCTCGGCCGAGCGGACCGCGCGGTGCAGCGCCTCTCCCTCGCCCTGACCGGGGAACTGGGCTGCCAACACGAAACTTCCAACGCGCATTGCTTTCCTGCTTCCTTGGCTCCGACACGGAGCTCCCCACAGGGCATAACCGTCTGACACGTGCCGAGGACACGGCCGGCCGGGGCAATTTGCGGATTGTCTGCAGAATGCGGCGCTCCGCGAGGGATTCGGCAGACCCCGCGGGCGGGTCCGGGGGAGAGCCCGCCCCGCCCGGGAGGGACTTGTGGCGATTGGTGCCGTACGCGTACCCCGCCGTGCGCCGCGTAGGCTGGACACGGCCCGCTTCCTGTATAGCCCCGAGAGGTGTCCCGTGTCCCCGCGTCGTAACCGACCCAAGGGCGCCGGATCGTCCGGCCGGACTGCCGAGGACGAGAACGGCCGCTACGGCGGCTGGCAGTCCTCGGAGCACTGGCGGGGCGAGAACTGGAGCGTGCGGCACGTGGCCGGCGCCAGCGCGCAGGGCAAGTCCTACCGCTGCCCCGGGTGCGACCAGTTGATCCCCGACGGGGTGCCGCACGTGGTGGCGTGGGCCGAGCACGCGGGCGTCGACGACAGACGGCACTGGCACAAGGCCTGCTGGAACGCGCGGGACCGCCGCACCCCGGGGGTGCGGCGGTCCCGTAACGCGCCGAGGTTCTGACCGGACTCAGACGTCCCGCTTCTCCAGCAGAGCGAAGGCGGCGGCGAAGGCGACGGCCGTGGCGCCGAGCATGATCCACAGCGGGTCCCAGCCGGACGGGCCGGACGTGCTGAGGGAGTTGGAGTAGAAGACGCTGAGCTGGTTCGGGATCGAGTACTCGAACAGCGCGTCGCGGACGTCCTGCAGCGACTCCGCGAACATGAACAGCGCGATCACCAGCGGGGCCAGGACGGCGCCGATCATGATGGTGATGGCGCCCGCCGAGTGCCGGATGATCGAGCCGACGGCCAGCGAGAGCAGGCCGAGCAACGCGACGTAGGCGGCGATGCCGACCGTGGCCTTCAGCCACTCACCACCGGAGGGGGACCTGGCGCCGTCGCCCTCCAGCATCGCCACGTGCATGACGGCCACGAGGGCCGCGGACACCAGCGTCACGACGAACGCGACCAGGAAGAACACCACGGCCTTCGCCGCCAGTACCCGGCCGCGGCTCGGGCAGGCGACCATCGTGGTGCGGATCATGCCCGTGCCGTACTCCGAGGCCGTGGTCAGCACGCCCAGCGTGATGATGCACATGCTGCCCAGGAGCAACCCGAAGAACCCCAGGCCGAGCGGGCTCTCGCCGCCCAGGGCCGGGTCGGAGTTGGCCACCACCACGCCGGTCAGCGTGCCGATGCCGATGACGAGCAGGACGAACACGCCGAGCGTCCACAGGGTGGAGCGCACCGACCTGATCTTCGTCCACTCGGACGCGATGGCGTTCCCGAGGTGCGTGCGCACGATGGGGATCGGCGAGGTGTAGCCGGACGGAAACGCGGTGCCGGGCGCCGCCGGCCAGGCGGGCGCGGCCTGCGGCATCTGGGACTGGGGGCTGCTCATCGGGCGTCCTCGGGCTTGGTCAGGTCGGCGGTCGGGGCGGCGGCTGGAGCGGACGGCGCGGCGGCGGGCCGGGGCGCGGGTGCCGCGTCCGCCTGCGGCGCGGCCGGAGCGCCGGCGTGGGCCTGACCCGCCGGGGCCTGCGGCGCGGGCGCCACGGAGGCGTCAGCCGGCCGGTCGGCCCCGACCTGCGGCGCGGGCTGCGGGGCGCTCTGCGGGGCACCCTGGGGCGTCTGGACCGGCTGGGGCGCGGGCTGGGCGTACGGGTTGGGGCTGCCCGGCCCGGAGGGGTCCTGGGCGGCCCCGTACGGTCCCGCCGGGGCCGGTCCCGGGGCGCCCTGCGGCGGCATCGGGAACGGCTGCCCGCCCTGCTGGGGCGGCGGCGGGGCGTACCACCCCGGCTGTCCCTGGCCCGGTACCGGCATCGGCGGCTGCACACCGGGCGGCAGCGGCTGCTGCAGGCCTTCCTTCTGGTCGATGGTCGAGCGGTAGTCGACCGCGCCCTGCGTCATCCGCATGTACGCCTCCTCCAGCGAGGCCTGGTGCGGCGACAGCTCCCACAGCCGGACGTCGCTGAGGTGTGCGATGTCGCTGATGCGCGGCAGCGGCAGTCCCGTCACGCGCAGCGCGCCGTCCTGCTCGGGCAGCACGTGCCCGCCCGCCTCGGTGAGCGCCGACGACAGCTTCTCCCGCTGCTGCGGCTCCGAGTCCGGCGTGCGCACCCGCGCGAAGTCGGCGGAGTTCGCCGAGATGAAGTCCGTGACGCTCATGTCGGCGAGCAGCTGACCGCGCCCGATGACGATGAGGTGGTCGGCGGTCAGGGCCATCTCGCTCATCAGGTGGGAGGAGACGAAGACCGTCCGGCCCTCCGCGGCGAGCGCCTTCATCAGGTTCCGCACCCAGAGGATGCCCTCGGGGTCGAGGCCGTTGACCGGCTCGTCGAACAGCAGCACCTGCGGGTCCCCGAGCAGCGCCGCGGCGATGCCGAGCCGCTGCCCCATGCCGAGCGAGAAGCCCTTGGACCGCTTCTTGGCAACGTCCTGCAGACCGACGACCCCGAGCACCTCGTCCACCCGCCGGGCCGGGATGCCCGACAGCTGGGCCAGGGACAGCAGGTGGTTGCGGGCGGAGCGGCCGCCGTGCACGGCCTTGGCGTCCAGCAGGGCACCGACCTGACGGGCGGCGTTGGGCAGCCTGCGGTAGGGATAACCGCCGATCGTCACCTGCCCGGCCGTCGGGTTGTCCAGCCCGAGGATCATCCGCATCGTCGTCGACTTGCCCGAACCGTTCGGCCCGAGGAAGCCCGTGACGGCGCCCGGCCGCACCTGGAAGGAAAGGTTGTACACAGCGGTCTTGTCGCCGTAGCGCTTCGTCAGGCCGACTGCTTCGATCATGCTCCGCACCCATCGCAAGGTTCAGGACAGCGGGGCACACGCCCCCGTAAGGGTTAGGAGGATATCGAGGCGCTGACGGTTCCACCCAAGAGCAGGTAAAAGGCGGGCCCGGCCCGTCCCTCTAGGCGTCGCGCTTCTTCAGCAGCACGTAGCCGCCGATCAGTGCCGCGAGCACCCACAGCCCCATGATCCCGAGGCCGCCCCACGGCCCGTACGGCGTGTCGTCGTCGAGGGGCGGGACCACCTGCATGATCCTGCTGCCGGCCTGGTCGGGCAGGAACCGGCCGACCTTCTTCGTCGCGTCGACGTTCCCGAGGATGTTGGAGATGAGGAAGAAGAACGGCATCAGGATGCCCAGCGACAGCATCGGCGAGCGCAGCATCGCGGCGACGCCCATGGAGAACATCGCGATCAGCGTCATGTAGAGGCCACCGCCGAGCACCGCCCGCAGCACCCCAGGGTCGCCGATCTCCGCCCGGTGCTCGCCGAGCATCGCCTGCCCCAGGAAGAAGGCGGCGAGGCTGGTGACCAGCCCGACCAGCAGCGCGAGCGCGGTGGCGACCGCGATCTTGCTGAACAGGAAGGAGCCGCGCTGCGGTACGGCGGCCAGCGAGGTGCGGATCATGCCCGTGCTGTACTCGTTCGAGACGACCAGCACCCCGAACACGATCATCGCGAGCTGGCCGAGGCTCATCCCCGCGAAACTGATGAAGGTCGGGTCGAACTCCGCCCGGTCCTGCGCGTTCATCGAGTCGAACTCGCTCTTCGACAGGGCCGAGATCAGCATGCCGAGCGCGACCGTCACGACCACCACCAGCGACAGGGTCCACACCGTCGACGCCACCGACCGGATCTTGGTCCACTCCGACCGTACGACCTGGGTCACCGCCATGCTCAGCCCCTCTTCCAGCCGTCGCCCCACTGCTGCTGCGGTGGCGGCTCGGCGCCCGTCCCGCTGTGGGCGTGGTACTCCACCGACTCCGCCGTCAGCCGCATGAACGCCTCCTCCAGCGAGGCCTGTTGCGGGCTCAGCTCGTGCAGCGTGATCCCGTGCTGCGCCGCCAGCTCGCCGACGTGCTCGGCCTTGTCACCGTCCACCTCCAGCACACCCTCGTCGCTCTCGACGGCGACGACCCCCGCCTGGTGCAGCACATCGAGCAGCCGCTCCCGCTGCGGGCTGCGCACCCGGACGTACGAGCGCGAGTTGCGCGCGATGAAGTCGGCCATGGAGGTGTCCGCCAGCAGCCGCCCCTGCCCGATGACGACCAGGTGCTCGGCCGTCAGCGCCATCTCGCTCATCAGGTGGGAGGAGACGAACACCGTCCGGCCCTGCGCGGCCAGCGACTTCATCAGGGTGCGGATCCAGTGGATGCCCTCGGGGTCCAGGCCGTTGACCGGCTCGTCGAACATCAGGATCCGCGGGTCGCCGAGGAGCGCGGCCGCGATGCCGAGCCGCTGCCCCATGCCCATGGAGAAGCCCTTGGTCTTCTTCTTCGCGACCGCCGTCAGCCCGACCGTCTCCAGCACCTCGCCCACCCGGCGGCGCGGGATGCCGTTGCTCTGCGCGAGGCACAGCAGGTGGTTGTAGGCGCTGCGCCCGCCGTGCCAGGCCTTGGCCTCCAGCAGGGCGCCGATGTACGTCAGCGGGTCCTTGAGCTGCTGGTAGTGCTTGCCGTCGATCCGGACGTGCCCGGCGGTCGGGTGGTCGAGACCCAGGATCATCCGCATGGTGGTGGACTTGCCCGCGCCGTTCGGCCCGAGGAAGCCGGTGACGATGCCCGGTCTCACCGCGAACGACAGGTTGTTGACCGCCACCTTCTCGCCGTACCGCTTGGTCAGCCCCTCCAGCTCAATCATGCCCGCCACGCTAGAACGGGACAAAGCCCTCTGCCACCCGAGCGGCAGAGGGCTTTGCGGAGATTCAGACTCCGTGTGCCGGGCTGTTACCGGGACTGCTGGGCCGGCACCCCACGGGAGATCGGCTCGTCCTCGGTCGGCGTGCCGGCGGCGGCCACCGCGGCGCCGGTGAGCGTCGCGAGCATCTCGCGGACGTTCGTCAGCTGCGCGTTGATGCTGTCGCGGCGGTTGGTGAGGGCGGCCAGCTCGCGCTCGGATTCCGAACGGATGCGGTCGGCCTTGGCGTTGGCGTCGGCCACGATGTCCTCGGCCTGGCGCTGGGCCGTCTCCACCGTCTGGCGGGCGCGGCGCTCGGCGTCCGTGCGCAGCTTCTCGGCCTCCAGGCGCAGCTGCTCGGCGCGGTGCTCGATCTCGGCGAGGCGCTTCTCGGCCTTGGCCTGACGGGAGGCCAGGTCGCGCTCGGACTGCTCGCGGCGCTTGGCGAGGTTCGTCTCGAAGTCGGCGGCGGCCTGCGCGGCCTTGGCGCGGGTCTCCTCGAAGAGGGCGTCCGCCTCCTCGCGCTTGGACTGCGCGTCCTTCTGCGCCTCGGCCCGCAGCTGGGCGGCGTCACTCTTGGCCTTCTCGACGATCCGCAGGCCCTCGTCCTCGGCCTTCGCCTTGCGCTCCGCGGAGTACGACTCGGCGTCGTTGCGCACCTGCTGGGCCGCCGACTCGGCGAGCTCGCGGTGCTGCTCCGCCGCGCGCCGGGCCTCCTCGCGCAGGTCCTTCGCCTCTTCCTCGGCGAGGCGGAGGATCTTCTCCACGCGTGCGCCGAGACCCGCGTACGACGGCTCGGCGTCGGTGATCTGGGCCTGGGCGTTCTGCGTCTCGAGGTGGAGCTCTTCGATGCGCTTTTCCAGAGCGGTGATGCGGGCGAGAGCGCTGTCACGGTCGGAGACGAGCTTGGAGATACGTTCGTCCACCTGAGCGCGGTCGTACCCACGCCGCACAAGCTCGAAGCCGTAGGGGGAAGTGTCGCTCATGGGGTTCCTGTCGAATGAGACCGGTGAGGTGATAGGTGGAATCCTAGGGGCCGAAACGGTGTGTCATCGAGCGGATGCGCGTTTGATCTGGAAAATGACACCCCTTTTGAGTGGCTGACCGTCGGACTGCTTGCCAAGTCTTGGTCAAAGCCCCTCAGCACACACCGGATTCGCCCCACTTCGCTAGCTTTCCGAGCTCTTGCCACCCGATCGGGGTGCGCCGACCGTCGCGCCCGCCTTGACTCCGCTGTCCTTGGCGGCGGACGGGGCCTCGAAGGACTCCAACGCCTCCAGCACGTCCTGGACACGGGAGATCTCGGCGTTGATGTCCTCGCGGCGCCGGACCAGGACCTCAAGCTCGCGCTTGCCCTCCTCGACCGTGCGCCTGGCCTCGCGGATCGCCTCGGCCTTCAGCTCCTCGGCCTCCCGGACGAGCGTGTTCTTCTTCTGCTCGGCCTCCTTGAGGAGACCCTCGGCCTTCTTCACCGCGGCGATCCGGACCTTGCCCGCCTCGGAGTTGGCCTCCGAGACGATCTCCTTGGCCTTCGCCTGCGCCTTCGCCAGCTGCTCCTCGGCCGCCTTGACGAGCGCGTCGCAGCGGTCGCCCGCCGTCTTCATCGCCTCGGCCGACTCCCGGCGGGCCCGCTCGTGCAGCTCCTCGATCTCCGAGGTGATGCGGTCGCGCAGCTCCTCGGCGCGCTCCCGGATCTGCGTGGCGTCCCGGCGCGCGCCGACCAGCAGCTCGTCCGCGTCCGTACGGGCCTTCTCCACCAGCGAGTTGCCCTCGACCGTCGCCTCGGACACGATCCGCTCGGCCTCGGTGCGGGCCGCGCCCACCATCGTGTCGGCCTGCGCCTCGGCCTCCGCGGTGGTCTTGTGCGCCTGCTGCTGCGCCTCGGTGAGCAGCTTGTCCGCCTCGGCCGTGGTCTCCGTGATGAGCTTGTCGACCTGCTCGGCAGCCTCGGAACGCCGCTTGTTGGCGTCCTTGCGGGCCTCGTCCAGGGTGCGGTCGGCCTTCTCGCGCGCGGTGGCGACGAGCCGCTCCGCCTCCGCCTGAGCGTCGGCCTTGACGCGCTCGGCCTCGGAGCGGACCCGCTCCGCGTGCTGCTGCGCCGAACCGACCGTCTCGGCGGCCTCGGCCCGCAGCCGCTCCGCCTCGCCGGTGGCCTCCCCGACCAGCTGGTCGGCCGTGGCGACCGACTCCGCCCGCAGCCGTTCGGCCTCCGCCGCCGCCTCGGACCGGACGCGCTCGGCCTCGGAGAGGGCCTCGGTGCGGACCCGCTCGGCCTCGGTGACCGTCTCCATGCGCAGCCGGTCGGTCTCCTGGACCGTCTCGGTGGTGAGCCGCTCCGCCTCGCTGCGCGCCTCGGTGATGAGGGCGTCCGCCTGCGCCGCCGCGTCCGACCGGATGCGGTTGGCGTCCTCGCGGGCGTCGGCCCGGGTGCGCGAGGCGCTCTGCTCGGCCTCGGCGATCGTGTCCGACGCCTCCGTGCGCACCCGCTGGGCGTGCTCGGCGACCTCCGTACGGATGCGCTCCGCCTCCGCGATCGCCTCGGACATCGTCCGCTCGGCGAGCGCCTTGGCGGCCTCGGACTCCTCGTGGGCCTCGCGTCGCAGCCGGCCCGCGTCCTCGCTCGCCCGCTCCCGCTCGGCGTAGGCGTCGGAGCGGACCCGGTCCGCCTCCTCCTGCGCCTCCCGCCGCGTACGGTCCGCCGCGTGCTCGGCGGCGGAACGCAGTCCGGCGATCTCCTCCTGCGCCTGCTCGTGCAGCCCGGCGACGGAGTCCCGGACCTGCTGCGCGTGCTGCTCGGCCGCCGACACCATCTCCGTGGCACGCCGGTCGGCCTCCTCGACCAGCCGGACGGCCTCGGTCTGCGCCTCCTCCACACGCTTGCGCGCCGAGGCCAGCAGCTCCTCGCTCTGCTCGCGGGCCCGCTCGCGCTCCTGGTCGGCCTCCTGCCGGGCGCTGCCGAGGAGTTCCTCGGCCTCGCGGCGGCGCCGGTTGGCCTCCTCCTGGGCAGCGGCCAGCGTCTCGGACGCCTCCGTGGCCAGCCGCTCGGCGGCCGCCTGCGCCTCCGCGCGCATCCGGTCGGCGCTCTCCTGCGCCTCCGACTTCAGCCGCTCGGCCTCGGTCGCGGCCTCCGTGCGCAGCCGGACGGCGACGGCCTCGCCCTCGGCGCGCGCCGCGGACGCGTCCGACGCGGCCTCGTCGCGCAGCCGCTCGGCCTCGGCCTCGGCCTGCTGCTGGAGCGAACGGATCCGCTCGGCGGCCTCGGCGCGCAACCGCTCGTTCTCCTCGGCGGCCTCGCGGCGGATCCGCGCGGCCTCCTCACGGGCGTCCGACAGCGCCTGCTCGGCCGCCGTCAGCCGCTCCTCCGCCTCCGCCTGGAGACGCCTCAGCTCCTCGGCGGCCTCCGCCCGCCGGGCCTCCATGGCCCGCTCGGTCTCCTCGTGCAGCTCCCGCGCCGCGCGCTCGGCGTCCGCCTTGAGGGCCTCGGCCTGCTCGACGACCTCGTCGCGGTGCCGCTCGGCCTCCTGCCGGGTGCGCTGGAGGGTCTCCTCGGCCTGCCGGCGCAGGGTCGTCGCCCGCTCGATGGCCTCCGTGCGGACCTTCTCGCTGTCCGTCTGGGCCGTCGCGCGCAGCTCGTCCGCGTCCGCCTTGGCCTTGGCGAGCAGTTCCTCGGCGGACCTCGCCGCCTCCTCGATCTGCGCCACGGCCTCCTTGCGGGCCCCGGCGCGGATCTTCTCGCCCTCCTCGACGGCGTCCGCCCGCAGCTGCTCGGCCTCGCCGCGCAGCCGGCGGGCCTCCTCCTGCAGTTCGACCGTCTTGGCGCGGTACTCCTTGGTGTCGTCCTTCGCCGCGCCCTTGAGCTGCTCGGCGATGTCGTGCGCCTCGGCGCGCAGCCGGTCCGCCTCGGCCTCGGCCTCCCTGCGGATCCGCTCGGCCTCCTCGGCGGCGGCCCTGGTGGTCTTCTTGGCGTCCTCCGACGCCTTGTTGAGGACCTCCTCGGCCGTGCGGGCGGCCTTGGACAGCTGGGTCGCGGTCTCCTCGGCGGTGAGCGTGCGGGCCCTCTCGGAGGCCTCCGCGACGATCTTCTCGGCCTCGGCGCGGGCGTCCGCGACGATCTGCTCGGCCTCGGACTTGGTGTTCTCGGCCTCCTTCGTGGCCTCCTCGACCAGCCGGGCGACCTGCTCCTTGGCCGTGCGCGTGCGCGTCTCGTTCGCGGCCTCGGCGCTCGCCAGGGCCTTGGCGGCGGCCTCCTTGGCCTCCGCGACCAGCTTCTCCGACTCGGCCTGCGCCTTGCGCAGCGCCTCCTCGGCCTCGGCCATCCGCTGCTCGGCGGCCTTGCTGAGCTCCTGGGCGCGGCGGCGCGCCGACTCGGACTCCGAGACGGTGGACGTGCGCAGCTGCTCGGCGTGGTCGGTGGCCTCCTGGGCCTGCGTGGAGGCGGCGTTCAGGAGCCGCTCGGCGTCCGTGCGGGCGCGCCGCAGGATCTGCTCGGCCTCGGCCCGGGCCTCCTCGGCCGCGTTCGTCAGCCGCTGCCGGGCCTCGGTCGCCAGCCGCTCGGCCTCCGCGCGGGCGGTGGCGAGGGCCTGCTCGGCCTCGGCGCGGGACTCCTCCAGCAGCCGGCGGGCCTGCTGCTCGGTGCGGGCGCGCAGCTGCTCGGCCCACGCCACGTTCTCGTTGACGTGCGACTCGACCGTCTGGCGGCGCTCGGCCAGCTCCTGGTCCAGCTGCTGGCGGCGGGTCACCGCCTCCTGGTGCAGCTCCGCCTGGAGCCGGGCCGCCTGCTCGGCGTGCTCCTGGAGGATCCGCTGGGTCTGGGCCCGGGCCTCGCTCAGCTCGCGGTCGGCGTCCGCGCGGATCTGGTCGGCCTGCATCTGCGCGTTGCGCAGCAACTGCTCGGCCTGCCAGCCGATGTCGCCCCCCTCGAAGGAGGGCCGGGACATGATGGTGCGCCGCGCCTCGTGCAGCTTGGCGCGCAGCACCTCGACCTGGTAGCCGAGGTCCTCGGCGTGCTGGATCGCCTTTTCCCGTTCGGTCTTCAGCCGCTTCATCTCGGCTTCGAACCGAGAGAGGTGGTCGACGTCAGCCGCCGGCTCTCGCTCCTGGCTCTCGTAGCCCCGCACTGCGCGGTCCCATCCGTCCCCTGGTCGCAACTCTTTCCGAACGAGCTCCGTCCATCCGCCGAACGGGGCCCCCGGGGAATGGTGTCAGATCATCGGCGGAGCAGAGGCTGCTGCCCCGGCGCTCGTCCCCCGAAACCCGGACCCCGGTGGTCCTGCCGTCGCACGGCGGGACCGCGGTCACCCTGGCTGAGCGGCGACCGCACCCAACCCTACCGGCCCCTATGTACGAGGGTCAGTGCTCAGGTGACTCAACAGGCGCCGAAGTGACCAGTTCTGTCAGTACGCCATGGCAGTCCTTGGGGTGCAGGAAGGTGATCCGTGACCCCATGGAACCGCGTCGGGGCTCTTCGTAGAGCACGCGAACGCCCTTGTCGCGGATGTCCGCGGACTCCGCGTCCACGTCCGCCGTGCCGAAGGCGATGTGGTGGACGCCCTCGCCGTTCTTCGCCAGCCACTTCGCGACCGTGGAGTCCTCGCGGGTCGGCTCCAGAAGCTGCAGGTAGGAGGCGCCGCCGTCGGACGTCTCGTTGATCTTGAGCATGGCCTCGCGCACGCCCTGCTCCTCGTTGACCTCGGAGTGGAACACCTCGAAGCCGTAGGTGGCACGGTAGAACTCGACGGTCTTGTCGAGGTCGAAACAGGCGATTCCGATGTGGTCGATTCGCGTCAGCATGAGTTCAGTGCAGCGCCCCCGGGGTGGTTACGCAACGTGCGCGCGATCACACCGACAGCCCGATGACGGCACGGAGTGCCACTCAGTACATTCGAAGTAAACCCTCGTTCACTCCTCGGCTGTGCAGCCGGTAAGGGGATCGCAGCTCATGTCTTCTGCAACGACCAGCTCGGTCATCGTCTCGGGCGCGCGTACGCCCATGGGACGGCTGCTGGGCTCCCTGAAGTCCTTCTCCGGAGCCGACCTCGGCGGCTTCGCGATCAAGGCCGCCCTCGACCGTGCGGGGATCGGCGGCGACCAGGTGCAGTACGTGATCATGGGCCAGGTGCTCCAGGCCGGGGCCGGGCAGATCCCGGCGCGCCAGGCCGCGGTCAAGGCCGGCATCCCGATGAACGTGCCGGCGCTGACCATCAACAAGGTCTGCCTGTCCGGCCTCGACGCGATCGCGCTCGCCGACCAGCTCATCCGCGCCGGCGAGTTCGACGTGATCGTCGCCGGTGGCCAGGAGTCCATGACCAACGCCCCGCACCTGCTGCCCAAGTCCCGCGAGGGCTTCAAGTACGGCGCGGTCCAGATGCTCGACGCCATGGCGCACGACGGTCTGACCGACTCCTTCGAGGGCATCGCCATGGGCGAGTCGACGGAGAAGCACAACACGCGCCTGGGCATCGGCCGGGCCGAGCAGGACGAGATCGCCGCGCTGTCGCACCAGCGGGCCGCCGCCGCGCAGAAGAACGGCCTGTTCGAGGCCGAGATCACGCCCGTCGAGATCCCGCAGCGCAAGGGCGACCCGGTGCTGTTCAGCAAGGACGAGGGCATTCGCGGCGACACCACCGCGGAGTCGCTCGGGAAGCTGCGTCCGGCGTTCTCCAAGGACGGCACGATCACGGCCGGTTCCGCCTCGCAGATCTCCGACGGTGCCGCCGCCGTGGTCGTGATGAGCAAGGCCAAGGCGCAGGAGCTCGGCCTGGAGTGGATCGCCGAGATCGGGGCGCACGGGAACGTGGCCGGGCCGGACAACTCGCTGCAGTCGCAGCCGTCCAACGCGATCCGGCACGCGCTGAAGAAGGAGGGGCTGGAGGTTTCGGACCTCGACCTCATCGAGATCAACGAGGCGTTCGCGGCGGTGGCCGTGCAGTCCATGAAGGACCTCGGGGTGTCCACCGAAAAGGTGAATGTCAACGGCGGTGCCATCGCCCTGGGTCACCCGATCGGGATGTCCGGTGCGCGTCTCGTGCTGCATCTGGCGCTGGAGCTGAAGCGGCGGGGCGGTGGCGTCGGCGCGGCCGCGCTGTGCGGTGGCGGTGGCCAGGGTGACGCGCTGATCGTCCGGGTACCGAAGGCCTGAACGGCGGTCTACTGATCGCCCTGTCATGAACGGAGCTGTGATGCAGGACGTCTCCACGCTGGTGGCCCAGGCCAGGGAGGGGCGGCCACGGGCCGTCGCCCGGCTGATCTCGCTGGTGGAGGGGGCGTCCCCGCAGCTGCGTGAGGTCATGGCGGCGCTGGCACCGCTGACCGGCGGGGCGTACGTGGTGGGGCTGACCGGGTCGCCCGGAGTCGGCAAGTCGACGTCGACCTCGGCGCTGGTCTCCGCCTACCGCAAGCAGGGCAAGCGGGTCGGCGTGCTCGCCGTCGACCCGTCGTCCCCGTTCTCCGGCGGCGCGCTGCTCGGGGACCGGGTGCGGATGTCGGAGCACGCGTCCGACCCGGGCGTGTACATCCGTTCGATGGCGACGCGTGGGCACCTGGGCGGGCTGGCCTGGGCCGCTCCCCAGGCGATCCGGGTGCTGGACGCGGCCGGCTGCGACGTGATCCTCGTCGAGACGGTGGGGGTCGGGCAGTCGGAGGTGGAGATCGCCTCGCAGGCGGACACGTCCGTGGTGTTGCTGGCGCCGGGGATGGGGGACGGGATCCAGGCGGCCAAGGCCGGGATCCTGGAGATCGGGGACGTGTACGTCGTCAACAAGGCGGACCGGGACGGGGCCGACGCGACGGCCCGCGAGCTGAACCACATGCTGGGGCTGGGGGAGGCGCGTGGGCCGGGTGACTGGCGTCCCCCGATCGTGAAGACGGTCGCCGCGCGGGGTGAGGGCGTGGACGAGGTCGTCGAGGCGCTGGAGAAGCACCGGGCCTGGATGGAGGAGCGGGGCGTGCTCGCGGAGCGGCGGATGTCCCGGGCTTCGCGCGAGGTCGAGACGATCGCGGTGACGGCACTGCGGGAGCGGATCGGGGACCTGCACGGGGACCGGCGCCTGGGGGCGCTGGCGGAGCGGATCGTGGCGGGGGAGCTGGATCCCTATCGGGCGGCGGACGAGCTGGTGGCGGGGTTGACGGAGAGTTGACGGAGGGCTGAGCGCGGGTTGTGGCTCAGCGTGTCTTCGCCTTCTCGCCGGTGGTGGGTCGGGGCCGCGCCGGGGGGTGTCCGTCCTCGGAACGGCGCGATCGACTTGCGTGCCGACCGACTCCCCGTTGACGCGCCAACCGCTGCGGGCGGACACCCCCCGACACGGCCCCTTGCGCCGTCCGGCGGCTGCGGGCGCGTGTCGGCTGCCGCCGCACCTCGCTGCGCCGGGGTTGCGGAACGCCCCGGCGTCAGCAGTGACGCCGGGGCGGCTGAAATCCGGCAGTGACCGGTCAGTCCTGGTCGTCGGCGTCGTCGTCCTGGGTGTCCGAGCGGTCCGCCGTGACCTTGCCCGACGTGAGGTCGATCTTCCAGTCCTGCTCGGCGCCGCCGGGCTTGCGGGTCTCGGCCTCCCAGGACTTGTCCTTGCCGTCCTCGTCCAGGCCGACGGAGGTCACCACGCCCTTGCCGGCGGCGGCCTTCGCGGCCTCCTCGGCCGTCACCGAGGACCCCTTCAGCGCCGTCCGCACCTGCGCCGTGTCGTCCTCGTCGTCGGTGTGCGAGCCGAGCACCTTCCCGTTGGACGGGTCGACGCTCACGCTGCGCCAGGTGTCGCCGGACAGGACGTCGACCGTCCAGACCGCCTTGCCGCCGTCGTCCTCGTCGTCCAGTTCGGCGGAGACGGCCGTACCCGAGGTGTGCTTCAGCGCGGAGGCGATCGCCTCGGGCGCGGTGACGCCGGACGAGGACACCCGGGCGTCGTCGTCGCGGTCGTCCGCGCTGTCGTCCTGGTCATCGCGGGCGTCGTCGCCCGTCAGCCGGGTGTCGGCCGCCTGCCGCGCCGAGCCCTCGTCGTCTCCCGTGGTCGCGAGGGCCGTGGCCGTACCGCCTCCGATCAGAGCGGCGGCGGTCACAGCGGCGATCACGATGTTGCGCTTCATGCGGATTCCTCCCGAGTCGTTTCGTTTTCGATGTCTTCGACTCTGGCGGACGGAGGCTGAGGGGAAGCTGAAGGCCCCTGAAGGGATCTTCAGGTTCCCTTTGCGACTCTTTACCCATGCGCCTGTTGATCGTGGAGGACGAGAAGCGGCTGGCTCTGTCGCTGGCCAGGGGCCTGACGGCCGAGGGATACGCCGTGGACGTCGTCCACGACGGGCGGGAGGGGCTGCACCAGGCCTCGGAGGGGACGTACGACCTGGTCATCCTGGACATCATGCTGCCCGGGCTCAACGGCTACCGGGTCTGCGCCGCCCTGCGCGCGGCCGGGCACGAGGTGCCGATCCTGATGCTGACCGCCAAGGACGGTGAGTACGACGAGGCCGAGGGCCTCGACACGGGCGCGGACGACTACCTGACCAAGCCGTTCTCGTACGTCGTGCTCGTCGCCCGGGTCAAGGCGCTGTTGCGGCGGCGCGGGCAGGGGGCCGGGGCCTCGCCGGTGCGTGTGCACGGGGACCTGAGGGTGGACACCGCGGCGCGCCGGGTGTTCCTCGGGGAGGAGGAGATCACCCTGACGGCCAAGGAGTTCTCCGTGCTGGAGCAGCTCGTGCTGCGGGCAGGCGAGGTGGTGTCCAAGTCCGAGATCCTGGAGCACGTCTGGGACTTCGCCTACGACGGCGATCCGAACATCGTCGAGGTGTACGTCAGCACCCTGCGGCGCAAGCTGCGGCCGGGGCTGATCCGGACCGTGCGCGGCGCCGGGTACCGGCTGGAGGCCTCGCCGTGAGGCGGCTGTTCGGGTCCGTCCGGGCGCGGGCCACGCTCGGTGCCACGCTCGTCGTCGCGGTGGCCCTGGTCGCGGCCGGCGCCGCCGTGCTGCTGTCCCTGCGGTCCAACCTGATGGGCGAGGCCGGCACCCAGGCGGAGCGCTCCGCGCGGGCCGTCGCCTCGGAGCTCGCCGCCGGGACGCCGTACGACAAGCTGTCGGGGCTGGACGGGGACATCGGGCCGGTGCAGGTCCTCGACGAGGACGGGCGGCTGGTCGCGGTCAGCGAGGACCTGGAGCGGATCAGCGGCACGGACAGCGACCGGGTCAGAGCGCAGCCCGCCGCGCGGCCGGCCGGGGACGACGAGGACGACGCCGAGACCACGGGCGAGGCCCTCGAACCCGGGGAGATCTCCGGGGAGAGCGTCTTCCGGAACGGGTCCGCGACCGTCGACGGGGACACGGAGGACTACCGGTACGCGGCCGTGGAGGTGGAGACCCACGACCGCGGCACCCTCACGGTCTACGCCGGCGCCCCGCTGGCCGCCGAGCACGGGGCCGTGCGGACCGCACTGACCGTGATGCTGATCGGGTTCCCGCTGCTGCTCGGCGTCGTCGCGGGCGTGACCTGGCTGGTCACCCGGCGGGCCCTGCGGCCGGTGGAGGGCATCCGGCGGGAGATGGCCGCGATCACCCGGTCCGAGGACCTCGCCCGGCGCGTCCCGGAGCCGGACACGCACGACGAGATCGCGAGGCTCGCCAGCACCACCAACGAGACGCTGGCGGCGCTGGAGACCTCCGTGGAGCGGCAGCGGCGGTTCGTCGCCGACGCCTCCCACGAGCTGCGCAGCCCGATCGCCTCGCTGCGCACACAGCTGGAGGTGGCCGCCGCCCATCCCGAGCTGCTGGACCTCGACGGGGCCGTGGAGGACACCGTGCGGCTGCAGCGGCTCGCCGCCGACCTGCTGCTGCTCGCCCGGCTGGACGCGGGGGAGCGGCCGAACGACACGCGGGTCGACCTCGCCGGACTCGCCCGGGAGGAGGCCGAGGGGCGGGCCGGGGTGACCGTGGCGGCGGAGCCGGTCGAGGTGGCCGGTTCGCGGGGGCAGCTCGGGCGGGTGCTCGCCAATCTGCTCGACAACGCCCAGCGGCACGCCCGGTCGGGCGTCACGGTGAGCGTGCGGCGGGAGGGCGACCGGGCCGTGGTCGGGGTGGCCGACGACGGGGACGGGGTGCCGGAGGCGGACCGGGAGCGTATCTTCGAACGGTTCGTCCGGCTGGACGCCGCCCGCAGCCGCGACGACGGCGGCGCCGGTCTGGGGCTCGCCATCGCCCGGGACGTCGCCGTACGGCACGGCGGCACGCTCACGGCCGGGCAGGGGCCCGCAGGCGGAGCCCTGTTCGAGCTCCGCCTGCCGCTCGTCTAGCGGACCGCGGTCACGGGCGCCCGCGCTGTCCGCGCAGGTGCTCCGCGATGGGCTTGAGGGCCTTGTCGAGCTCCGTCAGGGCCTCGGGGGACAGCAGGTCGATGAAGTGCCTGCGCACGGACGCCACGTGGTGCGGCGCGACCTTCTGCATCGTCGCCATGCCGTGGTCGGTGAGGACCGCGTAGAGCCCCCGGCGGTCCGACTCGCAGTTCTCGCGCCGGACCAGGTTCGCGTTCTCCATGCGCGTGATCTGGTGCGAGAGGCGGCTCTTGGACTGGAGGGTGGCGGAGGCGAGGTCGCTCATCCGCATCCGCAGGTCCTCGGACTCGGAGAGATTCACCAGGATCTCGTAGTCGTTCATTGTCAGGCCGAACGGCTGCAGGTCCTTTTCGAGTTGGTACGTCAACAGCCTGTTGACCTCCAGGTGGGTGCGCCAAGCGCACTGCTCCGCATCGGTCAGCCAGCGGGTGGCCGTCTCGGTCTCCATGAATGAAGTCTACCTAAAAGGTTGAAAGGCGAACTAGTGAGGGGTGGCGTGTGACGGCGCACACCTGGCGAACAACAGTGCGCAGGCGTTCGATGTCACACTCCGCAGACTACCGCTCACAGCCCGAAGCGACGCTGGAGGTCCCCCAGCTGTCCGGGAAGGCGCGGTACCCCGGACTGGCCCGGCTGATGCCCGGAAGGACCGCCTCCGGGCACGCCCGCCTGCTGTGGAACGGCTCCCGTGGCCTGCTCGGCCATCAGGGTCTCGGACGACTGGAGCAGGACCGTGCCCGCGCCGGCGAACTCGAACTGGTGCTCCTCGCCGGAGGCCCCGCCCAGGCCCGTCAGCGCACGTAGACCGCCCATCACGCCGGTCATGTACCCGTGGTCGTAGTGGTGGCAGGGCGAGGGGCAGTCGGCCCAGCCGACCAGGGCCTGGGGGTCCACCCGGATCGGGGGCTCCATGAAGACCACCGGGCCGTTCGACGCCGCCACGAACTTTCCGGTTCCGATGAGGGTCAGAAAACCCGGCACGATTGATTGCTTCAGTGACAGAGTTGGCTGAAAAGCAAGCAAGTTGCCCGAGCGAATGGTCAGGTTGCCGTCTTCGAGGTCGTACGAATTGACGTCGAAGGCCCGGTCGGCGAGGAGCATCTTGCCCGAGCCCTCGGCCACGACCCAGTCGCTCGCATGCAGTGGCGAATGGAACGACGTACGCACGAGACGGTCCAGCCGGCCGTGTCCCACGCCGTTGAAGTCGATCGAGCCGTAGTAGGCGATCATCTTCCCCTTCTGCAGGAACCACTGGCTCCCCTTGAGCTCCACGCAGAAGGTGTAGGGGTTGACGTTGTCGTCGGGCGGCAGGGTCGCCGGGTCGAAGACCGCGGGGCCGGCGCCCGGGGTTCCGTAGGTGCTCACAGCTTCTCCTCCGACGCCTGGACGTACACCGCACCGCTGCCGCTGAGCTCCAGCTGGAACGCCTCGCCCGAACCGCGGCCCACCATGTCCCGCCACCCCAGGGCCGTGGACAGCTTGTTGCGGACCTCGCCGTGGTGGGCGACGTAGGCCTGCGGGTCCACGTGCACCGGGCGCTGCGGGGTGATCGGGATCTCGATGACGCCGCCGTGCGCCATGACCGCGACGGCCCCCTGCCCCTGCAGCGTGGTCGTGAACAGTCCCTGGCCGCTGACCTGCCCGCGCACCATGCCCATGACGCCGCCCTGGGAGCCCAGGAACATCGTCCCCTGGCGGAGTGTGCCCTCGAAGGCCAGCAGCCGGTCCGCCTCGACGTACAGGGTGTCGCCGGTGAGCCGGATCACCTGGATGTGATGCCCTCCGTGGCCGAACAGGACGGTGCCGCTGCCCTCGACCGTCATCAGGGGCGTGTCCTCGTCGGCGACCCGGCGGCCGATCATCGACATGATCCCGCCCTGGCCGCCCGCCGTGCTGGGCGTGAAGGACACCTCGCCCCGGTAGGCCAGCATCGCGCCGCGCTGACTGAACAGGCGCTGTCCCGGCTCGACCGTCGCCTCGATCATCTTCGCGTTGATCTCCCGGAAGGCCATGTCACACGTCTCCCGCGATCGTGTTCCGCTCGCTCGGCTGCACGTACACCAGGCCGTCCCCCTCGAACCGCATCTGGAAGGCCTCGCCGCCGCCCTCCCCGAGCAGCGTGCGGAACGTCACGCCGGACTGGAAGGACTGCCGCAGGTTCCCCTGGTGCGCCACGTACGCTCCCGGGTCCACGGTCAGCGGGTACTGCGGGCTGACACGCAGCACCACGGCCGGGCCGTCCGACATGATCGCCGCCTGGCCGTGGCCCTCGACGGTCGTCGTGAACAGCCCGTTGCCCTGCGAGGCCCCGCGCAGGCCCGTGAACTCGGTCCCCGTGCGCAGCCCGCCGTCGGTCGCGAGCAGGTTGCTCGACTCGACGTAGAGCTTGTCGCCCTGGAGACCGACCAGGTTGATCTCGGAGGCGCGGTCGGCGAACCAGCAGGTCCCCCGCCCCTTCACCTCCATCAACGTCATCTGCTCGCCGGTGAGCCGCCGGGTCACCATCCCGCGTAGGCCCTCGCCGCCGCCGCTGAGCTTCCTGAAGGCCATCTCGCCGTCGTACGCGACCATCGAGCCGTTCTTCGCCTTGACGGCGTCTCCGGTCATGTCGACGGCGAGCACCTTGCTGCCCTGAAGTCGGAACATCGCCACATACGGGAAGGTAGCCGCAGGTCGGGCCCCACCGACAGGTCCCCTGGGTGGAGAACGACCCTGAGCGCACCCCTACGGACCGGGGTCCCCGGCGGTTTGCCACAATGGGCGGGACGCTTGTGCGTGCGTTCACAAACCGTTTCTCTCCCACCGAAGGTGACCCGTGGACCTCAAGACCGCCACCTCCCTCCGCCGCCTCCGCCTGGTCTCGGCCCCCGAGGCGATCTCGTTCCTGCTCCTGCTGGTCTGCTCGGTGCTGAAGCGGACCACCGACTTCAACGCCGTGCCGGTGATGGGAGCGGTGCACGGGGCGCTGTTCGTGCTGTACGTGATCTTCTGGGCGGACGCGTGGAACCGGGCGAAGTGGCCGCTGCAGACGGCCGCGCTGTATTTCGTGCTCTCGGTGCTGCCGGCCGGCGGGTTCTTCGCGGAGCGCAAGCTGCGGCGTGAGGCCGAGGACGCGGTCATCGCGTCCCGGGCCCGCAACGAAGGCGTGGTGAACGCGTGATCGTCGCCTTCTCCGTGACGCCGCTGGGGGTCGGTGAGGACGTGGGGGAGTACGTCGCCGACGCCGTGCGGGTGGTGCGGGAGTCCGGGCTGCCGAACCGGACGGACGCGATGTTCACGTCCGTGGAGGGGGAGTGGGACGAGGTGATGGACGTCGTCCGCCGCGCGGTCGCCGCGGTGGAGCGCCGCGCGCCGAGGGTCTCCCTCGTCCTGAAGGCGGACATCCGCCCGGGCGTGACGGACGGCCTCACGTCCAAGGTGGAGACGGTGGAGCGGCATCTCGCGGAGTAGCTCCGCCGGATCTTTTCGACGCCGACGAAACCCCGGTTCCTCCGAACCGGGGTTTTCGCGTACCCGGCGTCGGTGCGGGGGCCGGGGCGTCGCGCAACCCGGCGCGGCGGGGTGCGGCTGCGCCCACCCGTGCCGCCCCCAGCGGCACGCATGCCCGCAGCTCAGCGGACCGGCGCCCGCGCGGCAGCCGAGACGCGTCCGCACCCGCGGGACGGCGCGAGGGGCCGTGCCGGGGTGTCCGCCCGCAGCGGTTGGCGCGTCGACGGACAGTCAGTCGGCGTCCGACCCCATCGCGCCGTTCCGAGGACGGACACCCCCCGGCGCGGCCCCGACCCACCCACACCGCGAAGGCGAAGCCACCCACCGGCCGGCCGCGGGCACCCACCACCGGCAGGCCGGCCGCGGGCACCCACCGGCCGGCCGCAGGCACCCCACCCGCCTGGACGCCCCCAGTTCGACACCGCACCAAAGATCCACTTTCGTATGGGTATCGGGGTATTGCGCTTCGATCAGGTCTCAACCATCTGGAGGGCGCTGTGCGGCCGGAGGGCTACGACTACGACTCCCACAGCCGACTCGCCGGACCGCTCACGGAGCCGTCCGGTGAGGCGTACCGGGTGCAGTACGCCTCGCTCCTCGCCCGCGAGCCCCGCCGAATACGAGCCGTCCTCCTGATGTGCCTCGCCCCGCTGCTGACCGGCGCCCTGCTGGTCTACCTCGTCTGGCCCACCCACTGGGTGGAACGCGAGGGCGGCGAACGCTGGCTCGTCGGGCTCGACGTCACCATGCTGCTCTCGATCGGCCTCATCGAACTGTTCATGCTCGTCAACGTCGCCTCGGTCGCGCACGCCACGATGGTCGCCCGCGACCCCGTCCCCGTGGTCCCCGAACCCGGCACCCGCGTCGCCTTCCTCACCACCTACGTCCCGGGCAAGGAACCTCTGTCCATGGTCCGCGCGACCCTGGAGGGCGCCCTCCGCATCCACCACACCGGCCCCCTCGACGTCTGGCTCCTCGACGAGGGCGACGACGACGCCGCCAAGGCCCTGTGCGCGGAACTCGGCGTGCGGCACTTCACCCGGCTCGGCGTCCCCGAGTGGAACCGCTCCGAGGGCGTCCACAAGGCCCGCACCAAGCACGGGAACTACAACGCCTGGATCGCCATGCACGGCGACGCCTACGACTTCTTCGCGTCCGTCGACACCGACCACGTCCCGCTCCCGGACTTCCTGGAGCGGATGATGGGCTACTTCCGCGACCCGGACGTCGCCTTCGTCGTCGGCCCGCAGGTGTACGGCAACTACCACAACCCCGTCACCAAGGCCGCCGAGTCCCAGCAGTTCCTCTTCCACGCCCTGATCCAGCGTGCCGGCAACCGCTACCGCGCCCCCATGTTCGTCGGCACCAACAACGTCGTGCGGATCTCCACCCTCAAGCAGATCGGCGGCCTGTACGACTCCATCACCGAGGACATGGCCACCGGCTTCGAGATCCACCGCCACCGCAACCCGGCCACCGGCCACCACTGGCGCTCCGTCTACACCCCGGACGTGCTCGCCGTCGGTGAGGGCCCCGTCTCCTGGACCGACTTCTTCACCCAGCAGATGCGCTGGTCGCGCGGCACCTACGAGACGCTCCTGAAGCAGTACTGGAAGGCGCCCTTCAGCATGCCCCCGGGCCGCCTGCTGTCCTACACGCTGATGCTCGTCTACTACCCGATGACGGCCGTCAACTGGCTGCTCGGCATCCTCAGCTGCGTCCTGTTCCTCTGGTTCGGCGCCTCCGGCACCCAGGTCTCCGCCTCGGTGTGGATGATGCTGTACAGCGACGCCGCCGCCCTCCAGGTCGGCCTGTACCTGTGGAACCGCCGGCACAACGTCTCCCCGCACGAACCCGAGGGCTCCGGCGGCCTGGCCGGCATGGCGATGTCGGCCCTGTCCGCGCCGATCTACCTCAAGTCCCTCGGCGAGGCCGTGCTGCGCCGCCCCAGCCGCTTCGTCGTCACGCCCAAGGGCGGCGACACCAGCCCCGACCGGCCGGCCACCTTCCGCATCCACCTCTTCTGGGCCGCCCTGCTGGCCACGTCCCTGGCCGCCTCGGTCGCCCTGGACCACACCCACGCCGCGATGCGCACCTGGGCCGTCCTCGCCATGGTCACCTCCCTGGCCCCGGCCGGGGTGTGGGCCGTGACCCTCCTCAAGGAGTACCGGGAGCGTCACCCGCGGCCCGTGCAGGCCCCGCAGCCCGCGCAGGCGCCCGCCGCCACCCCCACGCACGCACGCGTGCCCGAATCCAAGGAGCCCGCCCCGGCGCTCGCCACCGTGTCCCCGGCGGCGGCCCCGGCGACCGGCACCACGACAGGAGGCAACTAGCCCATGGCGTACCAGCCCTCACAGAAGACCAAGAAGACCGTCCTGGGCATCGGCGGCATCGCGGTCCTGGCGGGCCTGAACGCCCCGGCCGCGCTGGACTTCGCCTCCACGCAGTACCACGAGTACAAGATCGCCCAGCCCGGCTACAAGGCGAAGTACGGCTCCTGGGACCAGGTCGACATCCCCGAGGAGTACCGCACCAACGCCATCCACGCCGCCCTGCTGCACACCGGCAAGGTGCTGATCGTCGCCGGATCGGGCAACGAGCAGCGCAAGTTCGACAAGGGCGAGTTCGACACGGTCCTGTGGGACCCGGAGAAGAACACCTTCAAGAAGGTCCCCACCCCGGAGGACTTCTTCTGCGCCGGTCACGCCCAACTGCCCGACGGACGCCTGCTGGTGGCCGGCGGCACCGCGCGCTACGAGCTGCTGGACGGCGAGGTGACCCGGGCCGGCGGCGGCATGCGCGTGAAGAACGAGAGTCCCGACAAGGCGGTGCACCTGAAGAAGGGCACCCGCTTCCGCTCCCCCTCGGGCGTCGAGTACGTCACCCGGTTCGACGTCACCGTCCCCAAGGCCAAGCGCACCTTCAAGGTCACGTACAACAGCCGTGGGGTGATGCAGCCCTGGAAGACCAAGGTCACCGCCAGCGAGGCCCGCGTCTTCGTGGAGGCCGTCAAGAAGGGCAAGCGGTCGGTCGCCCGGAAGCAGGCGCAGTACTCGGTCGTCGGCCTCAAGGGCCGGGCCGCCGCCGACGTCTACGGCCTGTCGGAGAAGATCACCCTCGACAAGCAGGACTTCCAGGGCATCCGGGCCGCCTACGAGTTCGACCCGAAGGCCGAGAAGTACGTGCCGGTCGACCCGATGGACAAGGCCCGCTGGTACCCGACGCTCGTCGGCCTGGACGACGGCCGGGTCCTCGCGGTGTCCGGCCTCGACGACGTCGGCATGATCGACCCGGGCGACAACGAGATCTACGACCCGGAGACCAAGAAGTGGTCACCCGGCCCCAAGCGCTACTTCCCGACGTACCCGGCCCTGTTCCTCACCAAGGGCGGCAAGCTGTTCTACCCGGCCTCCAACGCCGGTTACGGGCCCGCCGACCAGGGGCGCGAACCAGGCCTGTGGGACCTGGAGACCAACACGTTCCGGAAGGTGCCGGGCCTGAAGGACATCGACCAGACCGAGACCTCGGCCTCCGTCCTGCTGCCCCCCGCACAGGACCAGAAGGTGATGATCCTCGGCGGGGGCGGCGTCGGAGAGTCCAGGAAGTCCACGCCGCGCACGGCCGTCGTCGACCTGAAGAAGGACAACCCGGCCTTCGAGACCGGCCCCGACCTGCCGCAGGGCACCCGCTACCTGAACAGCGTGATCATGCCGGACGACACCGTGTTCACGTCCAACGGCTCCAAGGACTACCGCGGCCGCAGCGCCAGCAACATCCTCCGGGCGCAGTTCTACGATCCGAAGGCCAACGCCTTCCGGGAGGCCGCCGCGCCCAAGGTGGGCCGCAACTACCACTCCGAGGCGCTGCTGCTGCCCGACGGCCGGATCGCCACCTTCGGCTCCGACCCCCTCTTCGACGACCAGCAGAACACCAAGCTGGGCCACTTCGAGCAGCGCATGGAGGTCTTCACCCCGCCCGCGCTGCACAAGAACGCCCTGAAGCGCCCCGTGCTGAAGGACGGGCCGCGGACGCTGGACGAGGACCACCGCATCACGTTCCGCACGGACCACCCGGAGCGCGTGGCCGCGGCCCGGCTGATGCGGCCCAGCGCGGTCACGCACACCACGGACGTCGAACAGCGCTCGATCGAGCTGGACATCACCAGGAAGGGCGGCACGGTGACGTTCGACGTGCCGCGCGACCCCGCCCTCGTGCCGCCCGGCTGGTACATGCTGTTCGTGACGGACGCCGAGGGCACGCCCTCCAAGGCCAAGTGGGTCCACGTGGAGTGAGCGGGCGGGGTCATCCCTTGCTGTTGCGCGCCAGCTCCAGGGCGTACTCCGGCCACCAGCGCCCGGCGGCCGGCCCGCCCTCGCAGGTCCCGTCCGACTCGCCGGGCCGCTTGATCCACAGGTAGGCGTCGATGACGGGCCGGCCGGTGGCGGTGGTGGGCGGGGTGCCGAGCGCCCGGCCCGGCGGGTTGCACCAGACACCGGGCAGGGGGCCGTTGCCGTTGCGGCTGGTGTCGACGACGAAGTGCTTGCCGTCGAGGGCCTCGGCGAGCCGGCCGCCGTACTCGGTGGTGACCTCGTTGCTCTGGAAGTTGGAGACGTTGAGGGCGAAGCCGTCGGCCTGGGCGATCCCGGCCCGCTTCAGCGGCTCGACCAGCTTCTGCGTCTCCCGGATCCAGTCCGCGTTGCCCGCGTCCAGGTAGACCTTGGTGTTCGGCTGCTGCTTCAGCCGGGCGATGGCCTCGCCCAGCAGCTGTTCGCGCTCGGCGTGGTACTCGCCGGGAGTGCACCCGTCCACGACGTGCGCGACCGCGTCCGGCTCCAGGACGACCAGGGCGTCGGCCTCGCCGAGGGCGTCCGCGAACTTCCCGATCCAGGCCCGGTAGGCGTTCGCGTCCGCCGCCCCGCCCGCCGAGTGCTGGCCGCAGTCCCGGTGCGGGATGTTGTAGGCGACGAAGACCGCCGTCTTGCCCTCCCGGCTCGCGGCCGAGGCGGCCGCCCGGACCATCGGGGCCGGGTCGATCTCACCGGCCGGCCACAGCGCGACCGGCTGGTCGGCGATCCGCTTGATCAGCGCGGCGTCCCGCTCCCGGCCCTGCCGCTGCCAGAGCCGTGCCTGCCGGGCGGCGGGGCTGTCGGGGTCCACCCAGAACGGGGAGGCCGCGTAGCCGGCCTGCGTGGTGTCGGTGTCGCCGGCGGCTTCGTCGCGGTGCGCGGACGTGCAGCCCGCGGCGAGACCGAGCACCGCGAGGGCCGCGAGGGCGTGGATCAGCCGAGTCATGCCGCTCCCTGGAGGGTGGTGACGGTGGGTGACGAATCGAAGGCAATCGTGACACACCGGCAGGAATCCCAGCGGAAAGGACATGACTCGACCGCACCTGTGCAGGCGGCCCGACCGAAGGGCGAGACGGAGCTGACCACCATGTGACCGGCCGGTAAGGTCTGGACCGTGCCGAAGCCGCTCAGTCTCTCCTTCGACCCGATCGCGCGCGCCGACGAACGCTGGAAGCAGCGCTGGGGGAACGTGCCGTCCATGGCCGCGATCACCTCGATCATGCGCGCCCAGCAGATCCTCCTGGCCGAGGTCGACGCGGTGGTCAAGCCGTACGGGCTGACGTTCGCGCGCTACGAGGCGCTGGTGCTGCTCACCTTCTCCAAGTCGGGTGAGCTGCCGATGTCCAAGATCGGCGAGCGGCTCATGGTGCACCCCACCTCCGTGACGAACACCGTGGACCGCCTCGTGAGGTCCGGTCTGGTCGCCAAGCGGCCCAACCCGAACGACGGCCGGGGCACCCTCGCCAGCATCACCGGCAAGGGCCGCGAGGTCGTCGAGTCGGCCACCCGCGACCTGATGGCGATGGACTTCGGGCTCGGGGTGTACGACGCCGAGGAGTGCGCGGAGATCTTCGCGATGCTGCGTCCGCTGCGGGTCGCCGCGGGGGACTTCGAGGAGCAGTGACCCGGGGCGAGATCCCCCGGAACGGGTGGTTACGCTCGACGGCATGAAAAAGAGCGTGCTGACCCGCTACCGCGTGATGGCCTACGTCACCGGCGTGCTGCTGGTCCTGCTGACCCTGGGCATGATCGGCAAGTATGTGCTCGACCTGGACGGCGCGGCCGACTTCACGCGCGTCGTCAGCATCGCGCACGGCTGGCTCTACGTCGTGTACCTGGTCTTCGCCTTCGACCTGGGCTCCAAGGCGAAGTGGCCGGTCGCCAAGCAGCTGTGGGTGCTGCTCGCCGGCACCATCCCCACGGCCGCCTTCTTCGTGGAGCGCAGGATCAGCCACGAGCTGCGCGGACGGGTCGCGGAGGACACGCCCGCGCCCGTCAAGGCGTAACCGCACCGCCGTACGGAGCAACGTACGGCGGTCTGCCATCGACATTTACTAGGACGTCCTAGTAAATTCGAGGGTATGGACGCTCACGCCATAGAAGAAGGCCGCCGTCGCTGGCAGGCCCGCTACGACGCCGCGCGCAAGCGCGAGGCCGACTTCACGACGCTCTCCGGCGATGCCGTGGAGCCGGTGTACGGGCCCCGGCCCGGGGACACGTACGAGGGCTTCGAACGGATCGGCTGGCCGGGGGAGTACCCCTTCACCCGCGGTCTGTACGCCACCGGCTACCGAGGGCGGACGTGGACGATCCGGCAGTTCGCCGGGTTCGGCAACGCCGAGCAGACCAACGAGCGCTACAAGATGATCCTCCGCAACGGCGGGGGCGGGCTCTCGGTCGCCTTCGACATGCCGACCCTGATGGGCCGCGACTCCGACGACCCGCGCTCGCTGGGCGAGGTCGGGCACTGCGGTGTCGCCATCGACTCGGCCGCCGACATGGAGGTCCTGTTCAAGGACATCCCGCTCGGTGACGTCACGACGTCCATGACCATCAGCGGCCCGGCCGTCCCGGTCTTCTGCATGTACCTGGTCGCCGCCGAGCGGCAGGGCGTCGACCCGTCCGTGCTGAACGGCACGCTCCAGACGGACATCTTCAAGGAGTACATCGCCCAGAAGGAGTGGCTCTTCCAGCCCGAGCCGCACCTGCGGCTCATCGGCGACCTGATGGAGTACTGCGCGGCCGGCATCCCCGCGTACAAGCCGCTGTCGGTCTCCGGCTACCACATCCGCGAGGCCGGGGCGACGGCCGCGCAGGAACTGGCCTACACCCTGGCGGACGGCTTCGGGTACGTGGAGCTGGGCCTGTCGCGCGGCCTGGACGTCGACGTCTTCGCCCCCGGCCTGTCCTTCTTCTTCGACGCGCACGTCGACTTCTTCGAGGAGATCGCCAAGTTCCGCGCGGCCCGCCGGATCTGGGCCCGCTGGATGCGGGACGTCTACGGCGCGAAGTCCGAGAAGGCCCAGTGGCTGCGCTTCCACACGCAGACCGCCGGCGTCTCCCTCACCGCGCAGCAGCCGTACAACAACGTCGTACGGACGGCCGTGGAGGCCCTGGCCGCCGTGCTCGGCGGGACGAACTCACTGCACACCAACGCCCTCGACGAGACCCTCGCCCTGCCGAGCGAGCAGGCCGCCGAGATCGCGCTGCGCACGCAGCAGGTGCTGATGGAGGAGACCGGTGTCGCCAACGTCGCCGACCCGCTGGGCGGTTCCTGGTACGTCGAGCAGCTGACCGACCGGATCGAGGCCGACGCGGAGAAGATCTTCGAGCAGATCAGGGAGCGGGGCCTGCGGGCGCACCCCGACGGGAGGCACCCCATCGGCCCGATCACCTCCGGTATCCTGCGCGGCATCGAGGACGGCTGGTTCACCGGGGAGATCGCCGAGTCGGCGTTCCGGTACCAGCAGGCCCTGGAGAAGGGCGACAAGAAGGTCGTCGGCGTGAACGTCCACACCGGCTCGGTCACCGGCGACCTGGAGATCCTGCGGGTCAGCCACGAGGTGGAGCGCGAGCAGGTGCGTGTCCTGGCCGAGCGGAAGTCGGCCCGCGACGACGCGGCGGTGCGGGCCGCGCTGGACGCGATGCTCGCCGCCGCGCGCGACGGCTCCAACATGATCGAGCCGATGCTGGACGCCGTACGCGCCGAGGCCACGCTCGGCGAGATCTGCGGGGTGCTGCGGGACGAGTGGGGGGTCTACACGGAGCCGGCCGGCTTCTGAGCGAGGCCGTTCAGCAGCACCTTCGTGAAGCCGTGGATCCACTCCTCGTCCACCGGCTCCCCGCTCACCAGGGTGCGGTGGACCACCGCACCCGCCACCATGTCGAAGATCAGGTCCACCGTCCGGGCGGCCGCCCCGGGGTCCGGTTCCGGCGGGAGTTCGCCTCTCGCCTGGGCCCGGGCGCGGCCCTGGAGGACCAGGCGCTTCTGCCGGTCGACGACCGAGGCGCGGACGCGTTCGCGCAGGGCCTCGTCGCGGGTGGCCTCCGCCACCACCGCCATCAGGCCGCTCTTCGCCTCGGGCAGGGTCAGGATGGTGGCGAACTGCAGGACCACGCCCTCGATGTCCGCCGCCAGGGAGCCGCGGTCGGGCAGTTCCAGTGCGTCGAAGAGTTCGGCGACCGCGTCGACGACCAGTTCGTTCTTGCCCGCCCAGCGGCGGTAGAGCGTCGTCTTCGCGACCCCGGCGCGGGTCGCGACGTCTCCCAGCGTGAGCTTGGACCAGCCCAGGTCCACGAGCGCCTCCCGCGTGGCGGCCAGGATCGCGGCGTCCGCCGCGGCGCTGCGCGGACGCCCTGTGCGGCTGGCTGGGCTGCGGCTGTGCATGTCCCGACCATAAACCGGCGGTTCCCGTGCGGCGCCGTGAGGGAGATCACCGGGGCGCGGTGTCCCGGGGGTGCGGCATGGCATTACGCTACGACTCGTAGCGAAAGCCTGTGAGGGACGTACACGGGCCTCGCGCACCCGGCGTGGGTGGGGACCCGGCGCCGAACGGCACCCGGCCGGCCTTGCTTTCACGCCGTTTTTCACACGCGCGCACAGTACGGGGGAGGATAGACGCATGCAGCCACGGAACATGTCCATGAGCGGAGTCGTCGACCTCGCCGCGGTGAAGGCGGCCCAGGAGGCCAAGGCGAAGGCGGAGCAGGCGCGCGCCCAAGCAGCCCGTGAGGGCGGGGCGGGGGCGATCTCCCCGGCCGATCTCGTCATCGACGTCGACGAGGCGGGGTTCGAGAGGGACGTCCTGCAGCGGTCCGCCGAAGTACCGGTCGTCATCGACTTCTGGGCCGAGTGGTGTCAGCCCTGCAAGCAGCTGAGCCCGGTCCTGGAGCGGCTGGCCGTCGAGTACAACGGCCGCATCCTGCTCGCCAAGATCGACGTCGACGCCAACCAGATGCTGATGCAGCAGTTCGGCATCCAGGGGATCCCCGCGGTCTTCGCGGTCGTCGCCGGGCAGGCGCTGCCGCTCTTCCAGGGCGCGGCGGGCGAGGAGCAGATCCGGCAGACCCTGGACCAGCTGGTGCAGGTCGCCGAGCAGCGCTTCGGCCTGACCGGCCTCACCGTCGACCCCGACGCCCAGCCCGGCGCCCGGCCGGCCCCGGAGCGGCCGGTCGGCCCGCACGACGGGCTCCTCGAAGCAGCCGTGCAGGCGCTGGACTCGGGGGACCTGGGCGGTGCCGTCCAGGCGTACAAGAACGTGCTGGCCGAGGACCCGGGCAACGAGGAGGCCAAACTGGGCCTCGCCCAGGCCGAGTTGCTCCGGCGCGTGCAGGGCGTCGACCCGCAGACGGTGCGCCGGGAGGCGGCCGAGAAGCCGGCCGACGTTCAGGCGCAGATCGCCGCCGCCGACCTGGACCTGGTGGGCGGCCATGTCGAGGACGCCTTCGGCCGGCTCATCGAGACCGTGCAGCGCACGGTGGGTGACGACCGGGACACGGTGCGGAAGCGGTTGCTGGAGCTGTTCGAGGTGGTCGGGCCCGAGGATCCGCGGGTGATCGCGGCGCGCCGGGCCCTGGCGCGCGCCCTGTTCTGACCAGTCGTTAAACGCGCGGGCCGGTGATGCCCGCGTGAAGAGTTCGCCCTCAACGGGTCACTGCGGCCGCGCTTTGCCAAAACTTGGTAATCGCGGCCGCTGTTACTGCGAGTAAGTCGCAGCCGTTGATCTGTCGGATTCTGTCCAGCGATCAACAGCTTTGTACCGCCTCTCCGGGCCACCCTGAGTCGCCGACCGAGACCGATGGGTCGTTGATCGGTTATCGCGCCGTTACTAGCGAGTAACGAACCCCCTTGTGCGGGCGGCGAGAATGCACCACGATCGGCCACGCTCGGTCCAATCCCGTACCCCGGCAGCCGGTTGGGTCGCGGGACGTCCTGGGTCCCCACCGAGCAGAGCCGGCGGCAGTGGCGCCGGCTCTTGGACAGGGGGGTCTTCGCCCGTCCGGCGAAGCCTGTCCAGCAGGGTTGTGCGTGATGCGTGTCAGGCGCGACCAGTGGTTGTCGCTCGGGGGTGATCGCCGGTGATTCGGGCGCAGTTGCGCCGCCGAGTGCAGGCGCTCTCCTTCCCGAGGACGTAGCACTTCTCCCATCCCTGCCCGGCTGAGCCGCGACTCGGGGCGAGCCAGGACAGGAGATGTACGTCCGAGAAGGAGGAAATATGGAGTCCCAGGTGCGTGGCGGGACCAGATGGAAGCGGTTCGCTGTGGTCATGGTGCCCAGCGTCGCCGCCACGGCTGCGATAGGTGTCGCCCTCGCGCAGGGCGCTCTCGCCGCGTCGTTCAGCGTCTCCGGCCAGTCGTTCAAGGTCACGACCGACCAGCTCGTCGGTGAGGGCTTCTCGCAGTACGGCGCCCTCGACGAGGGATACACGCTCGACGGCAAGAAGTCGGTTCACCCGGTCGCGGTCTCGTCGTTCAAGTCGGCGACGATCAAGAACCTGTGCCAGTCGGTCGTCACCCCGAACATTCCGGTGCTCGGGAACGTCAGCCTGATCCTGCGCGCGGGTCAGGGTGCCAAGCCGGTCGAGGCGCAGAACCTCTACATCGACGTCGCCGACCTCAGCGCGGACGCGACGTTCGAGAACATCGACATCGGCGTGGCCGCCAAGGACGCCAACAAGGGTCCGGCCATGAGGAAGGGCGAGACGGCGAACCCGTACGGCTTCGCCCAGCAGGCGGACCGGGCGACCCTGACCGACGTGAAGCAGACGGCGTGGGCGACCACCGCCGGAACCTTCAAGCTCAGCGGCCTGAAGATGTCGCTGTCGACGGGTGTCAAGGAGTGCTACTAAGCACTCGATGACGGGCGGGGGAGCCGGTGGCGCCCCCGCCCGTCCACCTTCCGGCCGTGCCTTCACGCGCGGCCCACATCACCACCACAGCAACGCCGTACCAGGGAGCTGTTTTTCCATGAGCGCCGAGACTCCTGCCGCAGGCGGCCAGTTCACTCTGCGGAGGCAGCAGTTCCGCGCCTGGCGGGGTACGCGGCCGTTCTGGGCCGGGCTGTTCGTCCTGCTCAGCGGACTGCCCATCGCCTACTTCCCGTACGCCAACCTCCAGATCGGTCACCTGACGCTGGCGATGGCGACCACCGCGGGCGCCGGGTCCCTGATCATCGGCGTGCTGCTCGTCGTACTGGGCGTCAGCCTCTGGTTCCAGAAGCACGTCCGCGTCTTCGCGGGAGTCGCGGCCATCCTGCTGGCGCTGGTGTCCATCCCGGTGTCCAACCTCGGCGGCTTCCTCATCGGCTTCCTGCTCGCCCTCGTGGGCGGCGCGATGGCCGTGGCCTGGGCGCCGGGCGCACCGCCCGCCGGGCAGCTCGCCACCCACGCCGCCGAAGGCACGGGCGGGGCTCCCGAGGCGACGGACCACGACACCACGGTGATCAAGCCCGTGGACGGGCTGGACGCGCCGAACGATCTGTCAGGAACGAACCCGGCCAACGGGGCGAACGGGAGGCACAGTGCCGGCTGACGAGGTGAGCCACGGGGCGGATGTGGAGGCGCCCCGGGTGAGAACCGGGCCGCGCCACGCGGCACCCAGGAAGCCGCTGTTCACCAGGTTCAACAGACCGGCCGGCAAGGCGATAGCCATGGCGGCGATGCCGACGGCGGTGCTCATGGGGATGGGCTTCACGTCGACGCTCGCCATCGCCGACAGCAACAACCCGGCGACGCCGACGGCCAAGAGCCTGACGGTGGACGAGTACAAGGACTGCGTGGCGGCCCTGGAGGACGAGGGGAAGACCGCCGAGGACGACGCCTCGGCCTCGCCCACGCCGTCCCCCTCGGCCAGTGACGGCGCGAGCGACGACAAGGACGACCAGAGCGGCACGGCCCCGAAGCCGTCGCCCTCCACGGGCACGGGCGGCACGGACGACAGCGAGGGCGGTTCCTCTTCGCCGGATTCAGGTTCCGACGACAAGGACGAGCCCGCGCCCGCCCCGTCCGCCAGCGAGCCGGCCACGGGCGGCGACGACGCGACGGCCACGCCGTCCCCCTCGCCGTCCGGGAAGGGCGGCGGCCTGCTGGAGGGCATCGGCGACGCGATCGGCGGCATCCTGGGCGGCGGCGACAAGGCGGAGGCGAGCCCGAGCCCGACCCCGTCCGCCACGGCGTCCGAGACCGCCGAGGAGCCGGCCGAGGACGCGGGTGGTACCGCCCGGGACACGACCGAGAAGGCCACCGGCGCCGCCGAGGACACCGTCAAGGACTCCGCGGACGAGACCGAGGAGCCCGCCAAGACGGCCGAGGGCACCACCGAGGCCGTCGGGAAGGCGGCCGAGGAGAAGGCGGCCGAGGCCACCGCCTCGCCCAGCCCGACCCCCAGCGCGAGCGCCACCACGGACCCCGACGACTGCCCGGCCGCCACCGACGCCGAGGGCGGCGTCGACAACACGGTGCCGCTGCCCGACGACCCGTGGTACCTCAACGCCAGCTCGCTGACGCTCAAGGGCGCCGACTACAAGGGCG
This sequence comes from Streptomyces sp. NPDC094143, assembly GCF_040303825.1. Classification (NCBI taxonomy): domain Bacteria; kingdom Bacillati; phylum Actinomycetota; class Actinomycetes; order Kitasatosporales; family Streptomycetaceae; genus Streptomyces; species Streptomyces sp. NPDC094143. The sequence goes on from NZ_JBEOTZ010000035.1 coordinate 46,801, forward strand.
TCGTCGAGGTGCGCACCGCGGGCGGCTCGGTCAAGAAGGTCCTGAAGTACGTCATCTCCGGCGGCACGGACATCGGTGACCTCCACCAGACGGTCAAGGACAAGCAGTCCGGCAAGACCTACCACGTGCAGGCGGCCAAGGGCTCGACGTCCACGATCCGCGACGGCGACACCGTGATGTACACCGAGAGCATCTCGGGCAACCTGCTCGGGCTGATCCCGATCACGTTCGACCCGGAGCACCCGCCGCCGCTGAACATCCCGCTGATCTACTTCACCAACGTGAAGGTCACGCAGGCGGGCCAGTTCGGCGGGACCCTGCACGTGCCCGGGCTGCACAACTACATCGACTGAGCGCCGCACGGAGCCCGTTCGGGAGCCGCACACGCCGAGGGGCGCCCCCCGGATCCAGGGGGCGCCCCTCGGCGTCGTACACGGCCCCGCGAGGGCCTGGGGCGGATCAGGTCTCGGAGCCCAGGTGGTGGACCCGCACCATGTTGGTGGTGCCGGGGACACCGGGGGGCGAACCGGCCGTGATCACCACGATGTCGCCCGCGTTGAAGCGGTTGAGCTTGATCAGCTCCTGGTCCACCAGGTCGACCATCTCGTCGGTGCTGTTCACGAACGGCACCACGTACGGCTCCACGCCCCAGCTCAGCGCCATCTGGTTGCGGGTGCCCTCGTCGGTGGTGAAGGCGATGATCGGCTGCTGCGCGCGGTAGCGGGACAGCCGGCGGGCGGTGTCGCCGGACTGGGTGAAGGCCACCAGGCCGCGGCCGCCGAGGAAGTCGGCGATCTCGCAGGCGGCACGGGCCACCGAACCGCCCTGCGTGCGCGGCTTCTTGCCCGGGACGAGCGGCTGCAGGCCCTTGGACATCAGCTCCTGCTCGGCCGCGGTGACGATCTTCGACATCGTCTTGACGGTCTCGATCGGGTACGCGCCCACGCTCGACTCGGCGGACAGCATGACCGCGTCGGCCCCGTCCAGGATCGCGTTGGCCACGTCGGAGGCCTCGGCGCGGGTCGGACGGGAGTTGGTGATCATCGACTCCATCATCTGGGTCGCCACGATCACCGGCTTGGCGTTGCGCCGGCACAGCTCGATCAGGCGCTTCTGCACCATGGGGACCTTCTCGAGCGGGTACTCGACGGCGAGGTCACCGCGGGCGACCATCACGCCGTCGAACGCCATCACGACGTCCTCCATGTTCTGCACCGCCTGCGGCTTCTCGACCTTGGCGACGACCGGGACGCGGCGGCCCTCCTCGTCCATGATGCGGTGCACGTCCTGGACGTCCTTGGCGTCGCGGACGAAGGACAGCGCGACCAGGTCGCAGCCCATGCGGAGGGCGAAGCGGAGGTCCTCGACGTCCTTCTCGGACAGGGCGGGCACGTTGACGGCCGCGCCGGGCAGGTTGATGCCCTTGTGGTCGGAGATGACGCCGCCCTCGATGACGATCGTCTTCACCCGGGGGCCCTCGACCTCGGTGACCTTCAGCTCGACGTTGCCGTCGTTGATGAGCACCTGGTCGCCCTTGTTGACGTCGCCGGGCAGACCCTTGTAGGTCGTCCCGCAGATCGTCTTGTCGCCGGGGACGTCCTCGGTGGTGATGGTGAACTCGTCACCGCGCACCAGCTCCACGGGGCCCTCGGCGAAGGTCTCCAGCCGGATCTTCGGGCCCTGGAGGTCGGCGAGGACACCGATGGCCCGGCCGGTCTCCTTGGCGGCGGCCCGGACCCGGTCGTACCGGCCCTGGTGCTCGGCGTGGGTGCCGTGGCTGAAGTTGAAGCGGGCCACGTTCATGCCGGCTTCGATCAACGCGACAAGCTGATCGTGGGAGTCGACCGCGGGGCCGAGAGTACAGACGATTTTCGAACGGCGCATGGGGGCGATCCTATCGGTTTGTTTCCCAGCGGAATATTCCGTCTGGCGGAAAATACAAAAGGGCGGGATGCCGCTCAGGTGTGATTCCCCGAACCATTTACCAGCGCGTAGGTCTGTGTCGCGATCTCCAATTCCTCGTCGGTGGGGACCACCGCCACCGCCACCCGGGCGCCCTCGGGCGAGATCAGCCGGGCCCCGTCGCCGCGCACGGCGTTGCGCTCGCCGTCCACCGCGATGCCCAGCTCCTCCAGGCCCGCCAGGGCGGCCTCGCGCACCGGTGCCGCGTTCTCGCCCACACCCGCGGTGAAGGCGATCGCGTCCACCCGCCCGAGTACGGCGTAATAGGCGCCGATGTACTTCTTCAGCCGGTGAATGTAGATGTCGAACGCCAGCTCCGCCCGCTCGTCACCCGCGTCGACGCGGCGGCGGATCTCCCTCATGTCGTTGTCGCCGCACAGACCGATCAGACCACTCTTCTTGTTGAGAAGAGTGTCGATCTCGTCGGCGGACATTCCCCCAACACGCATCAAATGGAAGATGACGGCCGGGTCCATGTCTCCGGAGCGCGTACCCATCACGAGCCCCTCCAAAGGCGTCAGGCCCATGGAGGTGTCCACGCAGCGACCGCCCCGCACGGCCGAGGCCGACGCCCCGTTGCCCAGGTGCAGCACGATCACGTTCACCTCGGACGGGTCCTTGCCCAGCAGCTCCGCGGTGGCCCGGGAGACGTAGGCGTGGGAGGTGCCGTGGAAGCCGTAGCGGCGGATGCGGTGCGCGTCGGCCGTCTCGACGTCGATCGCGTAGCGCGCGGCCGACTCCGGCATCGTCGTGTGGAAGGCGGTGTCGAAAACGGCGACCTGCGGCAGGTCGGGCCGCAGCGCCTGCGCCGTGCGGATGCCGGTGAGGTTGGCCGGGTTGTGCAGCGGGGCCACCGGGATGAGCCGCTCGATCTCGGCGAGCACCCGGTCGTCGATCACGGTCGGCTCGGTGAAGGACCTGCCGCCGTGCACCACGCGGTGGCCGATCGCGGCCAGCTCCGCGGAGTCCAGGCCGAGGCCGTCCTTGGCGAGCTCCTCGGCCACGGCCTTCAGGGCGGCGTCGTGATCGGCGATCGCCCCGCCGCGCTCCCGGCTCTCGCCGCCGGCCGGGGTGTGCTTCAGCCGGGAGGTCCGCTCGCCGATCCGCTCGACCAGGCCCACCGCGAGCCGGCTGCTGTCCCGCATGTCCAGCAGCTGGTACTTGACCGACGAGGAACCGGAGTTGAGGACGAGGACACGGGTCGGGCTCACTGGGCTGCTGCCTTCTCGCTCGGGGTCTGGGCCTGGATCGCCGTGATGGCGACGGTGTTGACGATGTCCTGGACCAGGGCGCCCCGGGACAGGTCGTTGACCGGCTTGCGCAGGCCCTGCAGCACCGGCCCGACGGCGATCGCGCCGGCCGAGCGCTGCACGGCCTTGTAGGTGTTGTTGCCGGTGTTCAGGTCGGGGAAGATCAGCACGCTCGCCTGGCCGGCGACCTCGGAGCCGGGCAGCTTGGTCGCCGCGACCGACGGCTCCACGGCGGCGTCGTACTGGATCGGGCCCTCGATCTTCAGGTCGGGCCGGCGCGAGCGGACCAGCTCGGTGGCCTCGCGCACCTTGTCGACGTCGGCGCCCGAGCCGGAGGTGCCGGTCGAGTACGACAGCATCGCGATCCGCGGCTCCACCCCGAACTGCGCGGCCGTGGTCGCCGACTGGACGGCGATGTCGGCCAGCTGCTCGGCGTTCGGGTCCGGGTTGACCGCGCAGTCGCCGTAGACGAGGACCTTGTCGGCCAGGCACATGAAGAACACCGACGAGACGATGTCCGCGTCCGGCCTGGTCTTGATGATCTCGAAGGCCGGGCGGATGGTCGCGGCCGTGGAGTGCACCGAGCCCGACACCATGCCGTCGGCGAGGCCCTCCTGGACCATCAGCGTGCCGAAGTAGTTCACGTCCGAGACGACGTCGTACGCCAGCTCCACCGTGACGCCCCGGTGGGCGCGCAGGGCCGCGTACTTCTCGGCGAAGCCGTCCCGCAGCTCGGAGGTGGCCGGGTCGATCAGCCGGGTCTCGCCCAGGTCCACGCCGAGGTCGGCGGCCTTCTTGCGGATCTGGTCGACCGGACCGAGCAGGGTCAGCTCGCACACGCCCCGGCGCAGCAGCACCTCGGCGGCGTGCAGCACGCGCTCCTCGGTGCCCTCGGGCAGCACGACCCGGCGCAGGTCGCTGCGGGCCTGCTCCAGCAGCTTGTGCTCGAACATCATCGGCGTGACGCGGTCGCTGCTGGGCGCGGAGACGCGGCGCGCGAGGTCGCCGGTGTCGGCGTAGCGCTCGAACAGGCCGAGGGCCCGCTCCGCCTTGCGCGGGGTGGCCGCGTTGAGCTTGCCCTCCAGGGAGAACAGCTGCTCGGCGGTGGGGAAGCTGTTGCCGGTCACGGAAAGCACCGGGGTGCCGGGCGCGAGACGGTGGGCGAGGGTGAGGATGTCCGGGCCGGGCACCTCGTTCAGGGTGAGCAGGATCCCCGCTATCGGCGGGGTGCCGGCGCTGTGCGCGGCGAGCGCGCCCACCACCAGGTCCGCCCGGTCGCCCGGGGTGACGACGAGGCAGCCCGGGGTCAGGGCGCCGAGGAAGTTCGGCAGCATCGCGCCGCCGAAGACGAAGCCGAGCACGTCCCGGGCGAGCCCGGAGTCGTCGCCGAGCACCACCTCGGCGCCCAGGGCGTGGCTGATCTGCGAGACGGTCGGGGCGGACAGGGCCGGCTCGTCGGGCAGCACGTAACAGGGCACCGGGAGCCGGGAGTCCAGCTGGCGGGCGATCTCGTCGCGGTCCTCGCGGGCGACCCGGTTGGCGACCATCGCCAGGACGTCGCAGCCGAGGGTGTCGTAGGCGCGGTAGGCGTTGCGCGTCTCGGCGAGCACGGCCTCCACGGACTGCTTGCGGCCGCCGACGACCGGGAGCACGGACGCGCCGAACTCGTTCGCCAGCCGGGCGTTGAGCGACAGCTCGTCCGGGAGCTGGGTGTCGGCGTAGTCGGTGCCGAGGACCAGGACGACGTCGAAGTCGCGGGCGACCCGGTGGAAGCGGTCGACGAGCGTGGAGACCAGCTCGTCGGTGCCGGCCTCGGCCTGGAGGGCGGACGCCTCGTGGTAGTCCATCCCGTACACGGTCGCCGGGTCCTGGGCGAGCCGGTAGCGGGCGCGCAGCAGCTCGAAGAGCCGGTCCGGCCCGTCGTGGACCAGGGGGCGGAAGACGCCCACGCGGTCGACCTGGCGGGTGAGGAGTTCCATGACCCCCAGTTCGACGACCTGGCGGCCGTCACCGCGGTCGATGCCGGTCACGTACACGCTGCGGGTCACGCGGGCTCTCCGTTTCATCGCGAAGGGGGGTACACATCAGGACGACTGTCCAGCCGGGGGCACAAAAATCGCCCACCGAGGTGAGCAGAACCCTCTTGACAATACCTCTTCAGCTAGATAAGGCGCCCGTCAGAGCGGGGTGCCACGGCGGGCTGCGGAGCGTGAAACAATCGACAGTGGCTCACCGGTGTCAACAGCGAGCAGGAGACACAGCACGATGCGTATCGGAGTTCTCACCGCAGGCGGCGACTGCCCCGGCCTGAACGCCGTGATCCGGTCGGTCGTGCACCGGGCGGTCGACAACTACGGCGACGAGGTCATCGGGTTCGAAGACGGCTACGCGGGGCTGCTGGACGGGCGCTACCGCACCCTCGACCTGAACGCGGTCAGCGGCATCCTCGCCCGCGGCGGCACGATCCTCGGTTCGTCCCGCCTGGAGCGCGACCGGCTGCGCGAGGCCTGCGAGAACGCCTCCGACATGATCCACGAGTTCGGCATCGACGCGCTCATCCCGATCGGCGGCGAGGGCACGCTGACGGCGGCCCGCATGCTGTCCGACGCGGGGCTGCCCGTGGTGGGCGTGCCGAAGACGATCGACAACGACATCTCCTCCACGGACCGCACGTTCGGCTTCGACACCGCGGTCGGCGTCGCCACCGAGGCGATGGACCGCCTGAAGACCACCGCCGAGTCCCACCAGCGCGTGATGGTCGTGGAGGTCATGGGCCGGCACGCGGGCTGGATCGCGCTGGAGTCCGGCATGGCCGCCGGCGCGCACGGCATCTGCCTGCCGGAGCGCCCGTTCGACCCGGCCGACCTGGTGAAGATGGTCGAGGAGCGCTTCGCCCGCGGCAAGAAGTTCGCGGTGGTCTGCGTCGCCGAGGGCGCCCACCCGGCCGAGGGCACCATGGACTACGGCAAGGGCGCCATAGACAAGTTCGGCCACGAGCGCTTCCAGGGCATCGGCGCGGCCCTCGCGCACGAGCTGGAGCGGCGTCTGGGCAAGGAGGCCAAGCCGGTCATCCTCGGCCACATCCAGCGCGGCGGTGTGCCGACCGCCTACGACCGGGTGCTGGCCACGCGGTTCGGCTGGCACGCGGTGGAGGCCGCGCACCAGGGCCGGTTCGGCCACATGACCGCGCTGCGCGGGACGGACATCGTGATGGTGCCGCTCGCCGAGGCCGTGACCGAGCTGAAGACCGTGCCCAAGGACCGCATGGACGAGGCCGAGTCGGTCTTCTAACCACCCTCCCGGCCGTCGTCGTCCTGCAGCTTCGCCCAGAAGTGCTCGACGATCCGGTCGAGGAAGTCCTGGCCGGCGCCGCCCGCGTCACCGCTGCCGCCGCCCCAGCTCAGGGTGGCCGCCATGTGCCCCTGGTAGTCCTCGTGCAGGCTCCGCAGGGCTGCCTCCAGGAACCGCCGGTCCAGGGGGACGAGCCGGGCCGCCGGGCGTACGTAGGCCTGCCAGCGGGTGGTGACCGCGCTGCGCAGCAGGTCGCCGAGGCGGGCGTCGCGGCCGGTGACGGTGACGAAGTCGGGCAGGCCGAGGCCGAGCAGCTCGGCCAGCGCGGCGGACTGGCGCTCGGTGCCGCGCCAGCTGTCGGTCTCCTCCATGCGCAGATACGCGTGGACGTCGTGCCCGACCGCCCGGGCCACGTCCTCGGGGGCGAGGCAGCGGGCGATGCGGTGCTCGCGCAGGGTGCGCGGCCGGCCGATGAGCTCGGCGGGCGAGCACCACAGCACGCCCGCGAGGGCGGTGAGTTCGGAGTCGGACGGGGCCGTGATCCCGCGCTCCCAGGCGATGACGTGGTCCGGGGAGACGTGCGGGTGCCCGTACGAGACGCGCATGCCGTGGGCGACGTGCTCGGGGGCCATGCCGAGGGCCGCGCGCAGCCGGCGCGCGGCGGGGGCGTTGAAGGGCGGAGTCGTCGTGGGGGAGGGCTCGCTCGGGCGGGGTGAAGGTCGGCGCACGGGCCTCAAGCTAGGGGCGCCGGGGTGGGGCGACTACGATCGGTTCGGCCAGGATCACGGATTGTAGGAAGCTACGGCTACCGGCGGGTTCGCCGATGCCGAGGACCGCCCGTCCGGTGGACGGTTGTGCGGGCACGGGCCGCGTCCGGTGCGCTGACCGGGTCGCGCGGCGACCGCGCCTGCGGCGAACGGCAAGCTCAGCGGGCATATTCGCGTCCCCGATCTCCCCGCGCCCCGGGGGCGTGGGCGTGGCCGGGGTGTCCCCGATGTCGGGCACGCGGGCGGGCGTCGAAGCCGCGTGCGTCCCAGTCACCTCCTCGGCGGGGCGGGCGCGCGGGACGAGGCGCGGCCCGATTCGTACGGTCCGCCGCGGGCGTTCCCCCGCGGGTGATGCGTGATCGTCGAACCATTGCCCCATGTCGTTCACTCACTTAGCCTCCATCTATACGTAGACGCCGTCTGCATCAGAGATGGGCCGTCGGTTCACCGGGGGAGTGCAACGCGCTGGACACGCACTGGATCTGGCAGGAGGGGCTGGAGCGGCTGACGGTGGACCCGCCGCGGACGTGGACGGGGAGATCGCGGTGCCGAACGCGCCGGGGCTGGGCGTCGCGCTCGACGCGGACCGGCTGCTGGCGGCGCACGAGCTGTACCGGGAGAAGGCGCTGGGGGCGCGGGGCGATGCGGTATCTCGTGCCGGGCTGGTCGTTCGACGCGAAGCGGCCCTGCCCGGTGCGCTGGCCGCCAGGTCGGGGGCGGGGGAGGGCCGGGCCGTCCCCCGCCCCGCCGCTCAGCGGGACGTCACCTCCAGCACGGCCTTCCCGCGGATCCGGCGCGCCCGCAGCGCTTCCGCCGCCTCGTCGAACCGGTCCCACGGGCCCTGCCAGCCGGTCTCGACGGTCAGGACCCCCTCGGCGGCCAGCGCGGTGAGGACGGCCAGGTCCGCGCCCGCGTCCGAGTCGATGACGAAGGAGGACAGGGACTTGGCCGGGCCGACGGTCGCGTACGGCGGGAAGACCGCCGGTTCCCCCGAGGTCCAGCCGACGCTCTGGACACTGCCGCCGGGCGCGAGCAGGCTCCAGGCGGCGACCAGTTGAGGGCCACCGACGCTGTCGATGACGATGTCCACCGGCTCCCGCAGCCCTTCCAGCCCGACCAGCACCTCGTCCGCGCCGGACTCGGCCAGGCCCTCGGCGCGGGCGGCCGAACCGACGGACGCGATCACATGGGCACCGGCCCGGGCCGCCAGCTGGACGGCGAACCGGCCGACTCCGCCGGACGCCCCCGTGACCAGCACCCGTTTGCCGGGACCGAGTCCGGCGGCCCGCAGCGAGCGCAGAGCCGCCACCCCGGCGACCGGCAGGGCCACCGCCCTGGCCGGGTCCAGACCCCCGGGCACCTCGGCGAGCGCACCCACGTCGATCGCGACGCGCTCGGCGAACGCCCCCGAGGTGAGGGCCACCACCCGCGTGCCCACCGCCGGCCCGGTCCCGTCGGCCGCGGCCCGGACGACCACGCCGGCGGCGTCCGATCCGAGCACCGCTCCCACCGGCACCCGCCCGGAGCGGGCGTCGTTGAGGTCGCCGTGGTTCAGCGAGGCGTGCGACACCTCCACCAGGACCTGACCCGGCCCGGGCACGGGCTCGGCGACCTCGCCCAGACGGACCGTTTCGGACGCGGCCGGATCGACCACCAGAGCACGCACGGACATGTCTCCCCCTCGTGTGGAACGCGGTGATCACCGCGACCATGAGGAGCAACAGCCGGCGCTGCCGGTTGCTTCCCGGTCTGTTCAGCCCTTCACCGCCCCGCCCAGCGCGAAGCCCCCTCCCAGGCGTCTCGCGATCAGGACGTACAACAGGATCACCGGCGTGGAGTAGACGAGAGAGAACGCGGCCAGCTGGCCGTACGCCACCATGCCACGGTTGCCGAAGAAGTCGTTGATGCTGACCGACGCCGGCATCTGGTCGGGGGTGAGCAGGAGCATGAAGGGGACGAAGAAGTTGCCCCACATCATGACGAAGGAGAAGACCGTCACCACGGCCACGCCCGGGCCCATCAGAGGCAGCACGATGCGGGCGAGGGACTGGAAGGAGGAGGCGCCGTCCGTCCAGGCCGCCTCCTCCAGCTCCTTCGGGACGCCGTCCATGAAGTTCTTCATCAGCCAGATGGCGAACGGCAGTTGGGACGCGGCGAAGAAGAGGATCGTGCCGTGCATGGTGTCGATCAGGTCGACCTGCACGAAGAGCGCGTAGACCGGGACCATGATCGCCGTGATGGGCAGGCTGGTGGCGAAGAGGATCGTCAGCAGGAACGGCCGGTTGAAGCGGGAGCGGAAGCGGGACAGGGGATAGGCGGCCAGGGCCGCGCAGACCACCGTCAGCAGCGTCGCGCCGCCGCACAGGATCAGGCTGTTGAGCAGGGGGGTGAAGGTGATCTCGGGGGTCAGGACGGCGTCGAAGTGGTCCAGGGTCAGGCCGTCGGGCGCCTTCACCCGGAGGTTCGCGTGGGGGTCGAGGGCCGAGAGGACCACCCAGGCCAGGGGCAGGACGAACGCGGCGGCGACCACCAGCAGGCCGGCGTCCGCGGCCAGGCGGCGGGTGGTGCGGCGGGAGGCGAGCGAAGCCATGCGGGTCAGACCTCCGTCCGCAGCAGGCGCAGGTAGACGAGGGAGAAGAGGGAGCCGACCAGGAGGAGGAGCAGGGCGACCGCCGTGCCGTAGCCGATCAGGCTGTTCTGGAAGGCCTGTCCGTACATGAACAGCGGCAGCGTCTGGCTCCTGCCGCCCGGGCCGCCCCGCGTCATCACCCAGATCAGGCCGAAGACCGAGAGGGTCTGCAGGGTGTTGAGCATCAGGTTCGTGCCGATGGAGCGGCGGATCATGGGCAGCGTGATGTGCCACATGCGACGCCAGCCGCCCGCCCCGTCGACCTCGGCCGCCTCGGTGATCTCCTGCGGGATCTCGTTCAGCGCGGCCGAGTAGACCAGCATCGAGAAGGCCGTGCCCCGCCAGACGTTGGCGAAGGACACCGCCAGGATGGGCAGGGTGTACAGCCAGTTCTGGGAGGGCAGGTGCAGCCAGTCCAGGACGGCGTTCAGGGTTCCCTCGCGGCGGAAGAACGCGTAGAGGAGGAAGCCCGCCACCACCTCCGGCAGGACCCACGCCGTGACCACGATGCCGCCGGTCAGGGTGCGCACCGGTTTCGACGCGCGCCGCATCAGCGCGGCGAGCGCCAGGCCGAGGGTGTTCTGCCCGATCAGCGACGACAGGACCGTGAACACCAGCGTCAGCCGGACGGCGTTGAGGAACGCCTCGTCCCCGAAGGCCCGGGTGAAGTTGTCGAAGCCGACGAACGACGCCTCGGCCTGGCCGGTGAGCTGGAGGTCGGTGAAGGCGATCCAGACGCAGTACGCGATCGGGCCGGCCAGGAAGAGGACCAGGAGGACGACCGCGGGGGTCAGGGGCAGGGCCCGCACCGGCAGGCGGGGGCCGCGTGCCGGGTGCGGTGTCCCGGATGTCTTGGCGAGGGGTGGGCGGGGCGCGGTGGTGGTCATGTGCGGGGGCCCTCGCTCACCGTTCGGCCACCTGGTTGCCGGTCGCGTCCTTGAGGGCGTCCGTGTAGGCGCTCGTGGCCTCGTCGACCGACGCGTCGCCCGTGGTGACGCTCTCCATCGCCTCCTGGATGGCCGTGGAGACCTTCGGGTAGGCCGGGTAGGCGGGGCGGTAGTGCGTCGAGGCCACCAGGTCGGTGAAGAATTCGATGCCGGGCTGCGCGTCGACGTACGCCGGGTCCTCGGCGACGTCCTCGCGGACGGCGATGCCGGAGTTGGCGATGTACCACTTCTGCGCGTTGGCCTTGGTCTGCATCGTCTTGACGAACTCGAACGCCAGGTCCGGATTGCCGGCCTTGGCGGGGATGGACCAGGTCCAGCCGCCGGACATGCTCACCTTGCCGGGCGCCTGGCCGTGCTGGGTCGGCATGGCGGCCAGGCCCAGTTCCTTCGACCACTCGGGCCACTCGTGGCCGCTGCCGGGCAGCCAGTCCTGCGGGAGCCAGGAGCCGTCGAGGGCGATGCCGAGCTTGCCCTGCGGCAGCCACTCGCCGCGCACGCGGGTCATGACGTTGGGGTCGAGCGCGTCGGAGACGTCCGGGCCGAGCTTCTCCTCGTAGACCGTCTCGACGAAGGCGAGCGCGTCCTTGAAGCCCTGGCCGCCGGCGATCCACTTCTTGCCCTCCTTGTCGTAGAGGGGGTCCGTGCGGCCGTCGTTGGTGCCGTACAGGAGCATCTCGAAGGTCTGCATGGTGGCGGCCTCGCCGACCGGCTTGCCCGTGTAGACGTTGAACGGGATGACGCCGGGGACCTTCTTCTTGATGGTGCGGGCGGCGGTGAGGACGTCGTTCCAGGTCTTCGGCTGCCAGTCGGCGGGCAGGCCGGCCCTGGCGAAGATGTCCTTGTCGAACCAGAGGCCGCGGGTGTCGGTGCCGTCCGGGACGCCGTACGTCTTGCCGTCCTCGCCCTTGGCGGCAGCCTTCGCCGTGTCGATGAACCGGTTCCAGTCCGGCCACTTGGAGAGGTAGGCGTCGAGGGGCTTCAGGTACCCGCTGGTGATGTCCGAGTTGATGAGGAACGTGTCCTCGTAGACCAGGTCGGGGGCGGTCTTGGGGGAGCGGAGCATCTGCTGGAGCTTGGTGTAGTACTCCGAGTCCGGGGCCTTGATCGGGACCAGTTCGACCTTCTTGCCCGGGTGGGCCTTCTCGAACTGCTTTTTGATGTCCGCGAGATAGGTGTCCATCACCTTCACGGAGTTGTCCGTGGACTGCTTGAAGGAGACCTTCACGGTGTCCGGGTCGCTGCCGGAGCCCCCACCGCACGCGGTGAGCGTCGTGGCGGCGAGGACCAGGGCGGCGAGGGGAGCGAGGGGAGCGAGGGCGGCGGTGGGGCGCACGGGCACGACCTCCTACGGGCGCACTTCGTTGTGGCCGGGTGGCTGCGTCGTGACCGTAAGTGGAATGGTCTAGTCAGGTCAATGCGCGTGCGGGGGTCCGATCGCCGGCTGATGGACCGTCACTGGCCGGTGACCCAGCGGTACTGCAACTCCGGCCGCCCGACCGTGCCGTACTGGGGGCGGCGGGCCGCGCGGCCCGCGTCGACGAGGTGCTCCAGGTAACGGCGGGCCGTGATGCGGGAGATGCCCACCGTCTCGGCCACGCCTGCGGCCGTGAGGCCCTCCGCACTGTCGCGCAGGGCGAGTGTCACGCGCTCCAGGGTCGGCGCGCTCAGACCCTTGGGCAGCGCGGCCGGGCCCGGCGCGCGCAGGGCGGCGAGCGCCCGGTCCACCTCGTCCTGGCCGCTGGCCTCCCCGACCGCGGCGTGGAACTCCGCGTACCGCACCAGCCGGTCGCGCAGGGTGGCGAAGGTGAACGGCTTCAGCACGTACTGCACCACGCCGAGCGAGACGCCCTCGCGCACGACGGCCAGGTCGCGGGCCGAGGTCACCGCTATCACGTCGGCGTGGTGGCCGGCCGCGCGCAGGGAGCGGGCCAGCTGCAGCCCGTGCACATCGGGCAGGTGCAGGTCGAGCAGGAGCAGGTCGACGGGGGTGCGCTCCAGGACCCGGCGGGCCTCCGCACCCGAGTGCGCCTTGCCCACGGCCACGAAGCCGGGCACCCGGCCGACGTAGAGGACGTGCGCGTCGGCGGCCACCGGGTCGTCCTCGACGACCAGGACGCGGATGTCCTTCTGTCTCGTCGACTCGCTCGTCATGCGTCGCCTCCACAGGCCTTGGACGTGGGGCCCCCGGAGGTCCCGGGCGCCGGCCCCGCGGGCAGCGGGAGCGCGGCGGCCGGGTCCGCCGGTGCCGAGCCGTCCCGGGCGAGCCCGCGGGGTGTCGCGCCCGCCGCCCGGCTCAGCGGCAGCCGTACCTCGAACTGTGCCCCGCCGCCGGCGGCACCCGTCACCGACAGGGTCCCGCCGTGCCGGTGCGCCGCCTGCCGGACCAGCGCCAGACCCAGCCCCCGGCCGCCCGGGCCCGCCGGCTTCGTCGTGAAGCCCCGCTGGAAGACGGCCTCGGCGTGCTCGGGATCCACGCCCGGCCCCGTGTCCGACACTCGCATCACCAGCTCCGCAGGGCCGCCCGCGGTCTCGGTGTACGCGGCCACCGTCACCCGGGCCCGTACGCTGCCCTGCGCCGCGTCCACGGCGTTGTCGATCAAGTTGCCCAGGATGGTCACCAGGTCACGGGCCGGCAGGGACTCGGGCAGCAGTCCGTCGTCGAGGCTGCTGTCCTCCGACACCACCAGCTCCACGCCCCGTTCGTTCGCCTGGGCGGTCTTGCCCAACAGCAGGGCCGCCAGCACCGGCTCGCTCACCGCGGCCACCACCTGGTCGGTGAGCGCCTGGGCCAGCTCCAGCTCGGCCGTCGCGAACTCCACGGCTTCCTCCGCCCGGCCCAGCTCGATCAGCGAGACGACCGTGTGCAGCCGGTTCGCCGCCTCGTGGGCCTGTGAGCGCAGCGCCTGGGTGAAGCCCCGCTCGGAGTCCAACTCGCCCATGAGCGACTGGAGTTCGGTGACATCGCGCAGGGTCACGACGGTACCGCGCCGCTCCCCGCCCGACACCGGCGAGGTGTTGATCACCAGGACCCGGGAGGCCGTGAGGTGCACCTCGTCCACCCGGGGCTCCGAGGCCAGCAGCGCGCCGGTCAGCGGGGCGGGCAGCCCCAGCCGCGCCACCGACCTGCCCACCACGTCCCCGGTCACGCCGAGCAGCTCCCGCCCTCCGTCGTTGATCAACGCCACGCGGTACTGCCCGTCCAGCATCAGCAGCCCCTCGCGCACCGCGTGCAGGGCGGCCTGGTGGTAGTCGTGCATCCGGCTCAGCTCGGCCGCGTTCATCCCGTGGGTGTGGCGGCGCAGCCGGGCGTTGATGACGTAGGTGCCGACCGCGCCCAGCACCAGCGCTCCGGCCGCCACGCCGAGCAGGGCCGTCAGCTGCTCCTGGACGCGCTGGGTGATCTCCTCGACCCGGATGCCCGCGCTGACCAGGCCGACCACCCTTGGGCCGTCCTGGATCGGGGTGACCGCCCGGACCGACGGGCCGAGCGTGCCGGTGTAGGTCTCGGTGAAGGTCTGGCCGCGCAGCGCCTTGTCGGTGTGGCCCTGGAAGGTCTGGCCGATCTGTCTCGGGTCGGGGTGCGTCCAGCGGATGCCCCGCGGATCCATGATCGTGATGAAGTCGACCTCGGTGTCCCGCATCACCCGCAGCGCGTACGGCTGCAGCTCGGCCGTCGGGTCGGGGGTGCGGGTCGCCGCCAGCACGGACGGGGAGTCGGCGACCGACCGCGCCACCGCCCTGGCCTGGCGCGCCGCGGCCTCCTCGGCCTGGCTGCGGTCGCTGACATAGGTGAACAGCGCGTATCCGGCCACGACGACCGCTATCAGCACGGCCTGCATGGCGAAGAGCTGGCCCGCCAGGCTGCGGGGTCGGGGGACGGTGAGGCGCATGCCGTCAGTCTGCACCGTGGCCGATTGTGAACTAAATGAACGGAAGGGTGACCGCGCTCACAGGGGACGACATAGTCACGGCATTCCCCATTACGCATCTCCGGGAGTCCCGCTCCCTGTTCTCGCAGTTCCCCGGAGTTTCCCGGAGTTTTCCCGGACGTGAGCCGCACGCCGGTGATGCCGACGACGTCGTCAAGGAGGGCCGCCGTGACCAGCGCAGCCGATACGGCACCTGCCGCACCCAAGGCCAAGCGGGACCGCACGCACTATCTGTACATCGCGGTGATCATCGCGGTCGCCGCCGGTATCGCGGTGGGTCTGGCCGCACCCGACTTCGCTGTCGAGCTGAAGCCCATCGGCACGGGCTTCGTGAACCTGATCAAGATGATGATCTCGCCGATCATCTTCTGCACGATCGTGCTGGGCATCGGCTCGGTGCGCAAGGCCGCCAAGGTCGGTGCCGTCGGCGGTATCGCCCTCGGCTACTTCATGGTGATGTCGCTGGTCGCCCTGAGCATCGGCCTGGTCGTCGGGAACATCCTGGAGCCGGGCACGGGCCTCGCGGTCACCGACGCCGTCAAGGACGCCGGGCACGCGCAGGTCGACGCCGAGGCCAAGGACACCACCGAGTTCCTGCTCGGCATCATCCCGACCACGATCGTCTCCGCCTTCACCAGCGAGTCGGTGCTGCAGACCCTGCTGATCGCGCTGCTCGCCGGCTTCGCGCTGCAGGGCATGGGCTCGGCAGGACAGCCCATCCTGCGCGGCGTCGAGCACATCCAGCGGCTCGTCTTCCGCATCCTCGCCATGGTGATGTGGGCCGCCCCGATCGGTGCCTTCGGCGCCATCGCCGCCGTCACCGGCTCCGCCGGCCTGGACGCGCTCAAGAGCCTCGCCGTGCTGATGCTCGGCTTCTACGTGACCTGCTTCCTCTTCGTCTTCATCGTGCTCGGCGTCCTGCTGCGGGTGATCTCCGGCCTGAACATCCTCACGCTGTTCAAGTACCTCGGCCGTGAGTTCCTGCTGATCCTTTCCACCTCCTCCTCCGAGTCCGCGCTGCCGCGGCTCATCGCGAAGATGGAGCACCTGGGCGTCAGCAAGCCGGTGGTCGGCATCACCGTCCCGACCGGCTACTCCTTCAACCTCGACGGCACCATGATCTACATGACCATGGCCTCGCTGTTCATCGCCGACGCCATGGGCACCCCGATGTCCATCGGCGAGCAGATCCCGCTGCTGCTCTTCCTGCTGGTCGCCTCCAAGGGCGCCGCCGGTGTCACCGGCGCCGGTCTCGCCACCCTGGCCGGCGGTCTTCAGTCGCACAAGCCGGCCCTGGTGGACGGCATCGGCCTCATCGTCGGCATCGACCGCTTCATGAGCGAGGCCCGCGCCCTGACCAACTTCGCCGGCAACGCCGTCGCCACCGTGCTGATCGGCACCTGGACCAAGGAGATCGACCGGGAGCGGGTCGACCAGGTACTCGCCGGTCACCTGCCCTTCGACGAGAAGACGCTGCTGGACGACGGCCACGGCGGCCCGGCCCGCGGCGACCACGTCGAGGTGGCCGAGCAGGGCGGCGAGAAGGAGCTGGCCAAGGCCTGACGGCCGCGTCGCCTCCCCAGGACTCCGGGCGGCTGGGTGTCCCCCCGTCGCCCAGCCGCCCGGACCTCACGTCACAGCCCCGGCAGAAGGATCAGTCGTTCAGCTCCGCCACCAGCTCGGTGGCGGTCGAGGCGGGCACGCCCGCCGCGGTCAGGATGGTGACCGCGGCGCAGCGGCCCGCCTCTTCTGCTGCCACGAGCCCGTCGTTCACCGCCTCCATCAGCGCCACCAGCATCTGCTCGTGCACATACGCCAGGGCCGGGGCGGGCAGGGGTGAGCTGAAGACGCCCTGGTCGAGGCCGCGCCGCAGCATGCCGGTGGCGGTCTCCCGGACGGGGGCGAGCCGCTCCCTGATGCCCTGCATGGTCACCGTGCGCTGGGCGAGCGCGATCAGCAGCCGGTACCGGTCGGCGATCTCCCACACGGCCAGCACCGAGCGGGCCACGGCCTCGGCCGGTTCCCCCACGCCCTCGCGGCCCGCCGCGTGCGCGGCCGCGAGGGCCTCCACGGCCTCGTCGACGAGGGTGCTGATGAGCGCCTCGCGGTTCGGGAAGTGCCCGTAGACCGTGCGCCGGACGACACCCGCCGCGCGGGCGATCTGGTCCATCGACGCGTCGGGGTCCCGCAACAGCTCGGCGAGGGCGACATCGAGGATGCGGCGGCGGTTGGCGTCGGCGCGGCTGGTGGTGCCCGTGGTCATGGACGCCATTGTGCCCCTCCGACGGCAAGTTGCACAGCGCTGTGCAACGGCGTAGATTGCACAGCGTTGTGTAAATGCACATCCATGTGCAAATCAGTCAGGAAGGCAGCCCCTGCCATGCGACTCGTCATGACCGAACCGGCCGAGAGGATGGACCGCCCCTACCCGCGCCGCTGGTGGGCGCTGCTCGTGCTCTGCCTGAGCCTGCTGATCATCGTGATGGCGAACACCGCCCTCACCGTGGCCGCGCCCGCCATGACCGAGGACCTCGGCCTGTCCAGCGCCGACCTGCAGTGGGTCATCGACGGCTACACCGTCCCGTACGCGGCGCTGATGCTGCTGCTCGGCGCGATCGGCGACAAGTACAGCCGCCGGGGCGCGCTCGTGCTCGGGCTCCTCGTCTTCGGCGGCGGGGCCGTCTCCGGCTACCTCGCCGACAGCGCCACGGCGGTCATCGCGGCCCGGGCCGTGATGGGCGCGGGCGCCGCCATGATCATGCCCGCCACGCTGTCCCTGCTCGCCGCGACCTTCCCGCGGGCCGAGCGGGCCCGGGCCATCACGCTGTGGACCGCCACGGCCGGACTCGCCATCGCGGCCGGGCCGCTGGTCGCCGGTGCGCTGCTGGAGCACCACGGCTGGTCGTCGACGTTCCTGATCAACGTCCCCGTCGCCGCGCTGGCACTCATCGGCGCGTTCGTCCTGGTCCCGCCGTCCAAGGCCGCCGACCGCGGGCGCATCGACCACGGCGGCGGGCTGCTGTCCGTGGTGTGGATCGCCGCACTGGTCTACATGATCATCGAGGGACCGCACTTCGGCTGGGGCGCCAAGGCGATCACGGCCGCGGCCGTGGCGGGCGCCGGGCTCGTCGCCTTCGTGGTGTGGGAGCTGCGCCATCCGCGCCCGCTGCTCGATGTGCGCCGCTTCACCGACCGGCGCTTCGCGGGCTCCAACCTCGCCGTCGCGCTGTTCTTCCTGGCCGTCTTCGGGGCTTTCTACTACCTGACGCAGCACCTGCAGTTCGTCCTCGGCTACGACGCCCTGGACACGGGCGTGCGGATGCTGCCGCTGGCGGGTGCCGTGTTCGTCGGCGCGGCCCTGACCGGGTACCTCACCCCCCGGGTCGGCATGAAGTGGACCGTCACGGCCGGGATGGTCGGCGGCACGGCGGCGCTGGCCCTGCTCACCCGGGTCGACTCCGGTTCGGCGTACGGCGACTTCGTCGCGCCCCTGGTCGTCCTCGGCCTCGCGATCGGGCTCGCGCTCTCGCCCTGCACGGACGCGATCATGGGGGCGTTCCCCGAGTCGGAACTCGGCGTCGGCGGGGCGGTGAACGACACGTCGCTGGAACTGGGCGGCTCGCTCGGCATCGCCATCCTCGGCTCGCTGCTGGCCACGTCGTACTCCGGCCACCTCTCCGACGCCACGGCAGGCAGCAGGCTGCCCGCGTCCTCCCTGGAGACCGCCCAGGACTCCGTCGGCGCCGGATACGCCGTGGCGCGGGGCATCGGTGACAAGGCGCGGCAGCTCGCCGAGCAGGCCGCGCACACCGGCGACCCGCGGCAGGCCGGGCAGCTCAAGGCCCAGGCCGAGCAACTGGCCGGCGGGGCACGGCAGATGGCCGACGCGGTGGGCTCCTCCTTCGCCGACGCGGTGGCACACACCAGTCTGGTCGGAGCCGTGGTCCTGGGCATCGGCACGGTCGCGGTGGCGCTGCTGCTGCCCGGGAGACGGAAGCCGGCCCCCGAGCCCGCCGAGCCCAGGAAGCCGCAGTCCGCGAACGTGACGCGCTAGCCGGACCGGCCTGGCGGCCGCGCCTGCTCCCGGCAGTTGTGTCCGGCCGTGTCCGCTTCCCGGTGGTGGGCAGCGGGTCCGCGGCGGCTGCCGGGCCCGGCTGTCCGTGGCCTGTTGGCCCGGGGGTTGGCCCGGGGTCCGCGATCGGCCGCGTCCGTTTCCCGGTGGTCGGGAGCGGGTCGGTGGCGGCTGCCGGGCTTCGGTGGTCGGGAGCGGGTCCATGGCGGATGCCGGGCCTCGGCTGTCCGTGGCCGGCTGGCCCCGGCACCGTCCGGGCCGACGTCCCGGGGTGCCCGGCAGCGGCTCCGTGGTGGCTGCCGAGTCCCGGCTGTCCGTTGCCGGTTCGCCCCGGGGTCAGTCCGCAGACGTGTTCGGCCGCGGCCGTTTCCCGGTCGTGCCCGGCAGGGGATCCGCGGTCGTTCGGGGCCGGCTCGACGGGGGGATCTCCGTACCGGGCCGCGCCACCACCCCGTTCCTGGCGGTCTCACCGGGGGAGGCGGAACACCGCTGTTGCCTTGACGTGGGCGTCAAGGATTACGTTCGGTGGCATGCGAATCGGCGAGCTGGCCGCACGCGCCGGGACCACGACGCGGACGCTGCGGTATTACGAGGCGCGGGGCCTGCTGCCCGCGCGGCGCACGGGCAACGGATACCGGACCTACGACGAGGACGACCTGCGGCTGCTGACGCAGATCCGCACGCTGCAGGACTTCGGGTTCGACCTGGAGGAGACGCGGCCCTTCGTGGAGTGCCTGCGCGCCGGGCACCCCGAGGGCGACTCCTGCCCGGCCTCCCTCGCCGTCTACCGGCGCAAGCTGGACGAACTCGACGCGCTGCTCGGTCAGTTGAGCGCCGTCCGGGACACCGTCGCGCGACAGCTGGCGCGGGCCGAGCTGGCCGCCGAGGCCGGGGCTCCGGACGGTCCGGAGCCCCGCTGCGAACTGGGGAGGCACCCATGGTGACCGAAGTGACGGACGCGGACTTCGGGGCCGAGGTGATCGGCGCGGACCGGCCGGTCCTGGTGGAGTTCACCGCCGACTGGTGCCCGCCCTGCCGGCAGATGGCGCCGGTGCTCAGGGCCCTCGCCTCCGAGGAGGGCGACCGGCTGAAGGTCGTCCAGCTGGACGTGGACCACAATCCGCTGACCACGAACGCCTACAAGGTGCTGTCCATGCCGACGTTCCTGGTGTTCCGCGACGGCCAGCCCGTGAAGTCCATGGTCGGCGCGCGAGCCAAGCGGCGGCTGCTCCAGGAGCTGTCCGACGTGCTGTGAGAGCACCGGGCCCGGAGAACGAGGAAATCCCCCGAGCAATTGTGCTCGGGGGATTTCCTCGCGTATATTGATTCATTCGTGACTTCAAGTCGATGAAGCACGGTGAAGTTCAGTGAGCACAGTATATCCGGGCGGGAGCGGAATTGTCAAACACCGAATTTCCGGACGATGAATTGCGACAGGAACAGGAATTCATCGACGGGTTGTACGCGCGCGTGGACGCGCTGCGCGGCGACACCGAGACCTCCGTCGGGGACGCGCTCGCGCAGGGCAACACCCCCATGCAGGCCAGGCTGGAGCGGGACATCCTCGTGGCCGAGCGCTCCGGGCTGCTCGCCGCGCTGGACGCGGTCGACGGGTCCCTGTGCTTCGGCCGGATCGACCTCACCTCCGGCGTCACCCACCACATCGGACGCATCGGCCTGCGCACCGACGACGCCGAGCGCACGCCCGTCCTGATCGACTGGCGCGCCGACGTCGCCCGCCCCTTCTACCTGGCCACCGGCCACACCCCGATGGGCCTCAGGCGCCGACGGCACATCGCCACCGAGGGCCGCAGGGTCACCGGCCTGCACGACGAGCTCCTCGACCTCGGCGACGAGACCCGCACCGGCCACGAGGACCCGACGGGCGACGCCGTGCTGCTCGCCGCGCTGAACTCGGCGCGCACCGGCCGCATGAGCGACATCGTGCGGACCATCCAGGCCGACCAGGACCGCATCATCCGCGCCCCGCACCGCGGCGTCCTGGTCGTGGAGGGCGGCCCGGGCACCGGCAAGACGGCCGTCGCCCTGCACCGCGCCGCCTACCTGCTCTACGAGCACCGCGAGCTGCTGGCCAAGCGGGCGGTGCTGATCGTCGGGCCCAACCCGGCGTTCCTCGGCTACATCGGCGAGGTGCTGCCCTCCCTCGGTGAGACGGGCGTGCTCCTCGCGACCGTCGGCGAGCTGTACCCCGGCGTGAAGGCGACCGCCACCGACACGCCCGAGGCGGCGGCCGTGAAGGGCCGGGCCGGCATGGCCGACGTGCTCGCCGAGGTCGTCCGCAGCCGGCAGGCGCTGCCCGACCCGGTGATCGCCATCGAGCACGACCGCGAGGTCCTGATGCTCGACGACGGCCTGGTCAACGTCGCCCGCGAGCGCACCCGTGCCGCCAAGCTGCCGCACAACGCCGCCCGCGAGCACTTCGAGGGCCACATCCTCAACACCCTCACCGAGCTGTACGCCGAGCGGATCGGCACCGACCCGTTCGACGGGTCCAGCCTGCTCGACCCCAGCGACATCACCCAGATCCGCGACGACCTCGCGGAGAACCCCGAAGTGTGGGCGGCGATCGACCAGTTGTGGCCGGTGCTCACCCCGCAGCGGCTCGTCGCGGACTTCCTCGCCGCGCCCGAGGAGTTCCTGCCCGCCGAGGACGCCGACGCCGTGCGCCGCCCGGTGACCCGGCGCTGGACGGTCGCGGACGTGCCGCTGCTGGACGAGGCCGCCGAACTGCTCGGCGAGGACGACCGGCTGGCCCGGGAGCGCGCCGAGCGCGAGCGGGAGCGGCAGATCGCCTACGCGCAGGGCGTGCTGGACGTGTCGTACGCCTCCCGGACCTACGAGTTCGAGGACAAGGAGGAGGACGACCCCGAGGGCTCCGAGGTGCTGTCCGCGCACGACATCATCGACGCCGAGCGGTTCGCCGAGCGGCACGAGGAGGACGACCATCGCAGCGCCGCCGAGCGGGCCGCCGCCGACCGCACCTGGGCGTTCGGTCACATCATCGTCGACGAGGCGCAGGAACTGTCGCCGATGGCGTGGCGGCTGCTGATGCGGCGCAGCCCGACCCGCTCGATGACCCTGGTCGGCGACCCGGCGCAGACGGCGGAGGCGGCCGGGGTCGGCTCCTGGGACGCCATCCTCGCCCCGTACGTGGAGGACCGCTGGGAGCACACCCGGCTGGGCGTCAACTACCGCACCCCGGCCGAGATCATGGACGTCGCGGCAGCCGTGGTCCGCGCCGAGAACCCGGAGTTCGAGCCGCCCGGCTCGGTCCGCTCCACCGGCGTACGGCCCTGGGCCCGGGCCACCGACGACCTTCCCGGGGCCGTCGCCAAGGCGGTCGGGGAACTCACCCCGGCCGAGGGCCGGCTCGCGGTGATCGCGCCGCGCGACCTCCACCGCTCCCTCGCGGCCCGGCTGGACGGCGTGACGGCGGGCGCCGAGCCCGACCTCACCCGGACGGTCGTCCTGCTCGATCCGCGCCAGGCCAAGGGCCTGGAGTTCGACTCGGTCCTCGTGGTGGAGCCCGGCCGGTACGGCACCAGCGACCTGTACGTGGCCCTGACCCGGGCCACCCAGCGGCTCGGCGTGCTGCACACGGGGCCACTGCCCGGGCCCCTGGCGGAGGCGCTCGGTCAGTCCGCGGAACGCGCCTAGTGCACCTGGGACCTAGGATCCCGCAGGGCGTGCCACAGCCCCGCGCCGAGCGGTACGACCGTGAGGGCGAACAGGACCCAGAACAGGAACTCGGCGCCGGGCGTGAGTTCGTAGACGGTGCCGTCCTCCCACCGGCAGTAGGCGCGCGGTGGGAAGGCGGTGGAGACGCCCGCCACCTCGCCGCCGCCGATGACGCCCTCCTGGTACGGCTCCCTGGGGCAGGGAGCCGTGTCAGGGAAGAGCACCGGGTCGTCCGCGGCCATGATGTACACCCAGGTGAGGGCGGAGAGCGGAACCGTCCAGAAGACCGAGGTGCGCACCCACGGCGGCAGCAGCGGATGGGTCAGCAGGCCGCGCAGGGCGACCACCGCCACCACCAGCCCGGCGAAGACCGGCAGCAGCGTCATGAGGCGGCGGCCGACGTCGCGGCCCGGCGGATCAGACGCACGGGCCACGGACCGGGCCGCCCGGGAAACGCCATCGCGGCGGTCCCAGCGGCGTCGGTCGACGAGACGACGGCACAGGCCGCCCGGACTCCGGGACCCGTCAGCACGGGCCTCGGTCCCTTCCGGGCCGGTGGGTGAGCGGGGTGGCACGCATGCGGCCACCCCACCACTCCCGGACCGGACGGGCTGTGACGGAGGCCACTCCTTGGGTCACACCCCTGTCACAGGCCGTCTACGCCGGACGCAGCCAGACCGTCGCCAGCGGCGGCAGGGTCAGGCGGATGCTCGCCGGACGCCCGTGCCAGGGCTGGGCCTCGGGCTTGACCGGGTCGGGGTTGGTGACGTCGCTGCCGCCATAGCGGGCCGCGTCGGTGTTCACGGCCTCGTGCCAGGCCGGGACGTCCTCCGGCACGCCCAGGCGGTAGTCCGGGCGGATCACCGGCGCGAAGTTCGACACCGCCAGCAGGGGGTTGCCCTCCGGGTCCAGCCGGAGGAACGCGAGCACGTTGTCGTCGGCGGCGTCGCCGACGATCCACTCGAAACCGGCCGGGTCCGTGTCCAGCCGCCACAGCGCGGGAGTGGCGCGGTAGACGGCGTTGAGGTCGCGGACCAGGTCGCGCACGCCCCGGTGGTCGGCCTCCGCCCCGTAGCCCGGGTCCAGCAGCCACCAGTCGGGGCCGTGCGCCTCGGACCACTCCGCGCCCTGCGCGAACTCCTGTCCCATGAACAGCAGTTGCTTGCCCGGGTGGGCCCACATGTAACCGAGGTAGGAGCGGACCCCGGCACGCTGCTGCCACCAGTCGCCCGGCATCTTCGACACCAGGGAGCCCTTGCCGTGCACGACCTCGTCGTGGGAGATCGGCAGGACGTAGTTCTCGCTGTAGGCGTACACCATGGAGAAGGTCATCTCCCCGTGGTGATACTTGCGGTACACCGGCTCGTGGCTCATGTACTGCAACGTGTCGTGCATCCAGCCCATGTTCCACTTCAGCCCGAACCCGAGCCCGCCGAAGCCGCTCGGGCCCTTGTGGTGGGTGGCACGGGTGACACCGTCCCAGGCGGTGGACTCCTCGGCGACCGTCACCACGCCGGGCACCCTGCGGTACACCGTGGCGTTCATCTCCTGCAGGAACGCCACCGCGTCCAGGTTCTCCCGGCCGCCGTGCTCGTTGGGTGTCCACTGGCCGGGCTCGCGCGAGTAGTCGAGATAGAGCATCGAGGCGACGGCGTCCACGCGGAGCCCGTCGATGTGGAACTCCTCGCACCAGTAGACGGCGTTCGCGACGAGGAAGTTGCGCACCTCGTTGCGCCCGAAGTCGAACTCCAGCGTGCCCCAGTCGGGGTGCGCGGCCCGCAGCGGATCCGCGTGCTCGTACAGCGGGCGGCCGTCGAACTCGGCCAGCGCCCAGTCGTCGCGCGGGAAGTGCGCCGGCACCCAGTCCATGATCACGCCGATGCCGGCCTGGTGCAGCCGGTCGACCAGGTACCGGAAGTCGTCCGGCGTGCCCAGCCGGGCCGTGGGCGCGTAGAAGCCGGTGACCTGGTAGCCCCAGGAGCCGCCGAAGGGGTGCTCGGCGACGGGCATCAGCTCGACGTGCGTGAAGCCCAGGTTCTTCACATAGCCGGGGAGCTGCTCCGCGAGCTGACGGTAGGTCAGCCCAGGTCGCCAGGAAGGAAGATGGATTTCGTAGACCGAGAACGGCGCCTCGTGCGCCGGGGCCTCGGCGCGCCGGGCGAGCCACTCGGCGTCGCCCCACTCGTACCGAGAGGACGTGATGACCGACGAGGTCGCGGGCGGCACCTCGGTGCGGCGGGCCATCGGGTCGGCGCGCATCGTCTTCGAACCGTCGGGCCGGGTGATCTCGAACTTGTACAGCTCGCCCTCGCCGACGTCCGGCAGGAACAGCTCCCACACGCCGGACGAGCCGAGCGAGCGCATGGCGTGCCCGGAGCCGTCCCAGAAGTTGAAGGTGCCGGCCACGCGCACGCCGCGCGCGTTCGGCGCCCACACCGCGAAGCGGGTGCCGGTCACGCCCTCATGGGTCATCGGGTGCGCGCCCAGCGCCGTCCACAGCTCCTCGTGCCGGCCCTCGCCGATCAGGTGCAGGTCGAGGTCGCCGAGCGTGGGCAGGAAGCGGTAGGCGTCCTCGGTGTCCAGGAGCGTGCCCTCGTACTGCACGAGCAGCCGGTACTCGGGCACCTCCCGCAGCGGCAGCAGCCCGGAGAAGAAGCCCTCCCCGTCGGCGTGCAGCTCCGCCCGCACCTCCCCGGCGACGACGGTCACCGACAGCGCGTACGGCCGGAACGCCCGGAAGGCGATGCCGCCGGGCACGGGGTGGGCGCCGAGCACGGAGTGCGGGTCGTGGTGCGTGCCGTTCAGCAGCCGCTCGCGGTCCCCGGCGTCCACGGCGGGCGAGACGGCGACCTCCATCTCCGGTGGCAGGAGCTGGGCCGGGGCGGCCTGCGCGGCGGTGGCCTTCCGCGCACCGGCCTTCCCGGCGGGCGCCTTCTTCACCGGGCTCTTCTTCGCGACGGCCTTCTTCGCAGCGGCCTTGACCGCCGAGGTCTTCTTCGCAGCGGCCTTGGTGGCGGCGGCCTTGGTGGCGGCGGCCTTGGTGGCGGCGGCCTTGGTGGCGGCGGCCTTCGTGGCGGCGGCCTTGGTGGCGGCGGTCTTGGTCCCGGCGGCCTTCGTGGCAGCGGCCTTGGTGGCGGAGACCTTCGTCGGGGCGGCCTTGGTGGCGGCGGTCTTGGTCCCGGCGGCCTTCGTGGCAGCGGCCTTGGTGGCGGAGACCTTCGTGGCAGCGGCCTTGGTGGCGGAGACCTTCGTCGGGGCGGCCTTGGTGGCAGCGGCCTTGGTGACGGAGGCCTTCGTGGTGGCCGCCTTCGTGGCGTCGGCGCCCGTCTTGCCCGCGCCCGTCTTGCCGGCGGCGGCCTTCGTCGCGCCCGCCTTGCCGGTGGTCGCCTTGACGGCGGTCGCCTTCGTGGTGGCGGCCTTCCTGGTCGTCGCCTTCCTCGCGGCCGCTTCCGCGACCGGCGTCTCCGTGACCGGCGTCTCCTCGGCCGCCGCCTTCTTCGCGGCGGCCTTCTTCGCGGTGGCCTTCTTCGCGGTCGTCTTCGCCGGGGCCGTCGTCTTGGCGGCGGCCCTCTTCGCGGGGGCCGTCCCCTTCTTGGCCGCTGCCTGTTTCGGCACCGCCGTCTTCTTCGCGGCGCTCTTCTTCTGCGCGGCCGTGGGCTGCTCGGGGATCTTCTCCCCGGCCGTCCCCTTGGGACGCGGACCGCTGGACTCAGGGCGGGGGGTCACGGGCGGAGCCTCCTGGGCGAAGGTGGGTCAGTCAGGTCAGGTGGCCGGACGAGGCGAGCCGGTCTATGGCGGCCAGCGGCACCGGCAGCCAGTCGGGGCGGTGCCGGGCCTCATAGACCACCTCGTAGATCGCCTTGTCCGTCTCGTAGGCGCGCAGCAGCACCGGGTCGGTGCGCGGATCGCGGCCGGAGGCCTCCGCGTAGCCGGAGCAGTACGCAGAACGGCAGGTCTCGGCCCAGTCCGGCTGGGGCGGGTCGGCCGAGCGCGCCGCGTAGTCGAAGGACCGCAGCATGCCGGCGACGTCCCGCACGGCCGGCTGCGGCATGCGCCGCTCGGCCAGCGGCCGGGCCGGCTCACCCTCGAAGTCGATCAGCTTCCACTCGCCGGCGGGGGAGCGCAGGCACTGTCCGAGGTGCAGATCGCCGTGCACGCGCTGCGCGGTCCAGGTACGGCCGTCGGCGGCCAGATCGCCGAGCGCCGTGAACGCCGACCGCAGGCCGCCGGCGTACGGCCGCAGCGCGGGCACCGCCTGGACGGCCGCGTCCAGCCGCTCGATCATGCCGTCGACCATGAGCCGGAGCTGCGCGTGACCGAGGGTGACCGTGGGCAGCGCGCTGGCCAGCGCGGTGTGCACCTCGGCGGTGGCCCGCCCCAGCGCCCGCGCCTCCGCGGCGAAGTCCTCGCCCTTGGCCAGCTCGCGCAGCGCCAGCTCCCAGCCGTCGGAGGCGCCCTGCACGAACGGTTGCAGCACCCCGAGCACGTACGGCTGGCCGGCCAGGTCCACCGGTCCCGTCGAGACGACCGGGTCCGCTGCCGGGTCGACGTCCGCCACCATCCAGGCCGTCGGCGCGGGAACCCGGGGGCAGCCCTCGCGGGCCAGGGCCAGCGGCAGCTCCAGATCCGGGTTGACCCCGGGCACGATCCGCCGCAACAGCTTCAGAATGAACGTATCTCCGTAGACGATCGACGAGTTGGACTGCTCCGCGGTCACCACGCGCGGCACCAGCCCGGGCCGGATGTCCTGGCCGGGGTCCCGGTCGAAGCGGAGCGAGCCGATACGGGCCCGGGTGCGCAGCGCCTCCAGGAGCAGCTCGGCGGGCCTGGTGTCGTGCAGGGCGTCGTAGACCGTCCGGCCGGCCAGCGGCCCCGACGGCACATGTCCGATGAGCGCGGGCGCCAGCCGAGGCGGCAGCGCCTCGCGCACGCCTATCAGCAGCTGGTAGCAGTCACCGGGGTGCCCGGGCGCCCCGTGGGACGGCACGAGCGGCTGGTGGGCGCGGACGAGCAGGTGGTACAGCCCGAGCTTGGGTGAGGGTGGCAGCAGCTCGGTGGCCTCGACGAGCGTGAACCCGGTGACCGGCCGTCCCTTGCCCGCGAACCAGCGCTGTCGCGGCAGCCATTCCCGCAGCAGTGGATCGAGGGAGGCAAGAAGGCCGGGCGGGGTGGTGACGGTGCGTGTGACGGCTTCCGACATGACGTCGCGTCCTTTCACCCATTTCTGGTGCGCCTCCGGACACCTGCGGAGGGCCCCGGACGGCGCTCCTCCGGCTCACGCGGGTGGGCGGGGTGTTACTGATGCGTGCCCCGGGCGGGGCGGAGGAAACGCCCCGCCGCGGGAGTTTGCGGTCCGCCCCGCGCATCGGGCCTGATCAGACCGCAACCGGCCTCATACGGCGTCCTTGCGCAGCCGGAACCAGTAGAACCCGTGCCCCGCCAGGGTCAGCAGGTACGGCAGCTCGCCGATCGCCGGGAAGCGCACCCCGCCGAACAGCTCCACCGGGTGCCTGCCCTCGAAGGCGCTCAGATCCAGCTCCGTGGGCTGTGCGAAGCGTGAGAAGTTGTTCACGCACAGCACCAGGTCGTCCTCGTACTCCCGCAGGAACGCCAGCACCGCCGGGTTGCTCGACGGCAACTCCGTGTACGAGCCGAGTCCGAAGGCCGGGTTCTGCTTGCGGATCTCGATCATGCGGCGGGTCCAGTGCAGCAGCGACGACGGCGAGGCCATGGACGCCTCGACGTTGGTGACCTGGTAGCCGTAGACCGGGTCCATGATCGTGGGCAGGAACAGCCGCCCCGGATCGGACGAGGAGAAGCCCGCGTTGCGGTCGGGCGTCCACTGCATCGGCGTGCGCACCGCGTCGCGGTCACCGAGCCAGATGTTGTCGCCCATGCCGATCTCGTCGCCGTAGTAGAGGATCGGCGAGCCGGGCAGGGACAGCAGCAGGGCCGTGAACAGCTCGATCTGGTTGCGGTCGTTGTCCAGCAGCGGGGCGAGCCTGCGGCGGATGCCGATGTTGGCGCGCATGCGGGGGTCCTTGGCGTACTCGGCCCACATGTAGTCGCGCTCTTCGTCGGTGACCATCTCGAGCGTGAGCTCGTCGTGGTTGCGCAGGAAGATGCCCCACTGGCAGCCCGAGGGGATGGCCGGGGTCTTGGCCAGGATCTCGGAGACCGGGTAGCGGGATTCCCGCCGGACGGCCATGAAGATGCGCGGCATGACCGGGAAGTGGAAGGCCATGTGGCACTCGTCGCCGCCGGCGGCGTAGTCGCCGAAGTAGTCGACGACGTCCTCGGGCCACTGGTTGGCCTCCGCCAGCAGCACCGTGTCCGGGTACTGCGCGTCGATCTCCTTGCGCACCCGCTTGAGGAAGTCGTGCGTCGCCGGGAGGTTCTCGCAGTTGGTGCCCTCCTCCTGGTAGAGGTACGGCACCGCGTCCAGCCGGAACCCGTCGATGCCCAGGTCCAGCCAGAACTTCAGCGCGGAGATCATCTCCTCCTGCACGGCCGGGTTCTCGTAGTTGAGGTCCGGCTGGTGGGAGAAGAAACGATGCCAGTAGTACTGCTTGCGGACCGGGTCGTAGGTCCAGTTGGAGGCCTCGGTGTCGACGAAGATGATCCGCGCGTCCTGGAACTGCTTGTCGTCGTCCGCCCACACGTAGTAGTCGCCGTAGGGCCCGTCCGGGTCCTTTCTCGACTCCTGGAACCAGGGGTGCTGGTCGCTGGTGTGGTTCATGACGAAGTCGATGATCACGCGCATACCGCGCTGGTGGGCGGCGTCGACGAACTCCACGAAGTCGGCCAGGTCGCCGAACTCAGGCAGCACGGCCGTGTAGTCGGAGACGTCGTAGCCGCCGTCGCGCAGCGGCGACTTGAAGAACGGCGGCAGCCACAGGCAGTCGACGCCGAGCCATTGGAGGTAGTCGAGCTTGGCGGTCAGTCCCTTCAGGTCACCGACGCCGTCGCCGTTGCTGTCCTGGAAGGAACGGACCAGCACCTCGTAGAAGACGGCGCGCTTGAACCACTCCGGGTCGCGGTCCCTGGCGGGCGTGTCCTCGAAGGTGTCCTGAACGGGTTCGTTGACGATCATGTTGTGGGTGACCCTCCGATCTGCGGGTGGGACGGTCGCAGAACCGAGAAGACGTGCGCGGGACGGTGGCCCGGTTCGAGGCGCACGTAGTTGGCCCTGCCCCAGTGGTAGGTCTCGCCGGTGAGCTCGTCGCGCACCGGCACCGACTCGTGCCAGTCCAGGCCGAGTTGCGGCATGTCCAACGAGACCGTCGCCTCCTGGGTGTGGTGGGGGTCGAGGTTGGCGACCACCAGAACCGTGTTCGAACCCTTCCGCTTCGAGTAGACGATCACCGCGTCCTGGTCCGCGTGGTGGAAGTGGAGGTCGCGCAGTTGCTGGAGGGCCGGGTTCTCCCGCCGGATGGTGTTGAGCCGGGTGAGCAGGGGGGTGATGGTGCGGCCTTCGCGTTCTGCGGTGTCCCAGTCGCGGGGGCGGAGCTGGTACTTCTCGGA
>NZ_JBEOTZ010000036.1:0-66665 GCF_040303825.1 Streptomyces sp. NPDC094143
GTTCGACGCACCGTCCTGATTGATGGCCGAACCCCGCACCACAGCCAGCACCTGATGCCCCCGCGCCCGCGCGTCCGACAACCGCTCCAGCAGCAGTACGCCCACGCCCTCGGCCCAGTTGGTGCCGTCGGCTCCGGCGGCGAACGGCTTGCAGCGGCCGTCGGGGGCCAGACCCCGCTGGCGGCTGAACTCGACGAACATGCCTGGGCCGGACATCACGGTGGCGCCGGCGGCGATGGCGAGGGAGCAGTCGCCGTTGCGCAGGGCGCGCACGGCCAGGTGCAGGGCGACCAGCGAGGACGAGCAGGCGGTGTCGACGGTCACCGCCGGGCCTTCCAGCCCCAGCGCGTAGGCGATGCGACCCGAGGCCACGCTGGCGGTGGTGCCGGTGAGGACGTGTCCCTCGACGGCTTCGGTGGCTTCGTGGAGTCGGGGCCCGTACTCGGGGGCGGTGGCGCCGACGAACACGCCGGTGGGGGTGGCGTGCAGGGTGCGGGGGTCGATGCCGGCGCGTTCCAGGGTCTCCCAGGTGGTCTCCAGCAGCAGCCGCTGCTGCGGGTCCATCGCCGTCGCCTCACGCGGCGAGATGCCGAAGAAGCCGGCGTCGAACCCGGCGGCGTCGTGCAGGAATCCGCCCTCGCGGACGTAGGTGGTGCCGGTGCGGTCCGGGTCGGGGTGGAAGAGGGTGGTGAGGTTCCAGCCGCGGTCGGTGGGGAAGGCGGTGAGGGCGTCCGCCTCGTCGGTGACGAGTCGCCACAGGTCCTCGGGGCTGCGTACGCCGCCGGGGAGGTGGCAGCCCATGGAGACGATCGCGATGGGGTCGTCGGCGCCGGTGGGGCCGGCGGGGGTGAGTGGCGTGGTCACGGGGTCGTCACCGGGGGCGCGCAGGCGGTCGGCGAGGCGGGCCGGGGTCGGGTACTCGTAGACCGCGGTCGCGGGGAGGTCGCCTCCGGTGAGGGCGTTGAGCCGGTCCCGCAGCTCCACGGCGGTGACGGAGTCGATGCCGAGGTCCTTGAAGGAGCGTCGGGGGTCGACGGCCGCGGGGTCCGGGTGACCCAGTACGACCGCGGTGCTCTCCTGGACGAGGCGCAGGGTGTCGGCGCCGGAGGGGCCGGCGGGGGCGTGGTGCGCGGCGTCCGACGTGGCCGCACGCCGGTCCGGGGCGGTGGAGTGACGGGCCGGGGCGGTGGCGGTGTCGGGGGCGGCCGGGATGTCCGCACCGGAGATCCAGTGGCGGCGCCGCTGGAAAGCGTAGGTGGGGAGTTCGGTCCGGCGGGGCGCGAGGCCGGAGAAGACCGGGGTCCAGTCGACGTCGGCACCCCGGGCCCACAGGGCGCCCAGGGAGGTCTGGAAGCGGGTGGGGCCGCCGTCGTCGCGCCGCAGGGTGCCGGTGACGACCGCGTGGTTCCGGCCCGCGGTCGCCTCCACGGTGTGCTGGACCGGTCCGGTGAGGACGGGGTGCGGGCTGACCTCGACGAAGGCTCCGTGTCCGGCGGCGGTCAGGGCGCGGACGGCGGGTTCGAGCAGGACCGGTCGGCGCAGGTTGTCGTACCAGTAGGCGGCGTCGGTGGCCGGGCCTTCCAGCCAGTCGCCGGTGACGGTGGACAGGAAGGGCACCTCGGGCGGGCGCGGGGTGATGGGGGCGAGCAGGCGCAGCATGTCGTCGCGGACGGGTTCGACGTGCGCCGAGTGGGAGGCGTAGTCGATCCCGACGCGGCGGGCCCGCACGTTCTCCCGGTCGGCGGTGGCGAGGAGGTCGGCGACGGTGTCGGCGCCGGCGGCGGAGACGACGGTGGAGGAGGGGCCGTTGAGGGCGGCGACGGTGACGCGGTCGCCCCAGCGGGCGGTGAAGTCGCGGGCGGCGTCCGGGGGCAGGGCGAGCGACACCATGCCGCTGCGGCCTTCCAGGGGGACGAGGATCTTGCTGCGGAGGGCGACGACCAGTGCCGCGTCCTCGAGACTCAGGGCGCCGGCGACGCAGGCGGCGGCGATCTCGCCCTGGGAGTGTCCGACGACGGCGGCGGGCCGCAGGCCGTGTGCCTGCCACAGGGCGGCCAGGGACACCATCACGGCCCACAGGACGGGCTGGACGACGTCCGAGCGGTCCAGGGGCGGGGCGGTGGGGTCGCCGCGCAGTACGGCTTCGAGGTCCCAGTCGACGTGCGGGGCGAGGGCGCGTCCGCACGCGGCGAGGCGGTCGGCGAAGACCGGTGCGGTGGTGAGGAGTTCGGCGGCCATGCCGTGCCACTGGCTGCCCTGGCCCGGGAAGACGAACACCGGCCGGTCGATGTCGCCGTCGACCGGTCCGGCGGGTACGGCCGTGGCGAGTGCGTCCAGGAGGCTCGTGGTGTCGGTGCCGACGGCGACGGCCCGGTGTTCCAGGTGGGTGCGGGTGGTGAGCAGGGAATAGGCGGTGTCGACCGGGTCGGGCCGGCGGGCACGGACGTGGCCGTCGAGGCGGTCGGCCTGGGCGCGCAGGGCCTCGGAGGTGTGGGCGGACACCAGCCAGGGGACGGTGGCGGGGGCGCCGCGAGAAGGGCGAGGTGCCTCGGGTGTGGGGGTGGGGGCGGCTTCGAGGACGAGGTGAGCGTTGGTTCCGCCCATGCCGAAGGAGGAGACGCCGGCCCGGAGCGGGACCCCGGGGGTGTCGGGGGTCCACGGGGCGAGTTCCCGCTGGACGCGCAGGCCGAGCCGGTCGAGGTCGATGGCCGGGTTCGGCCGCTCGTGGTTGAGGCTGGGCACGAGGTGGCCGTGGGAGAGGCACAGCACGGTCTTGATGAGCCCGGCGATGCCGGCCGCGCCCTCCAGGTGACCGATGTTGGTCTTCACCGATCCGACGGCGAGGGGGCTCCGGCGGCCGGTGGCGTTGCCGAGGACCTGTCCGAGGGCGTGTGCCTCCACGGGGTCGCCGACGCGGGTGCCGGTTCCGTGGAGTTCCACGTAGCCGACGTCCGCGGGGTCGACGCCGGCGCGTTCGTAGGCGGTGCGCAGGACCGTCTGCTGGGCGGCGGCGTCGGGGGTGGTGAGGCTGGTGCCGGTTCCGTCGTTGTTCAGTGCGCCGCCGCGGATGACGGCGTACACGTGGTCACCGTCGGCGAGGGCCCGGTCGAGCAGTTTGAGGACGACGACACCGCCGCCCTCGCCCCGTACGTAGCCGTTGGCGCGGGCGTCGAAGGTGTGGCAGGCGCCGTCCGGGCTGAGTGCCCCGAACTGGGCGGCGGCCAAGGAGCTTTCCGGGCTGAGGTTGAGGTGCACGCCGCCGGCCAGGGCGAGTTCGCAGTCGCCGAGGCGGAGGCTGTCGCAGGCGAGCTGGACGGCGACCAGGGAGGAGGACTGGGCGCTGTCCACCGTCATGCTGGGGCCGCTGACGCCGAGCGCGTAGGACAGCCGGTTGGCGATGAGGGCGCGGTTGAGTCCGGTGAGGGTGTGGTGCCCGGGTTCCGTGCCCGACCGCCGTACGACGTCGGCGTAGTCGCAGACGTCCGCGCCGAGGTGGACGGCGGTGGCGCGGGGTGCGGACGTGGCGGGGATACCGGCGTGCTCCAGTGCCTCCCAGCCCAGTTCGAGGGCGAGCCGGGCCTGCGGGTCCATGGCGTCGGCCTCGCGGGGCGAGATGCCGAAGAACGCGGCGTCGAAGTCGGCGGGCGCGGTGAGGTATCCGCCGCGGTGGGGG
Source organism: Streptomyces sp. NPDC094143 (assembly GCF_040303825.1). Lineage (NCBI taxonomy): Bacteria > Bacillati > Actinomycetota > Actinomycetes > Kitasatosporales > Streptomycetaceae > Streptomyces > Streptomyces sp. NPDC094143. Next base: position 3,674 of record NZ_JBEOTZ010000036.1, read on the forward strand.
GCGGTGCCGCCGTTCGGAGTGGGCCAGCCGTCGTCCGGTGTGCCCTCGCGGCGGTCGTCCGGGGTGTCGACGACGGCGCTGCGGCCCGCGGTGAGGAGGTCCCAGTAGGCGGCCGGGCCGTCGGCTCCGGGAAGCCGGCACGCGAGACCGACGACGGCCACGGGTTCGTGGCCCGGCACGACGTTCCGGAGGTCGGTGGGCACCGGCTCGTTCATCGATGGCACTCCAGATACCGAGGGCGTGAGGACGGGAGCAGCCCTCACGTTCGCACGCGCTCGGGGAGTGTTCGGCGGCGGCGCAAACGCTCTAGGGGAATTCCTAGGCGTGCGCGGTGCTGTGCGGAACCGGCCCCGGCCGGGCCGCCGGTCCGTCCCGGGACGGGCACGGGAGTCCGGCTGCCGCGGCCGCCGCGCATCCCGCCACCGCCCGTCTCGGCCCTCGGCCGGTGCCGCCCCATAGCGAGTCCGGGGAGCGGGTCGCAAGACGGAATGACTAGGCGAATGCTCGAATTGCGGCGGGCACGCTGGAGGCGGCGGCATTCGACTGCCGCTCCTTTCGATGCGGGTGCCGTTCTTTCTGTGCGGACGTGCGACCAACGGCGCTCCAGCCGGTGAACCGTCCGTATGGCCGGGCTCCTTGAATGAGAGAAGGTCGTATCCATGACACCAACGACCGCGCCGGTGCCGTCGCGCTCCGTGCGGATGCCGACCGCGGCGAGCCTGGCCGCGTCCGCGGCGGCCGTCGACGGCGGCGTGCTGTCCCGTGCCGACCTGGCGGCGTGGCTGGAGGACCGTCGCCGGGCGCAGGCACAGCGGGTGGAGCGGATTGCGTTCGCGGAACTCGACGGCTGGGCCTTCGACGACCTCACCGGTGACCTGCGGCACCGCAGCGGGCGCTTCTTCTCGGTGCACGGGCTGCGGGTGTCCTCGGATTTCGGTCCGGTGCCGGCCTGGGAGCAGCCGATCATCAACCAGCCGGAGATCGGCATCCTGGGCATCGCGCTGCGTGACTTCGACGGGATACCGCATCTGCTGATGCAGGCAAAGTCCGAGCCCGGGAACGTGAACGGGGTGCAGCTGTCGCCGACCGTCCAGGCGACGAAGAGCAACTACATGCGGGTGCACGGGGGTTCGGAGGTTCCGTATCTCGACTGCTTCCGCCGTCCCGAGCTGGGTTCGGTGGTGGCCGACGTGCTGCAGTCGGAGCAGGGCTCCTGGTTCCTGCGGAAACGAAACCGGAACATGATCATCGCGGTGGGTCCGGACGTCGAGGCGGGTGAGGACTTCGCCTGGCTGACACTGGGTCAGGTCAACGCGCTCCTGCGCGAGGAGAACCTCGTGAACATGGACGCGCGCACCGTGCTGTCCTGCCTGCCGGACTGGCAGGCGCAGGCGGTGGAGGCGGTGCACTCGGACGCCGACATCCGCAGCTGGATCACCCGCCGCCGGGCCGAGCACGAGGTCCGGGTCACCGCGATCGGACTGTCGAAGACCGGCGGCTGGAACATGGGCGACACCGAGGTGGCCCATGAGCGCGGCCAGCACTTCAGCATCGTGGCGGTGGACGTCGCCTCGGCCCGCCGGGAGGTGCGGGCCTGGTCGCAGCCGCTGCTGAAGCCGCACGGAACGGGTCTGACCGCCCTGTTCGTGCGGCGGTTGCGCGGCGTTCCGCACGTGTTGCTGCGGGCCCGCGCCGAACCCGGCTTCGTGTCGGTGGTGGAACTGGGCCCGACCCTGCAGTGCACGCCGGAGAACTACGCGCACCTGCCGGCCGGCCTCCAGCCGGCCTACCTGGACGAGGTGCTCGCCCGTCGGGCCGGCGCCGTCTACGACGTGAAGCTCTCGGAGGAGGGCGGACGCTTCCTGCACGCCCAGAACCACTACGTCGTCATCGAGATCGACGACGATCTGCCGTTGGTCTCCGACGAGTTCCGCTGGGTGTCGCTGCGCCAGGTGGACGAGCTGCTGCGCTACGACCACCACCTCAACGTCCAGGCCCGCACGCTGATCGCCGCCTGGAGGTCACTGTGACGGGGGCCGGGGAGCGCACGGTCCGGCTGGGCGCGCTGGGGACATCGTCGATCGCGTGGCGCCGGGTGCTGCCCACGGTGGTCCGCACGCCCGGGCTGCGGCTGACGGCCGTGGCCGGCCGTTCGGAGGCCAAGACCCGGCGGTTCGCGGAGCGCTTCGGGTGCGCGGCCGAGACGGACGTCGCCGCCCTGCTGGACAGGCCCGACGTCGACGCGGTGTACATCTCGACGCCGACCGGGCTGCACCGCCGCTTCGCCGAGCAGGCGCTCATGGCGGGCAAGCACGTTCTGGTGGAGAAGCCGATCGGAGTGGACGCGGCCGAGGCGCGGGCGCTGTGCGCGCTGGCCGCGGAGCGGGATCTGGTGCTGCGGGAGAACTTCATGTTCCCGCACCATCCGCAGCACGCCTACGTCCGCGACCTGATGGAGACGGGACGGCTCGGCCGGCCGGCCTCCTTCCAGGCCGCGTTCTGCATCCCCCCGCTCCCCGAGGACGACATCCGCCACGACACCCGGCTGGGCGGCGGCGCGCTGCTCGACGTCGGGGTGTACCCCCTGCGGGCGGCCTCGCTGCTGCTGGGACCCGGCCTGGAGGTGGCGGGGGCCACCCTGCGGGTGCGCGCCGAGGACGGGCTCGATCTGTCCGGCCAGGCACTGCTGGTGTCACCGTCCGGTGTGCTGGCCGTGCTGGCCTTCGGGTTCGAGCACGCCTACGCGTCGACGTACACCGTGTGGGGTGACCGGGCCCGGGTCACCGTGACACGGGCGTTCACCCCGCCGCCCGCTCATCAGCCGCTGGTGGTGGTGGAGGAGCAGGACCGTCAGGAGCACCTGCGGCTGTCCGCGGCGGACCAACTGCAGTCGCTGCTGGAGGCGTTCGCCCGGCAGGTGCGCGAGGGCGGGGCCCGGGTCGCGGAGAGCGGGGTCCGTGCGGAGGCGATCGCGGCGATGGAGCTGGTGGACGCCGTGCGCGCCACGGCGCGACGCTTTTCGGTCGATTGAACGCGCGACCAAGCAGGCCGAAAATTCATGGGAATAAACCCAAACCTGATCATGCTAATTTGACATCATGATGGCCAACGTAGCTCAGGCGAAGACTCGCACATTCACACAGAAGGCACGGCGAGCGCAGATAGTCCAGGCGGCTATCGAAGCCCTCGCGGAAAGCGGCTACGCGAAGGCGTCGTTCACCAGGATCTCGCAGCAGGCGAAACTCAGCAGCACGGGGATGATCTCCTATCATTTCTCCGGGAAGCCGGAACTGTTCGCCGAGGTCGCCAACACGGTCATCGGGCAGGCGCGGGAATTGACGGCCGCGCGTATCGCCGACGAGACGACCCACCGGGGCAGATTGAGCGCATACATCACCTCCAGCTTCGACTTCGTCGCCCACCACCCCCTCCAGGCGCGGGCGCTCATGGAGATCGTCCGCATGGTCCGGGACGGGCGGATCAGCGGTCTGGACGACGTCGAGCACACCGTCACGTCGGTGGAGTGGCTCGTGACACTTCTCCAGCAGGGCCGTGAGGCGGGCGAGTTCGGCTCGTTCGACTGCCGCACCATGGCTCTGGCCGTACGCGGCGCCACCGACAGCGTACTGCGCCAACACCTGTGCGGTCAGCTCACTCAACTTCAGGACGTCGCACGGGAGTTGGCGGACATCTTCGATCGCTGTACCCGGCCGACCTAGCGTCCCACCAACCCTCCACCGAGCCGTCCGGCCGCCGGCTCGATCACAGGAGCACCGTTCATGACCTCCCCCACACCCCGCCCCGGCCCCACGGCCTCCCCCACCGACGGCCCTCCCGGCCCGTCCGCCGAGATATCGGAAACGCCGAAGACACCGGAGACACCGGAGACATCCTCCCCCCGCTGGGAATTCGCCCTCACCATCCTGTGCGACATCGTGCTGCCGGTCGGGCTCTACTACGTGCTGCGCGCCGCCGGTACGAGCGAGATCACCGCTCTGCTGCTGAGCGGCTCCGCGCCGGCCCTGCACACGCTCTACTCCGCGATCGGCCAACGGAAGCTGGACGCCATCGGCGTCTTCACCACGACCCTGCTCCTGGTGAGCGCCGTCGCGTCACTGATGACGTCCGACCCGCGTATCGTGCTGGCGCGCAACGGCCTGTTCACGGCGCTCGCCGGCGTCTGGCTGCTGGTGACGCTGTGCACCGCCCGGCCGTTCACCTACCAGGCCCTGCGCACACTGCTGCCCGGGCGGACGGCGGTGCTGGAGAGGCTGTGGGAGACGGACGCGGCCTTCCGGCGGGTGTGGCGCGGGCTGACGGTCCTGTGGGGCGTGGGTCTGCTGTGCGACGCAGTGCTGCGCGTGGTGATGGCGTACAGCCTGCCCGTCGACACCGTGCCCGCCCTGGACGGAGTCCTGTACGCCGCGTCCTGGATCGGATTGCAGGTGATCACCCAGGTGGTGCTGTTCCGGACGCGCACGCTGGCCAAGATCTTCGGCGACCGCAGACCGGGCCGCCACTTCTTCCCGGCGGCCCGGACGGACCACCGCGAGCGTACCGGGGACAGTCCATGAACACGTGACGACCGCGGCTGTGGCACACGGGCTCACGGCGTTGCCGCGCGGTCATCTCCGGTAGCCGAGGATGGTCTTCATGCCGGATTCGGAGTGGTACTTGTCCTTGCGGGCTCCGGCCGCATCCATGCCGGTGAGGGCGAAGGTGTGCCCGTGCAGGTGCACGCGGTGCCACATATCGGTGGCGTTGATGACACTCAGGCGGACCCGTTTCTCCCTCCCGGACGGGGTGGCGGTGTTCGACGGAGCAGGACTCGTGGTCGAAGCTCCAGTTGAACTTGCGCATGTTTCCGATCAGTTTGATGCGCATCTCGCGGTCCGGGCTGCGCTCGCAGAGGACCACCGAGTCGTCCGGCACGAGCCGTCGGGCCGGCACCAGCCGCCCGTCGAGCTCCCCCGGATGTGCGGAGCATCCGGGGAGGCACCCGCCGCCGGTGCGCAGGACGGCCAGGGCCCTCGCGTCCTTGCCCTCGGCGAGCGCGAACAGCGGGAACACCCCGTCCCGGGCGGTGACGAGCACGTCATAGCGTTCGGCCATGCCCGGCAGCAGCGCGTCCGTCCGAGTGTGCTCCACCGGGTAGCCGTCCGTGTGCGTCACGGTCATCTCGTGGCCGCCCGGTGCCACCCGGAAAGCCGTGTCGCCCCCGGCGTTGATGGTCCGCAACCGGATCCGGTCCCCGGGGCGGGCCCGGAAGACCGCCGACGCCTTCGGGAGGCGGCCGTTGATCAGGTAGTGCGGGTAGTCGACGTGCCCGCCCTCGCGCTGTGCAACATGCGGCTGTGTCCCTCAACTGCCGCCGGGGTGACCCCGGCCTCCGGCCACCGAGCGGGTGCCGGTGCCGGAGGGCGGCACCCGGCTGGCCACCACCGATGACCGCGACCCGACGGTACGGATCTGGGGCCGGGTCTCGGGAACCCGCACCGCCACCCACACCGGCCACAGCGGCTGCCCGCAGCACCGAGGGTGCCGTCTGCGTGCCGGAGCTGCTCGCGCACCAGGTAGCCGTGCTGCTGGAGTTCACCCAGCGCACCGCGGACGGCGTCAAGCCCGTCGAGGCCGACTCCCGACAGGCCGGCGACCGTCACCTGCCAGCCCGTAGCGTGCGTGCTGATGTATCCGAACACGCCCTTGGTCCGGAACGACAGCCTGGCATCGCGGAACGAGCCGTTGAGATCTGCGTGTACTGATCCGCGGCCATTCACGCGGCGGTGCCTTCCCCCGCGCCGCGCCCCCGCACCGAAACGACTCACCCCGCTCCCCCACACGCCACGAGCACGCTGGCGCTGACCGTGCTGGTCGCCAGTGAGCTGGTGGGCGAAGCCCTGCGGTACGGGTGCGTGCCCGGCCATCTGCGGCTGCTCCGGCACGAGCGGCTCGTAGTCAAAGTGTCGGACACGGGGCCCGACCTACCGCAGATCCAGCACACCACCCTGAGCGACGAGTGCGGGCGGGGTATGCAGCTGATCGACATGCTCTGCCGACGGTGCGGATCGTGCCGCACACCCACCGGCAAGGGCCGTCTGGGCCGAACAGGACATCTACGACACGGCCCGCCTGATGCCGTAAACGCGTCGGGGCGTATCCCCGCCCCGCGGGCGCCCCCCGTGTCGGCCAATGGGGGTAAAACGGCGGACGGGGCGCGATCGTCGGCGTGTCGCGTGGCATCCATGGGGTGACGGGCGCTAAGGCAGCGCCTTTTTGTCCGCTTCGCCCAGCGACGATTCCGGTGGGCGCGAAGGGAGCACGTTGTGAGACTTACTCGGATGGCGTCGATAGCCACCCTCGTCGTGGCCGTCTCCGTGACATCGGCGGCGCCGTCGGTGGCCGCGTCGGTCAGTGACCAGGACGCCATGTTCGTCAAGGCCGCTCATCAGGGAAACCTCGCGGAGATCGCCGCGGGCCAGGACGCGCAGAAGAACGCCACGACCGCGTGTGTGAAGAAGGTCGGTGGTGTCCTCGTCCGCGACCACGGCAAGCTGGACGCGGACGTGAAAACGCTGGCCGACAAGCTGGGCATCATGCTGCCCGCCGGGCCGACGCGGGAACAGCAGCAGGAACTGGCCGCCGTCCAGGCCAAGGCCGGCACGTCGGCGTACGACACCGCATGGCTCAAGGCCCAGGACGCCGCACACACCAAGACCCTGGCCATGATCGACCATGAGCTCGAGGCCGGCCGGAACGACGAGGTCAAGGCGACCGCCCGTGCGGCGCGTCCGGTGGTGAAGATGCACCTGGACATGGTGCGCGGAGGCACCTGCCACGCCGACAAGGAAGCGGGCATGGTCAAGGCCGGCAGCGGCGGGCAGTTCGCCGCCGCCCCGGGCGTCTCCCCCACTGCCGGGGCGATCGGCCTGGCCGGTGGCGGGCTCCTCGCCGGCTTCGGGGCCGCGTGGCTGATCCGCGGCCGGCGCCGCCCCGCACAGGACAGTTGAGCCGCGAACGGTCGTGGAGTCGGGCCGCCGCGGCCGTCCTGTGCGTGGCCGGAGTGATCGCGGCGGCATGCGGCGGAGCGGTGTTCACCGGCCCACCGGACCGGGGCGACACGGGTCCCGTGGGCCGGACCGCGACATCGGCGGAACGGCCCGCCGACGGGCACGGGCCGACCGTGCCGACGGACGTACGCGGCCCGCACGGCTTCCGGGCCCGGATCGTTCCGGTCGCCGCAGGACGCGACGGCGCGCTGAACCTCCCGGAGGACGCCCGCAGCGGCGCCTGGTGGGCGCTCGGCGCGCCGGTCGGCGCCGCCCGCGGCACGGTGCTCGTCGCCGGTCACGTCGACACACGGCGCGCGGGCCTGGGCGTGTTCGCGGCCCTGCACGCGCTGCGGCCTGGCACGGAGATCGAGGTGACCGGCGCGAACCGCCAGGCCTACCGTTACGTGATCAGCGCCCGCCGCACCTACCCGCGGCAGGCGCTGCCACGGGACCTCTTCAGCCGCGCCGGACCCCACCGGCTGGCGCTCGTGACCTGCACCGGTACGTACGACCGGACGACAGGCGGCTACGACCGCAACCTGGTGCTGTACGCGACCTCCGCTCCCGGCCACGGCGTCCCGCGTTGAGCGACGGCGCTGTCGGGGCCGGTGCGCGGCCGACCGTGGGAACGCCGGTCGCTGTCGGCCGGCAGCTCGGTCAGCGGCATGTCCAGCCGGGCGCGGAGCTCGTCGAGGCCGATACCGAAGGTCTCCCGCACGAACACGCCGCGCGGTCCCACGTCGAAGACCGCAGTGTCGGTGTAGAGCCGGCTGACACAGCCGACACCGGTCAGCGGGTAGGTGCACTCCGGGACCAGCTTGGACCGGCCCTGCTTGTCGAAGAGCCTCATCATCACGAAGGTCCGCTTGGCACCGATGGCGAGGTTCATCGCACCGCCCACGGCCGGGATGGCGTCCGGCGCGCCGGTGTGCCGGTTGGCCAGGTCGCCGGTCGCGGAGACCTGGAAGGCGCCGAGCACGAAGACGTCGAGATGGCCGCCGCGCATCACCGCGAACGAGTCGGCGTGGTGGAAGCACGACGCTCCGGGCAGCTCGGCACCGGTACCTTGCCCGCGTTCGTCAGGTCCGGGTCGATCTCGTCACCCTGCGCGGCGGGGCCCATGTTGAGCATGCCGTTCTCGGTGTGCAGCACCACGCCCGAGCCCTCGGGCATGTCTTCGGCCACCTTGGTGGGCCGGCCGATCCCGAGGTTGACGTAGGAGCCGGCCGGGATGTCGCGGGCGACGGCCGCGGCGAGTTCGCCGGGGTGTCATGTCAGCGCGCTCCCTGCACGGCGTAGTGACGAGCCTCGAACCGCACGATGCGGTCGGCGTAGACGCTCGGTGTGACGACGGCCTCGGGGTCGAGGTCACCGGTCGGGACCACCTCGTCGACCTGGACGACCGTGGTCGTCGCCGCGGTCGCCACCACCGGCCCGAGGTTGCGGGCGGTCTTGCGGTAGACGAGGTTGCCCATCCCGTCGGCTCGACGGGCGTTGATCAGCGCGACGTCACCCTTGATCGGGTACTCGAGGACGTAGTGCCCGTCGATGGCCCGGGTCTCCTTGCCCTCGGCCAGCGGCGTCCCGACGGCCGTCGGGCAAAAGAACGCGCCGATCACTCCGCCCCACCACCCACGCCCGCCGACAGGCCTTTTACCTCGCCCGAGCGCACTTACTGGAGGCGGAAATGCGGAGGGGGCGCGGTTCAGGTTGTCTGTGGCCAGGCTCGCAGCAGAGCGGCGATCCGCTTGGCGGTGCACGCGGGGTCGCGCAACAGCTCGCGTAGGGCGACGGCGTCTTCCCGGGTGGGCTTGACCGGGATGCCGGAGGCTTCCAGGTACATCACGCCGGTCGCTGCAGCGACGGCCATGTTGGAGCGCTCCAGCCAGCGGCAGCGGCCGAGGATGTGCACGAGGGCGGCTGCGCGAGCGTAAGGACCGTCGTAGACGGGTGTTTCCAGCAGTTCGGCTCGGTGGCAGGCGACCGCTGCTACCGGAACTCCGTAGTCGTCGGGGGCGGGATCTCCTGCGCCTGCTAGCTCGGCGACCTGGAGGATCCAGGGGACATCGATGTGCAGGTCCATTACGCGGCGTGCGCCCCCGTGGAATGCCGTTCCCCGTCTTCCGCCTCGTCGAAGACGGACTGGTGCTCGTCGAGGAACCGTCGAGCAGCGTCCAGGCCACGCTGCTTCAGCCCTTCTGTGTCCTCCCGTACGAGGCTGGCGATGTAGTCACCGAGGCTAAGGCCGCGATCAGCGGCTCGGGCCTCAGCCAAGGATTTGATCTCGCTATCGACGCGCGCGCCCAGCTGTGTCTTCGCCATGACCCGATGGTAACAGGTGTTACCAGGCGGCGGGGGCTGTCAGCCAAGGGCGCCGTAGGGTCCTTCGCGCCGGCAACAATCCAGCCTGGTCGATGTGTTGTTCGCGTCCGGTTCCCTGGGCGGCGGCATCGAGCAGAGGCGCGAGGTCTCCTGTGTCGGCTGGGGTCAGTATGAGCCAGCGCAGGATGATCTGCAGGGTCAGGAGCCGAAGGGCGCGCAACTCCTCGAGCTTCTCGTGCTCGGTCTTTTCTTTGATCTTGTCGCCGTGCACGATGATGATGTTTGCCATCGTCTTCGGGCTCAGCGTGGACTACGAGATCTTCCTGCTGTCCCCACTCCGTCGCCTGGCACAAAGTGTGGTGTCGGCAGGGCAGAAGGCGATGTAACAGGAGATCTCCTCAGGCCGGCTCACGCTGCGGCGGGCGATCACCCAGTGCCGGCAGTCTTCCCGGTGCCAGGAGCGGACCGACACCTCGCCCAGTCGAACACCGGGGCCCACGAGACCCGTTCCCGCACGACCAGCGCTTCACTTCTGCCGCGGCAGCCCGTGAAACAGGTCATGAACGGGATGGTCCATGGCCCAGCGAGTGACGACGGTGCGGTGCCGGCTGATGGCCATGACATGGAAGACATCCGCCCGCTCCAGCTCGGTCCGCCGGCTCTGGAACAGCCGTAACCGGCGTCCGCGGTCCCCCACCCGAACGGATCTTCTCCTGGACCGTCCGGCGGACCATCGCCCTGGCCACCGCCACCTTCGTCTCGGAAACGACCCTGTCATCGATGCCGGCCCACCTGCACCGCTCCCGGTCGTCAGTCCAGGACGCTGGCAGGCACAGACACCGGTCGATCAGGATGCGGCCGCAGGCGGTGGCATAGGCGCAGACGGTCAGCAGCCCGTCGGAGGTCCAGTGGCCGACCGAGAGGTCGAAGCCCAGTGCGGGTATCCCGAAGTGAGAGTCGCGGATGGTGGGGTAAGCGCTGCTGAGCGGGGTGTTCGCCCACACCAGCGCGACCACTGCTGCGGCCAGCAGGACGAGGCCCCCCACCGTCTCGGTGCACAGGGCCCGGGTCACTGCCTGTTGTTCGGGCCAGGGGAGAAGACCGAGGAACGGGTTGCGGGGCGGGGTGGCGGCCAGGTCGGCGAACTCGGGGTGTCGGGGAAAGGGCACACGGCCCTACGGACGCCGACCGCACTTCCCGGCACACCCCGCGTCTCATTGACGCGTTCTTCACACCCTAACCGGAATGGGTTCGTCGGCCCACTCCCACCTTTCCGTCGCAACCGGCCAGGCAGCGAGCTGGGCAACGTACTCGGGCGAGACAACGGGAGAAAGGGGTACACACGTGGCCTGGGATTGATCGCGTCTGTCAGGAGGTCGCAGTGACGCTTTCGGACGTGGTCTACGTCTGTCTGGGCCTGGGAGCCCTGGCTGCGGCCGTGCTGCCCCGGGTGGTCTCCAAGCGGCCGTTGTCCCTGCCCATGGTCTTCCTCGCCGCGGGGGTCCTGATCGAGTTGCTGCCGGTGGGGGTGCCGAGTGTGGATCCCGTTCGTCATCGGCTGTGGGTCGAGCACACCACCGAGGTGTGTGTGATCGTGTCGCTGATGGGCGCCGGGCTCGCCATCGACCGGCCCTTCGGATGGCGCCGGTGGTCGACGACGTGGCGGTTGCTGGGCATCACGATGCCGCTGACGGTGGCGGTCGTCACCCTGCTGGCCTGGGGGCTGCTGGACTGGCCGCCCGCCGCCGCCCTGCTGCTGGGCGCCGTGCTCGCCCCCACGGATCCCGTGCTGGCCGGTGAGGTGCGCGTGGGCGAGCCGCTGGGTACCGAGCGCGACGAGGACGAGGTGCGGTTCGCCCTGACCAGCGAGGCAGGGCTGAACGACGGGCTCGCCTTTCCGTTCGTCTACGCGGCCATCGCCCTGGCCGCGGCGGCCGGGACGGGGTGGTCGGCGGACTGGATCGGTTCGTGGGCGCTGACCGACCTGCTGGGCAAGTGCGCTGTCGGGCTGGCCGTCGGCGGCGGAGTCGGCTGGGTGCTGGGGTGGATGTTCTTCCGGGTGCGTACGTCGGCGCTGCGGCTGTCCGAGCACATGGAGGGCTTCGTGACGCTGGGAGCCACCTTCGTGTCGTACGGCATCGCCGAGGTGCTCCACGGCTACGGCTTCCTGTCGGTGTTCGTGACGGCTTGCGTCATCCGGGCCGCCGAGCGCAGCCACGGCTATCACAAGGTGCTGCACGAGTTCACCGAGCAGATCGAACGGCTGCTCACGGCCGTGCTGCTGTTCCTGCTCGGCGGCTACCTGGTGGACGGCGCCCTGTCCGCCCTGACATGGGCGGGCGCGGTCGTCGGTGCGCTGGTGCTGCTGGTCGTACGGCCGCTCACGGGGTGGCTGGCACAGGCACGCACCGCCGTGGCGAAGAAGGAGCGTGCCGTGGTCGCCCTGTTCGGGATCCGGGGCATCGGTTCGCTGTTCTACCTGTCCTACGCGCTGGGGCAGGACTCCTTCGCCGGCCTGGACCGGGAACTGTGGGCCGTCGTGGCCCTCACCGTGGTGATCTCGGTGGTGCTGCACGGCGTCATGGCGACCCCGGCCATCGGCTACCTGGACCGGCGACGAGCCAGGGCGGAGCTCGGCGGCCGGCCGTAGGCGGCTGTTCGTGGGCCGCCAGTCTCGGCGGCAGGCGTACGGGCCCGTATCCACCAAGGCGCGAGGTGGGTACGGGCCCGTACCGGAGCGGGGCCGCCGGGGGCGGTCAGACGGTGGTCTTCACCACTCCTGGTCTGCGTCGCCGTCGCTGATCTCGCCGGCCTTGCGGGCGCGGACGAATTCCAGGAAGGAAGCGAGTTCGCGTTTGACGACCGGGGCGAGCAGGTACAGGCCGATGATGTTGAAGACCGACAGCAGGAAGAGCGCGGAGTCGGCGAGGCTGATCAGCGAGTCGAGGGACATCAGGGCGCCCAGGATCACGAACAGGCTCCAGACGACCTTGAAGACGGTCTCGCTTGCCTTGCTCTTGCCGACAGGTACGACCAGGCCTTGAGACCGTAGTAGCCCCAGGTCAGGATCGTGGAGAAGGCGAACAGCAGCACCGCGACGGTGAGCACGGCCGGGAACCAGGGCAGCACGGTCTCGAAGGCGTCGGAGGTGATGGTGACGCCGCCGATGCGCTCGTCGGCCCGGGCCTCGCCCCAGCTGGCCGGGTTGGCGATGACGATGGTCAGCGCGGTCATGGTGCAGATGACGACCGTGTCGATGAACGGCTCCAGCAGGGCGACTCCGGAACCGGCAAGTCGCACATGCTGATCGCGCTTGGCACCGAGGCCGCGATGAAGGGCTACCGGGTCCGCTGCACACTGGCGACGAAGCTGGTCAACGAGCTGGTCGAGGCCGCCGACGAGAAGCAGCTGAACAAGACCATCGCCCGCTACGGCCGCGTCGACCTGCTCTGCATCGACGAACTCGGAGACATGGAACTCGACCGGCACGGCGCCGAACTGCTCTTCCAGGTGCTGACCGAACGCGAGGAGAAGAACAGCGTCGCTACCGCCTCCAACGAGTCCTTCGGCGGCTCGACCAAGACCTTCACCGACCCCCGCCTCTGCGCGGCCATCGTCGACCGGCTCACCTTCAACGGCACGATCATCGAGACCGGCACCGACTCCAACCGCCTCGCCAGCACCCGGGCCCGCGCCGCAACCCCGGCCAAGGCCGGTTGACTTTGGCACCACGCGTTGGTCCTGCCGACCCGGCGGCGGGACCAGCGACATCACAGCTCGTCGTTCAACAGCGAATACATGAACATGTCCCGGCGTTCGTCCCCCACCTGCTGCCATCTCCGCAGCAGCCCCTCACGTCGGAACCCAGCACGCTCGGCAGTGCGCACGGAGGCTGTGTTCCACGGCTCCACCCACAGTTCAAGCCGGGGAATCCGCAGATCACGCAAGGCCCAGCCGACCACTGCGTCGACGGCGGCTACGGCGACCCCCCGACCACGCGCCGACTTGACAACCCAGTAGCCCAGCGACGCGCGGCCCTGTGCCAAGTCCCGCAGCCACAGCCCGACCTGGCCAACTGGCCGATCGTCAGAGGTCACGACGACGAACGTATAACCAGCCCTCGTCGTTGCTCGACCCCACTGCCGTTCGATGAACGCGACGCCCGCCGGCTCGGAATAAGGCGTCGGCACCGTCGTGATCAACGGGATGTAGTCGTCTTCCGACGCCTCACGGACAAGCGGAAGGTCCGAGAGGCGCCACGGCCGAAGCGTGAGTACACCACCAGCGGCGAGTTCAGGCACGTCAAGAGGTTGCTCCATCCGCCCATCCTGCCGAGGCTCCAGACCGGTCCGCACCTGGGTTCCGGCACCGCCCCGCACTCGTCGCTCCTTCCAGGACGACGAGCGACATCGGGCCAGGTGACGTCGTTGCTCGTGAACATCCGCTGACCCTCTGATCACCAACCGCTGCTGAAACCGATCGACAAACGCTGCCGCTGAACGTGAACAGAGCCACTCTGACGTCGAATCTGGACCGATTGCCGGTGACAACCGGCAGACTCACCCAGGGCTGACCCGTTTCCACCGGTCCCACTTCGGTGACAAACGGTCTGCCATATCCCGTCTTTACCGATCTGGCCCTGGCTTCGGCTGACCTGGCCCCATCATTCCGCAGCGGACATCGATTGAGATGTACAAATCAATACTACGGGGTGCGTGACAGCCCACGGGGAGCGTCAAGTGTGACGGGTGCGGGTGAATATGACCAGGGGCCACCCCCAAGTATGCGACTGGCTGATAGGAAGACGGACATGCATGTGATTGATCCCGCATCCTCGCGTGAACTGAGGTTATGGACATCTGGCTCGGCCAGCGACGACGACCTGCGTGCGCTGCATGCGTGGCTTGCCCACGAGGATGAACTGCGCGGGCGGGTGGAGCTGCGTGCTCACTCCCCGGCCGAAGGCGACATGGGCGGCGCTGTGGAGCTCCTTGCCGTGGCGCTCGGCTCCGGTGGGGCGTGTGCGGTCCTCGCGCAGTCCGTGTGCACCTGGCTGAGCCAACGCCGGCCCGACATCACCGTCACGGTCAAGGCAGCCGACGGCCGGGAGGTCACCATCGATGTTCGCCGGGCCGAGGACCCGATGGCCGTGGTACGCGAAGTGGAACGCCTCATTGGCTCCACACGGGGCGATGACCGGTGAGCGACGCATGGTTTCCGGACGGCGCCCGGAGCAGGATCCTCCTCATCGGCACAGCCGGTTATCGCCACCGCAAGAACTTGCGCCCGATCCCCGCTGTCCACAACAACCTTCTGGATCTGCGGAAGACCTTCACGGACCCGGACCACGGGATTCTGGCCGGACAGCCAGAGCATTGCACTGTCCTGGGAGCTGACGGCACGGCCGTCGACCAGGAGACCATCGGCAAGGCATTGTCCACAGCGAGCGACCAGGCCGAGGACCTGCTGCTGGTCTACTACGCCGGCCATGGGCTCCTCGACGACGACGGCCTTCTCTACCTGACGCTCAAGCACACAGACCCGAGGCATCTCGAGTTCACCGCCGTAGACCTGAATCTCCTCAAGCGTCGGCTCGCCAGAGCAAAGGCACGAGCCCGGGTACTGATCCTCGATTGCTGCTTCTCCGGGCGGGCGATCGAAGCCATGGGACCCTTGCCCAGCCTGGTCTCCGGCCAACTTCCCGCCAGCGGCACCTACACCCTCACGTCAACGAGCGCGACCAGACCTTCGCACGCGCCGCCGAAGGATCGCAACACGGCTTTCACCGGGGCCCTGCTGGGGGCGCTTGGTGAGCCGGAGCCGATGCGTCTGGACGAGATCTACCAGCACGTGAAACACCAGCTGGACGATCGCGGCCTCACGGCTCCGCAATGCCGGGCCGTCGGCGACACCGGACGAATAGCTCTGGCACGAGGCGCCATCCCCGTGCCGCCACCCCAGACACGCCCGCCCGGGCATCGGCTGCCGGCAACGCTGCTGTGGGTGTCGGGAGCGGTAGGCACCGCCGTGACAGCGGCAGCCATCGGGATACCGATCGCTCAACAAGCGGCGGGCGAAGCGCACGAGAAGAAGATCCCCACCGCCAAACCGACACCAAGCACTACCGCACCGACCTCCACGGGACCCAGTACGAGCACCCCCACTTCCCCCCAGAGTTCTCCCGGCGGTTCATCGGCCTCCGACTCCCAGCAACTCGAAGTCGCGGTACGCAAGACGAAGCACACCGCCGACGGCGCCGTCACGATCGGCGTGACCAGCGCGGTCGGGCAGATCAACGACGCCAGCGGCACCACCATCTTCGGCAACGGGGGTGAGACGGGTGGCGGTGGCTCCGTGACCGCCGACGGGGCTCCCGGGAGCAGCACCGTCGGATTCGCCGACTTCTACATCGAAACCCCCGTGCGGACCTGCAAAGCTCGGGGAGTGGCCATCGGCGAGTCCACGGTTGTGGCCGAGTCCTCGGCCGCGTCTGGCAAGTGGGCCAGGATCACGGTCGTTGCGGTGGAAGGCGCCATCTCCGACCCCGGCAACACGGCCGTGACCTTCCAGGTGACCCGAGGGAAAGGCGCTGTTCCCAAAGACACCGCCACTTGCGCGTGAATGTCAGAGGCTTCCTTCGGATGCGAGAGTTGGCGTCTGCCAAGGGCGGCGCAGCACCATGATCGCCCCCCACTCCCCGCAGTGCCACCGGCCCTGCTGCGGTATCGCAGGCTCGGCCGACTCCTGCCCGGACAACTCCGCGGCGTCGCCCCCTCTGATCTCCGACACCCAGCTTCCGAAGACCCCGAACATCGCCACGAGTGCAAACATGGTGCGGCAAGACGACAGCTTAAGCACTCCCCGCGCCTCTCGCGTTCCTGGCACCGGCAGCCACCTTCTGCCAGCACCATAACCAGTAGTCCACCGCTCCTCAGCCCGCCGCCGATCCCTCAGAAAGGCCGAACACCACCAGAGCCGCACAGAGGGCCTCGCCTGGTGGCGCGTCGAGCTTCGCCGTCCTTGGACAGCCACGACCCCTGATGGATTCCCACCCGGCTCTTCGCGGAGGTTCGGAATTCGGACAACTCGCGCGTCGACGCGCTGCCCTCGCCGGCCACCGGTCCGACTTCACTGGCAAACGGTCCAAGTCCACAGTCACGGGACAGCGGCGCAGAGTTCGGAGAGCCGCTGCAGGGAAGGGCTGGTCGGCACGCTGGTGGAAAGCGAGCGCGCCCTGATCCCCGACTGCGTCCGCGCCGCCCATCCCGCCTCTGCGAACGCTTCCGTCGCTGGTCGGCCGACGGCACCTGGGACCGGCTCCTGGCCCACGTCCAGCAGCACTCCGATGCTGTCGGCACAGTCGACTGGACGGTCGTGGGCGTGGATTTGACGACCGTGCGGGCTCACCAGCACGCGGCCGGGGCGAGAAGAGGGGGGTTGGCCGGGTGAGGCGCTCGGCCGGTCCCGCGGCGGGCTGACCACGAAGGTGCACCTCGCCGGCGACGGGCAGGGCCGCCCCCTGGCGTTCACGATCACCGCCGACAGCGTCAACGACTGCACCCGGTTCGAGCACGTCATGGCCCGCATCGAGCCTCGCGCGCCGGGCGGTCGCCGTTCGCAGTGACGCGGATCACGGGAAGGGGCGTCGACCGAGCGGACAGTCCAAGGTGACGGAGGAAATACCCGGGCGGTGCGCCGACACGCGCACCGCCGGCCTCGCGCCGAACCACCGGAAGCGGTCCGGAACGGTAAGCGCCCTGACGGCTCCGTCCGATCCCCTCGAAGGAGGCTGCTTCCCCGTGCGCAGAAGAATGAGAACAGCCGCGTTGGCGGCATTGACGCTGAGCCTGCCCGCAGCTCTACTCGCAGGACCCAACCCACCGGCACATGCGGACCCGGCTCCCCGAACAGACGGCACCGGCACCCTGCGGACCGTCACCCTGGTGACCGGTGACCGCGTCACCCTCGACAACCGCCACCGAGTGACGGTCGAGCCCGCCGAAGGCCGCGAGAAGGTGGCGTTCAGGACTCAGCGCGTCGACGGCCATGTGCACGTCATACCCTTCGACGCCGAACTGCTGCTGGCCCGCCGGCAGATCGACGCCCGGCTGTTCGACGTCACCGGCCTGGCCGACATGGGCTTTGGCGACCGCCACCGGTCCGACCTGCCGCTGATCGTGACCTACAGCAAGGGCGAGGCCCCTCCGAGTGAGGAAATGGCGCGTGCCGCCACGGTCGAACGCCGGCTGCCGACCGTCAACGGTGCCGCTGTCAGTGTGCGCAAGTCAGGTGCCACCGCTGTCTGGGAGACCCTCACGGACCAGTCGGCGGACACGGCACGCCGGACCGCGCCCGGCGTGCAGCGAATCTGGCTGGACGGGAAGCGGCGCGCCGTGCTGGACCGCAGCGTGCCGCAGATCGGCGCACCTACCGCGTGGAAGGACGGGTACGACGGCACGGGAGTCACCGTCGCCGTGCTCGACACCGGGATCGACTCCGGTCACCCGGACTTGAAGGGCCGGATCGCGGGCGAGCGGAACTTCTCCGACGACCGGGACGCGGTGGACCGTCACGGCCACGGTACCCATGTCGCATCCACTGTGGCCGGCTCCGGTGCCGCATCGGCGGGTAAGCACCGGGGCGTGGCCCCCGGGGCGCGCCTGCTGAACGCCAAAGTGCTCGGCGAGGACGGCTCGGGCACCGAGTCGGGCATCATCGCCGGCATGCAGTGGGCCGTCGACCAGGGCGCCGAGGTGGTCAATCTCAGTCTCGGCGGCGAGGACACCGAGGGCACCGACCCCTTGGAGGAAGCCGTCCAGGCGCTCTCGGCGAAGACGGGGGCCCTGTTCGTGATCGCGGCGGGCAACGACGGCGAGTTCGGAGCACGCACCATCGGTTCACCGGGCAGCGCGCCGGCGGCGCTGACCGTGGGCGCCGTGGACCGCGCCGACACCCTGGCTCCCTTCTCCAGCCAGGGCCCCACCGCGAGCGGCGGCCTGAAGCCCGACGTGACCGCTCCGGGCACGGGCATCGTGGCGGCCGGCGCGGCCGAGGGAGGAGAAGGCGACCCGGCCGGTGACGGCTACGTGTCGATGTCAGGCACCTCGATGGCCACCCCCCATGTGGCGGGAGCCGCCGCCATCCTCGCCCAGCGCCACCCGCAATGGGACGGCGAACGCCTGAAGGCGACGCTCACCGCGTCAGCGAAGTCCGCCCCCGGCCGCTCCGCCTACTTCCAGGGCAGCGGCCGGATCGACGTGGCGGCCGCAGTGGAACAGCGCGTCACCACTTCCCCCGCCGCCCTCGACTTCGGTGCCCAGCGATGGCCGCACGGCGACGACCCACTGACCAACAAGGAGGTCACCTACCGCAACTCGGGCGCGCAGTCCGTCACACTCGACCTCTCCGCACAGGCCTTCGGCATGGACGGGAAGCCCGCCTCTGAGGGCATGTTCAAGGTCACGCCCGCACGCCTCGTCGTCCCCGCCGGTGGCACCGCGACCGCCACGGTGACCGCGGACACCAAGGCCGGGGACAGCGACGGAACGTTCGGCGGCGCTCTGCTCGCCACCGCCGACGGCAGACCGGTCGCCCGCACCGCCCTCGGCACGGAGCGCGAGGTCGAGTCGTACGACCTGACGATCCGCCACCTGGACAGCGGGGCGCACCCTCCGGCATCGCCCACACAGCGGTCAAAGGGACGGAGGCGGCAACCGGTTCCGTCTGGCGGACCGTCGGCGACGCGGACGGCGAGGTCACGATCCGGCTGCCGCGCGGCCGTTACGCGCTGGAGGGCACCGTGTTCGCGGACGCCGAGGGCAAGGAAGGCGCCGCCGTGCTGTTCCGCCCCCGCTTCGAACTCACGGCGGACGCGACCGTGGTGATGGACGCGCGGACCGCTCGACCGATCAACATCACCACCCCGGACGCACGGGCCGTGAGCATCGAGCGGCACGTGCTGTACGAGGTGAACGGCCCCTACGGATACGGCAGTTCCTACCGCCTGCCCCCGGATTCGGCACAGTACCGATTCGCCGGGACAGGACCGGCGGTACCACTCGACGAAGCCCCCCTGCTGATCACGGAGGTCTTCAGCAGCCCTTCCGCCACCTACCGCCTGGCCTGGAACCGTCCGGCCTGGTCCTTCAGCGGGCTCAACGAGCAGGTGCGCCGCTCGCAGCTCTCCGAGGTCACGGTAACCGCGGGAGCACCCGCCGCGGGGCGTACGGCCGTTTTGGTCGCCGGGCCGTGGACGCTCAACGGCCTGAGCTGGACGGGCGTCGAGACTCCCGAGACGGCGTTGCCGGCGCGACGGACGGAGTATCTGCTGCGCGGCAGCGACGTGCGATGGGAGTACGACTTCCACCAGTACACGCCCGGCGGCGACGGTGGCGAACCTGTCTGGGACGCCACTCTGATGACGACTCCCATGACCTTCACCCGTGACCGCCACCAGCTGCGGATGAACTTCGGCGTGTTCGGTCCGGTCCTGATCAGCGAGGACGTGCCCCGGCACCTGCGGACCGGAGCGGTCAGGAAGGGCAACACCCTCCGCGCCAACCTGCCACTGTTCGGTGACGGCGCCGGCCACTCCGGCCAGTCGGCCTACGCCAGAGCCCGCACTTCCCTCACGGCGGACGGCGAGGACATCTTCACCTCCGACCGTCCCCTGACCACTTCCGACGCCCTGGTCCTGCCCGAGGACGAGCGCGCCTACCGCCTGACCACCGAAGTGTCCCGCCCCCTCGCGACTTCTCCCCTCAGCACGCGCGTCACCGCCGAGTGGACCTTCCGCTCCGCGCACGTGCCCGACGACCAGGAGAGCCGCCTGCCCCTGTCCGCCGTCCGCTTCTCCCCACAGCTGGCGCCGGACGGTACCGCCGCTGCCGGCACCCGCTTCGAGGTCCCGTACGCCCTTCAGGGCGCGGCGGCGTCGGGCGGCGTGCAGTCCCTGAAGTTCGAGGTCTCGTATGACGAGGCCGGCACCTGGCGGCCGGCGACGCAGGCCGACGACGGGCGGCTGGTCCTGCAGCACCCGCGAGGCTCCGGCTCGGTGTCCCTGCGGGTCCATCTGACCGACACACAAGGGAACACGGTGCGGCAGACCATCGACCGCGCCTACCTCCTGCGCTGACCCGCGTTCGCCTCGGCCCGCCGGTTCCCGATCGGCGGGCCGAGGCCTGTCCGCCGCCGCGGGTCGGGCAGACCCCCCAGCGGGCGAGGTCGCGCTGAAGCAAGTTGCCGTAGAGGGGAGTGCACGGATTCCGCGCCAGACCCGGAGCCGGGGATTGTCGTCCGCATCGGCCGACTCAGCCTGGACCTCGGCAAGGGCGAACACCACACCATCGTCGTGGCCGCTGCCGGGAAGAAGGCGTTCGGACAAGCGCCTGTCCGACACCGAGCCGGAGCTTCGCGAGTCTTTCGCGGCACTGCGGGTCAAGCACGGAACCCTGCTGGTCGTGGTCGACCAGCCGGCCACGATCGAGGCCCGGCCGCCGGCACTCGCGAGGGACACAAGCTACCCGTCGCGGACCTGCCGGGGCTGACGATGCGGCGGATCGCCGATCTCTGGCCGGACGAGGCCAAGACGGGGCGGGGGACGCGCTCATCGTCGCGAACGCGGGCCCACACATGCCCTACACGCTTTCGGTGATCGACGGCGAGGACGAGACGATCGCCGAGTTGGAGATATTCGCCCGACGACGACCTGGCCGGCGGAGCCATCTGGGTCGTGATCAGGCTGCACCGCCTGCCCACGCTGATCCACCTCGCTGGAACGGGTCCTGCGGCCTCGGTTGAGCACTTGCCCGTCCTGACGTCGCCGGAGCGGTTGGGGGGCACCGGCCAGACCCGCAGGGCAGGCCGTCAGCTACTGATCATCCTCCTGCTGCCGAAAAGCGCTCAGGCGGGGCGAGCCGCTGATCGAGGACATCCTCGCCGCCCCTGGACGGGCAGACAGTGACGGCCGGGCGAATCGAGAAACTCCCGGAAGGAGAGTGAAGAAGCGAGGCCCTGATCCGCCGGACGGGTCAGGGCCTTCACGGTGAGCGATACCTGGGGATGCGGTCAGCCGCCCTGTGCAGGGGTCTGCTTGATGTCGTCGACGACGGCCCGCTTGAGGACGGCACTGGTGAAGTTCACCGTGCCGGGCTTGACCGGAACTTCCGATCCGTTCAACTGCTTGACCTGAACGGAACGCTCACCCAGGAACACATGGGTCTTCTTGTCGAAGATCCATTCTTCCCGCGCGCCGCTCGTCTCGTCCAGCCGGGCCACCGCGACGCCGTGCCGGCCGACCGCGTCCTCCGCCTCGTCGACGACCACCACACCTGGGATCTTCGCAGCGGCCTTGAACAGCGCCGGGTACAGCTCCGCCGGCGGGTAGCTCTCGCGGAGCAGATCCCCGATGGTGGTGAAGGCCTCCTGATCGGGGGAGCTGCCGTGGCCCTTGGTCTCCTTGTAGATCCTGGCCAGCAGTTCGTCAGGATCGGTAGGGAGCGCAGTGAGGTAGTCGTATGACGGATCGTTCAGGTGTGCCTGAGTGGTGCTGCCCTGCTCGTCGGGGAGGCTGAGGGGCTCACCCTCGGGGTTCTCGTTGACCATGGGATCGATGAGCCAGCCCTTCTTGCCGTCCGGGGAGTTCCACACCTGTCGGCGGTGCAACTCGTGGCTGGCCAGGGTGGTCTTGTCGTCGACCGTCTTCAGGAAGGTATCGGCGATCTTGGACTCGATGTAGATGTACTGGCCGGGTTTGACGGCCGGGCGGGACCTTTGGGCCGCCGCCAGCGAGATGCGGTCCAGCAACTGGGGCACTCCCTTGGTCGACGCGGCGCCGATTTCTGTGGTCAGGGCCGGTCCGGTGGCGACACCGCTGCCCCTGCCTCCGCTGCCGTTGTCTGTCACTATCGCGGCGGTGACCATTCCCGCCAGGGCCACCGTCATCGCGGGCAGCGCGATCGCCGGACGCGGCAGCCGCGAGCGCCGCCTCTTGGCGGGGGCTGCCGTCGCGGTGCGCTCATCCAGCTGCTCGGCGTGGATCTGGGCCATCAGACGCTCCTTGTGGATCTGGTGACGGCCCGTCGGCAGGTCTCGCGCTGTCCCGGACAGCAGTCGTGCGCTCTCATCCCACGCGGCTGAATTGTGCCGGGACGTGTTCGCGTTCATCGGTTTCCTTCCTGTGCGGGCCGGATGGTGTTTGCGTTATCGCCTCTTACCTGTCGGCCGGGGCGGACGCCTTCCCGTTTTCCGCCCACTTTTTCGGAGCCGGTTTGGGCGGAACGGTGTGACAGCTCGCTCACCGGGCGGCCCGTTTCTGCGCCGGGAGGCGTCGATTCGATCACGGTCATCGAGCGCAGCTTCTTTCGGGCCCGCGAAAGCCGGGACGCGACGGTGCCCACCGGAATTCCGAGCGCTTCGGCTGCGGCCTCGTAGTCCAGGCCCTCCCCCAGGCAGAGGGCGATGACCTCCCGCTCCGGCCTGCGCAGTGCGGCGAGTGCGGTGAGGGCCGCCGCCAGTCGGCGCCGGTCGTCGAGCCGGTCGGCCACCTCGTCGGCATGATCAGGCACGGACAACTCGGCCGCCGCGGCGGCCTGGGCCGCCGCCCGGTAGCGCCGATTGGTCCGGTACTGATTACGCGCGGTGTTGGTGGCGATACCCAGCAGCCAGGGTCGCAGGGAGCCGCCCTCGGGGTCGACCTTGTCGCGCAGCCTCCATGCCTCCATGAACGTCGCGGCCATCACGTCTTCGGCTGTCGACCAGTTGGCTGTCAACCGGAAAGCATGGTTGTAGACAGCGCGGGCGTAGCTGTCGAAGAGCTCGGCGAACGCGCTGGATTCCCCGGCCCGTACCCGGGTACGCAAATGAGTACTCACCTCAATGAGCTGTCCGGCACCCCGCACCGGCTTCCCGTGGCCTGCGTCACATCTGGCTCCGGCGGGGCATCCCGATCGACGGAACCTGCCCACGCTGCTTCGTCGGGGCCGGTCACACATTCCTCCATCCCCGCCCGGCAGCACTTCCGCGCGCGGGCCAACGCCATGTACTCCAGGTGGTACTGACGAACTCGTTCACGGTAAGCGTGAGACATCGCGAACCTCAGTGTGGCCTGCGTAGGCGCATCCGGTCCCGTTCCGGCGGTCCTGGTTGGCCGGCCAGCCGAGCGGCCGAATACCTTGTGGCCACCGCCCGGTCCAGGCCCGGACCCCCCCGCGGTGCCGGGCGAGTTGCGGCTCGCGCGCCCCTGCTTGGTGAGAAGGGGGTTGGCGTCCTGAGCGAGTGCTCTTGATCTGTCCGGTCAGCCGTTGTCCGCCGTCATCGCAGCGGCCCGCACGCCCTCGGGGCGGCGAGCCGCTGTCACGTCTGCTTCCGTCGCCTCACCGCGGATCGCCGTCGGCAGGCAGGCGGAGCGTGAAGGCGGATCCCTCCCCGAGGGTGCTCTCGGCCGACACCGTGCCGCCGTGCGCCTGCGCGAGGTGACGGACCAGGGGCAGGCCGAGACCGCTGCCGCCGGTGTGGCGGTTGCGTGACCTCTCCGCGCGCCAGAAGCGGTCGAACACCCTGGGCAGGTCCTCCTCGCTGATCCCGGTACCGGTGTCCGTGACGACGATCACGATGTCACCGCCCTCCGGCCGCGCCCGGAGACCGACGTGTCCGCCGGGTGGTGTGTGCCGCAGGGCGTTCGAGACGAGGTTGCCGACGGCCTGGCGCAACCGCACCGGATCCGCCGTCAGCACCAGTCCTTCGCCGGTGTCGGTGCAGGTGTCGGTCGTCAGCCTGATCCCGTCGCGGTCGGCCCGGGCGCGGTGCGCCGCTGCGATCTGCTCCAGGACGTCGTGGACCCCCACCCGTCGCAGGTTCAGCCGCAGATTCCCGGCGTCGGCGGCGGCCAGGTCCTGGAGGTCGTCGATGATGTGCTGGAGGAGCATCGCCTCCTCCAGCACGGAGGAGATCAGGTCGGGGTCGGGCGCGAGACCGTCCTCTGCGGCCTCCAGCCAGCTGCGGATGTTGGTCAGGGGCGTGCGCAGCTCGTGCGCGATGTCGCTGACGATGTCCTTGCGCTGCTGCTCCATGCGGAGCCGGCCTTCCGACATCTCGTTGAAGGCCTGCGCGAGGATGCCGGTCTCGTCGTGCCTGGTCACCGGGACGCGCACCGGCGAGCGCGCGCTGTGGCGCGCCGCGTCGGTCAGCGCGCGCAGCGGGCGCACCAGACGTGTGGCCAGCACGGCGCTCACCGTCACGGTGAGCGCCAGGACCAGGCCGGTGACGCCGGTGACACGCAGGGCATTGTCCCGGGACAGATCGAACTGGGGGCCCTCGGCCCCGCCGGGCGTGGTGACGAAGAGCAGCGCCATGGGGGCCACGTACCGGGCGAGCTGCTCGCGCCGGGACTGGGCGACGCATTCCTCGACCGTCCCGGCGTGCTTGCCGAGCGGCAGCTTGGTCAGCCATGTGAAGTCGGGCCTGACCTCCGCCCCTCCACTCAGTCCCCGGCGTTCCAGACACTCGTTGACCAGCACGTTGAGGTGGCGCAGGGCCGGGCGTTCAGTGGCGGTGGGCCGGTTCAGCCGGTCCGTCTCGGGGCATGCCTCGCCGAGGTACACCCCCTGGCTGGGCGCGGCGAGCCTGATGCGAGGGCGGCCGCTGGGGGTGTCGTCCCTGCTGGCCGCGACGCGGCCGGCGTTCAGGCAGGCGACGGCGTCGTCCGCGACGGCGCGCAGCGCCCGGGCCTCGTGCGCCGGGAGCAGATAGGGTCCGGTCGCCCGGGGGTCGATGCCGTCGGTGGCGGAACTGCCCGCGGTGTCCGCCCCGGCGTCCGTGCGCAGGGGGTCGATGACGGCCGAGGCATGCCGCGCCAGCGGGGAGTCCTCCCGGGAGGAGGCGGCGATCAGCGTGCGCTCGCCGGTGGTCAGCACGATGCGGCGGCCCGTGTCCCGGGCCAGCCTGCGCAGGGTGGGTTGGACGCCGTCCCAGCCGGGGTGGGCGGCCGCGTGGGCGGTGAGAGTGTCGTGGATCCTCCGGTCGTCGGCGATGACCTGGCCGTGTTCCTGGCGAATGGCCCGGGTGGTGCTCTGCACGGCGAGCCAGGCCGTGGTCGCGATCGAGCAGACGGCCACCAGGACGGAGGTGGCGATCAGACGTGCCAGGAGGCTGCGGCGCAAGGGCACAGTGGGACGTGTCATGGTCGGCGGCCGCCGTCGTGACCGGTGCCGGAGGACAGTTTGTAGCCGACGCCGAAGACCGTGACCAGGTGGACCGGGTGCTGCGGATCCGGCTCGATCTTCCTGCGCAGGTTGGCGATGTGCACGTCGACGACCCGGTCGCTGATGTACCGGTCCGACCCGCGGGTCATGGCCAGCAGCTGGGAACGGGTGAAAACCCGCTCGGGCTGCTCGGCCATCACCGCCAGCAGCGCGAACTCGCCCGGGGTGCAGCTCACCGGCTTCCCGTCATACCGCACCTCGTAGCGCTTCGGATCCACGGTCAGCGCACCGACGCCCAGGACGTCGTTCTCCGGCGCGACCGGTGCGGCACGGCGCAGCAGACTGCGGATGCGGGCCATCAGCTCCCGGGGGCTGTAGGGCTTGGTCATGTAGTCGTCGGCCCCGATGTCGAGACCGAGGAGCAGGTCCTCCTCGGTGGACCGCGCCGTGAGCATGAGCACGGGGAGGCGGTCGAACTCGCGGCGCAGCATGCGGCAGACATGCAAACCGTCGAGCCCGGGCAGCATGAGGTCGAGGACCAGGAGCTGGGGCAGGCGGGCCCGGGCGTGTTCGATCGCCGTGTGCCCGTCGTGGGCCACGGTGACCGTGTGTCCCTCATGGACCAGGTATCTGCGGACGACCTCCGCCTGTTTCTCGTCGTCCTCGACGACGAGTACGTGCGCGCACATGGCTGCGACTCTAGGCCGCGCCCCAGCGGCCTGGTCGCTTCCTGGCGTCAGCTTGGCGGGATCTTCATATCCTCCGATCAGCATCTGCCGCATGACGAATCTCTTGGACCGCTCCCCGCGTGAACACACCGGCTGGCCCCGAGCGCTGGCACTGACCGTGGCAGGTGTCGCCCTCCTGGGACTGACCGGCTGCGGTGACGGGGACGGCGACAGCGAGAAGGAAACCGGTGTCGCCTCGGTTTCGCGCTCGGGTGACGCGCAGAACCCGCGCGAGGCGGGGAAGCGGTCGGTGTCCCCCTCGGATCCCGACGCTGGCCGGCCGCAGCTGCGGCTGGACACCTCACCGGAGGAGGAGAACCGGCTGGAGCAGATCTACTTCACGTGCCTGCGGGACGAGGGCGTGCCCATGACACGCACGGCGGAGGGCACCCTGATACCCGACAAGACGAGGATGTCGGACTCCAACAGCTTCGCGGCCGAGTACGGCGCCTGCC
The DNA here is from genome assembly GCF_040303825.1 of Streptomyces sp. NPDC094143. Lineage (NCBI taxonomy): Bacteria > Bacillati > Actinomycetota > Actinomycetes > Kitasatosporales > Streptomycetaceae > Streptomyces > Streptomyces sp. NPDC094143. The sequence goes on from NZ_JBEOTZ010000036.1 coordinate 30,427, forward strand.
GGTCCAAGGCGCCGCTTCCGCCACCGGAGTTCGACGCCGAGAAGAACCCCGACTGGGACGAGGGCTTCCGCAAGTGGCTCACGTGCATGAACGAGCGCGGACTGAAGGTCAAGGCCCTGCCTGATGGCCGGGGGTTCACCTTCCTGCCCATGAAGGTGGTGCCGCCTGACGTGCAGAAGATCCAGGACGAGTGCCAGAAGAAGGGCTTCAGCCAGTGACGGTTCCGGACTCCTCGGACCTCCCGGACTCCCCCGGTGCACTCCCTCCGCGCGCGGGCCGGCGGCCGTGCCGTCCGGTGCGGCGGCGGATCGCCTGGGTGGTGGTGGCCCTGGCGGTGACCGGCACCGCCGGGACGGCCGGTGTGGTGGCCATGGGCGGCGACGACACGCAGCACGCGTCCGGCAGCGCGGACGTCCCGGTCCGGACGGTCGCGGTGGTGCGCACCGACCTGTCGACCTCCATGACGCTCAGTGGCGAACTCGGGTACGGCCCGGTCCGGCAGATCAAGGCCACGGCCGGTGGCCTCGTCACCTGGCTGCCGGACGTCGGGGCGACCGTGAAACGCGGCGGAACGCTGTACCGGGTGGACGACCGTCCGGCCGTGGTCTTCTTCGGCGAGACGCCGCTGTTCCGCAGTCTGGACACCCCCGGTCTGGTCGGCCCCGACATCAGGACAGTCGCGGACAACCTCGAAGCTCTCGGATACGACATCGGACGCCAGCCCTCGGTCGGCACCGTCGTCCGGCAGCCCGCCGCCTCGCCGCCCCCGCCCGAGCAGCCGCAACCGTCCGGCAGTGGGACTGCGGCCGACGCCGCGTCCCCGAGCGGTGCAGCCGCGCGGCGGTCTTCGGACCCGCCGAAGAGCGCCCCGCCCGGCCCCGGCTCCTCCATCCCCGCGTCGCAGCGCGTCGAGGAGGGCGACGCCGTGCTCACGGACGCGCTGATCGCCGCGGTCAAGCGCTGGCAGGCATCCGCCGGCCTCCCCGCGACCGGCGTTCTCGGCCCGGGTGACGTGGTGGTCACCACGTCCGCGGTGCGGGTCAGCGCCGTACAGGCCCAGACCGGTGACGAGGCGACCGGCAACCTGCTCTCGGTGACGGCGACCCGCAAGGTGGTGACGGTCCCGGTGGACGCCCGCGACATCGGAGCCATCACCCCCGGCGCCCGGGTACGGGTGACGCTCCCCGACCAGTCCTCGGCCCAAGGCGAGGTCACCCAGATCAGCAGCGTGGTCACCGCTCCGCAGGGCGGCGAGAGCGACGGCACGGCACGCCGCATGGACGTCACGATCGAGGTCGACGACGCCGGGACGGTACGGCGTCTGTCCTCCTCCACGGTCCAGGTGGAATTCACCGGCCGCGTACGGAAGAACGTCCTCGCCGTACCGGTCAGCGCGCTGCTCGCGCTGGCCGAGGGCGGCTACGGCTTGCAGCGTCCCGGCGGCTCCCTCGTGGCCGTCAGGACGGGTCTGCTGGCCAGGGGCATGGCCGAGATCAGCGGGCCGGGCGTCAGGGAGGGCATGAAAGTGGTGGCGACCTCTTGAACGTCCCGGTACTCACCGTGCGCGACGCCGGCATGGTCTACCCGGGCGGGGTCACCGCCCTGGAAGGGGTGTCCCTGACCGTGCACCGGGGGGAACTCCTCGCCATCGTGGGCCCGTCCGGATCGGGCAAGTCCACGCTGCTGAACATCATGGGGACACTGGACCGGCCCACCAGCGGCACGGTGGAGATCGGCGGGCAGGACATCGCGCGTCTGCCCGACCGCCGCCTCTCAGCTCTGCGGGGCCGCTGGCTCGGGTTCGTCTTCCAGCAGTTCCACCTCACCCCCGGCCTGACCGCCGCGGACAACGTGTCCACCGGTCTGCTCTACGCCGGGGTGCCGCGCCGCAGGCGACCCGCTCTGGCCGTCGAGGCACTGCACCGGGTGGGCCTCGCGGAGCGCGCCGGCCATCTTCCGCACCAGTTGTCGGGGGGCGAGCAGCAGCGGGTGGCCATCGCCCGAGCTCTGGTCAACGAACCCGCTCTGGTCCTGGCCGACGAGCCGACCGGGGCGCTGGACACCGCGAACGGAAACGCCGTGCTGGAACTGCTGCACACGCTCCACCGCGAGGGCACCACGATCGCGATCATCACCCACGACCGGGACATCGCCGCATCGCTGCCCCGGCGGGTCGAGATCCTCGACGGCCGTCTGGCCGCCGACACCGCGACGGAGGGACCGCGATGAGGACCCCACCCGCACGCCCACGCGCACCGCGGACGAACGTCCCGGCGGCACCCGGGGGGACGCCCGGCCCGAGGCGGGAGGCATCGCTGCGCTCAGCAGGCCGGTGCGGCTGACCCCGGCCGATGTGGTCATGCTTGCCGTCGTCGGCGTCCGCTCCCGCAGACTGCGGTCCGTGCTCTCCGCCCTGGGCATCTCCCTCGGCATCGCCACCATGATCGTGGTGACCGGCATCCCGGCGTCCGGGCACAAGGCGCTGATGCGCGAGCTGTCCGCCCTGGGCACCAACATGCTGCAAGTGGTCCCCCTGCCCGACCAGAACCCGCCCGTCCGGCTGCCCGAGGAGTCGGTGGACATGGCGGACCGTATCGGGCCGGTGACCGTGGCCAGCGCGGTCGCCAACACCAACACGGTCATACGGCGCTCCGACCGCGCGGACGCCGACGACTACCTGGGCATCACCGTCCTCGCCGCCAAGCACAACCTGCTCGAGGCGGTGCACGGCGATCTCCGCCACGGCCGTTTCCTCGGTCCGGCGTCCGACCGGCTCCCGACCGTCGTCCTCGGCTCGACGGCCGCCTCACGGCTCGGCGTGCCCCGGCTCGGCGCCGGCCTCGGCACGCCAATGGTCACCGTCAACGGCACGTGGTTCACCGTCGTCGGCATCCTCGATCCCGTTCCGCTCGCCCCCGAACTGGACCGGGCGGCGCTGGTCGGCTGGGAGACGGCCCGTGACCGGCTCCGCTTCGACGGGCATCCCACGGTGATCTACGTCAACGCCCGGGAGGAGGCCCTGGAGGACGTCCGGGCCGTACTGCCGGCCACCGTCAACCCGGCGCTCCCGCAGGCCGTCCGGGTCAGCCGCCCCTCCGACGCGCTCGCCGCGAAGCGCGCCTCCGAGGACAACGCTTCGGCACTCTTCCTCGGACTGGCCGCCGTGGCCCTGCTCGTGGGGGGTGTCGGTGTCGCCAACACCATGTTCATCTCCGTGCTGGAGCGCCGCCGGGAGATCGGACTGCGCCGTGCGCTGGGCGCCAGCAGGGGCCAGATCCGCAACCAGTTCCTGGTGGAGGCTGTGGCACTGTCGGCGTTCGGCGGCGCGGCCGGCAGCCTGCTCGGCGTCCTCGTCGTGGTGGGCTACGCCCTCTCCCAGGGCTGGCCGCCCGCGGTGCCGCCCGGTGCGGTGCTGGGCGGCTGCGGGGGTGCTGTGCTGGTGGGGATCGCGGCGGGTGTCTATCCCTCGATCACCGCGTCCCGGCTGACCCCGAGCGAGGCGCTGAGCACCCTGTGAGACGGCCGGCCGGTGCGCCCGCCTCCCGCCCGCGGCGGCGGGAGCCCGTCGGGCTCCCCGCGGCGCTCTCGGGCCGGCGTGGCGGACTGTCCGTCCCACCCGTCCGTCCACCGCTCGTACAGTGCCATGTCCCGTGCGTCACCTGGTGCAGGGCGGCCTGCCGGGGCCGGAGCTGCTCGTGTCCGGCACATCGAAGCTGCTGGACGGGAGCCACAACCCGCTCCACCGTGCCCTGGGCGTCACTCCTCGGGCCCGCCCGGCAGCTGCGTGCGCTTCGGCGGGGTCTCCGGTCGGCGGCCTGGCAGGCCAGCCCGTAGGCGGCCCGCTCCCCCGGCGCGTGTCCCTGCCGTTCCTCATACTTGGCCGTCAGGACGGGCAGCGCGTCCTCGATCTGCTGGCGGCCGGTCGACTGCCAGCGGATGAGCCGCCGGTCGATGCCCGCGATGTCCATGACGGGCCGGCGACCGGGCGTCACCTCGCGCGGCTCCCACGCCCACCCGATCCGGGCGGACACCTCCTCCATGAAGTACAGGGTGTAGAGCGCTCGCGGCGGACGGCTCACTTCGGCCACGGACGGGCATGGGCGCTGGCCGCGCCGATCGCCGCTCTCACCGCCCGTTCAACCAGCGAGACACCGTCCTCCATCGACGCGTTGCCGCTGCTGAGGACCGAGACCAGGTACCGGTGCCCATGCACCTTGACCTGGCCGATGCTGTTGATTACCCACAGCCCGGTTGTGGTCCGCTGCAGCCAGCCGTTCTTGAGAGCCCATTGGGAGGATGCTGCCGAGACCCCCCAGTCCTGACCCTCCGCGATGTCGCCCATCAGCTCCTGGATGTAGGCACGGGACGCCGGGTTCAGCCCTTCCCGCAGGCGGGCGGGGTCCGCCGGCCCACGGGCGAACACCGAACGCAACAAGCGGATCTGATCCGTTGCCGTGGTCCGGGTGAGTCCCCAGTGGACACCGGGGCCGCCCCGTGTCGAGGAAAGCCCCAGCCGCTCGTTCACCGCTTTGAGACCTTCACCCTTGCCGATCGCCCGCCAAAGGAGGCCCGCCGCCTTGTTGTCACTAATCTTGATCATCGCCTCGGCGGCTTGGTGCTCCTCGGTCGTCAGCTCGCGGCCCGCGTCCTGCGCCTGAAGAAGGAGCGCCGCGAGGATGTTCACCTTGCTGATGCTCGCCGTGTTGAACGTCGCGTGGCCCCGGTAGGACGCGATCTCCCGGTCAGCGCCGTCCAGGTCGAGCACGGCCACCGCCAGCCGCGTGTGACCGTCCCGCAGCACCGGCTTGAGCACCCGCGCGAGAGTCGTGCCGAAGTCCTGCGGCGGTGGCGCCGCCAATACGGCGGCCGACCTATTCCCCCTCATGGATGGTGCCTGCACCTCGTCGAGCGCGCCCGTGGAGGAGCAGGCAGTGAGCGACGCCACGACCGCAGTGGCGGCACAGGCCATCAGGGCGTGCGGGCGGAGGCCGGCGCAATGGGGTCCTCCGGGTGCATCGTACGTCCCACTGAGCTGTTCATCGGGCATTGCGGGCAGGCCTCGGTATTTCTGTGTAGGGAGATGACGACAGGCCAGTGCATTCGAACAGAACGGCCGTGATGGCGGTGACTGGCACCACGACAGGTATGCCATTCCCAAGACCTCGACCCGCTCCCAGCGGGCGTCGGACAGATCACTCGGATAGGTGCAGCGTTTCTCCATGAACTGGACGTACCGCCGTGAGGCGAGTGCGCCCCAGGCCGCTTTACTTCCATCCTCAGCCGTTACCCGACCGGAACGATCGCTAGAGGTCGTTTCTCCCTGAGTGAGGCGTTTCTCTTGATTTGCGACCGACGCTGTGGGGTGCTGACGGGAACATCGGCATGAGTTGGGCCCGAGCTCTCGCGCCTGGTGATCTTTGCCGACAAGTGCCTCTGTGCGTGCTGATCTTGTTCTGGACGACCTGTGGGAGCGCGTGGCTCCGCTGTTGCCGCCTGCTCCCGAGCGGCGCCAACCCCGGGAAGCTGCGTGTGTCGGATGTCGGACCGGGCAGCGCTCCGGGGCATCCCGTATGTACTTCGAACGGGCGTGGCCTGGCGCGATGTTGCGACCGAGTCCGTGGGCTGCTCCGGGATGACGGCGTGGCGCCGACTGCGGAACTGAACCGAGCTGGCGTCTGGCCCCGCCTGCACGCCGCCCTCCCGGCCGAGCTGAGGCGGGCGGACCTGCTGGACCTGGATGACTGTGTCGTGGACGGGTCGCACCTACGGGCGCTCAAGGGGGGACCGCGTCGGACCCTCACCCGTCGACTGGACGTCCTGGTACTGCTGAGTCATCCCGCGCTGTTCGTCCCACGCCTTCCTCGCCCTCGTCCATGCCGACGAACACGCTGGGCACCCCAATCGGACGGACTGCCGCCGCTCACCTGCAACGAGATTCAGCATCTGTTCAATCGCGCTCGTCGGCCGACGCGTCCACAGCCCGGCCCGCCAACTCGACTGGTCACACTGGCGACGTCGCCACCGGGCCCGATCCCAGGCCAGCCACTATCAACGACAAGTTCCTCAGGCATGAAGATCGCGGTCTACAGCTGCGGTATTAGGCCGTTCGGACCGAGTTCCCGCCGCCTGGCGCGGTGAAGTTTGCAACGCGTCTTAGTGACTGTCATTACTGACCTGATCCAATGCTTGGTTCCGGTGGACCCTTCGAATCATGGGTAGGCAATGAAGGCAGGGAAGGACCCAAAGCGCAGCCGGAAGGGTGCTGTGCAGAGTGCGAGGGCATTCGCGGCTCTGGTGTCACGGCGCCGACACCGGGCCTTCCTCTGGGTCACCGGAGCCGTAGGTCTGCTGTCCGCCGTTTCGGCCGGTTTCCTGGTGTGGGAGGTCCGCGCGGTCCAGAGCAATCTCGCTGCGGCTCAGGTGGCCACGGGACGTCTGCAAGCGGAGATGGCCCGTCATCGCCAACCCTCGGCCGAGATGCTGGGCGACATCCGGAAACACACAGCGGCCGCCCGGAACGCGGCCGGCACGCCGGTGTGGAGCGCAGCCGAGAACCTCCCACTGATGGGCCCACCGCTCCGTTCCGCCCGGGGACTGAGTGTCGCCGCCGACGAGATGGCCACCGGGGTACTGCCGGAGGCGGTGCGACTGCATCAGATGCTCGCGTCCGGCCAGATGGTGCACCAGGGTCGCGTCGACCTCCGCCGGCTTTCGGCTGTCACGGACCTGCTGGGGAATGTGCACCGTCAGCTGACCGGACTCGAGATGAGTCTGGATGGCCTGCCCGCCTCGACGGCGGTCGGTCGCCTCGACACGGCACGGCAGCGGCTGTCCGACCGAGTGGCGCGCCTTTCCGGCTCTGTCTCCGAGGCGGAGGCGACGGCGCGGCTGCTGATGCCTCTTCTGGGTGCCTCGGAGCCACGCTCCTATTTTCTTGCCTTGCAGAACAATGCCGAGGCCCGGGGCACCGGTGGCCTCGTAGGCACCTTTGGCATCTTGACCGCCGACCGTGGTCGCATCACTTTGCACGACTTCGCGTCGGATGACACGCTGCCGCGCACCACCACCCCCGTGGCCAACTTCGGGCCGGCGTTCGACCGCCGGTACGGAGCTGCTGAGAGCACCCAGGGGCTGGCCAATTCCAATCTGTCCGCTCATTTTCCCTATGCGGCGCAGATCTGGGTGGGCTTGTGGCAGCGGCATACGGGGCAGCGTCTCGATGGGGCCATCGCGACCGATCCCGTGGGACTCGCCCGTGTCCTCAAAGCCACGGGGCCGGTCCGCCTTCCGGACGGAAAACATCTGACGACGAGCAACGCCGTAGAGCTCACCGAAAGCACCCTTTACGCATCGTACAGCAACCTCGAACGAAAGCGATTCCTCGTACAGGTCGCACAGTCAGTAGCTACTGCCTTGCTGGGCAACCACCACGATTCGGTAGCCCTCCTCCGCGCACTGCGGCAGAACGCCGACGACGGCCGACTACGTGTGTGGAGCAGAGAGGCCTCCACCCAGTCGGCACTCGAGAAAGCCGGGCTGGCCGGCGACGTCCCCGAGAGACCAGGGCCGTTCGCCTATCTGGTGGTCAACAATTCCGCAGGCAACAAAATGGACTACTATCTGCGCCGGTCGCTGACCTACGAGCTTGGTCCTTGTGAGGGCGGCATCCGTTCCAGCGTGGTGCGAATCAGGCTGACAAACGCCGCTCCCGCTGCGGGCCTGCCTGCCCTCGTCGCTCTCCGCTCCGACGATCCCCGGCGCTCACACCCACCGGGGTCCACAAGCGTCTGGCTTTCGTTGTACGCCAGTTCCGGTGCGCGGTTCACAGGTGGGACCCTGGACGGGCGGCGACTTCTGTTGTCGTCGACCGAGGAGCGCGGTCACCCGGTACTCGGGACGCAGGTGGAACTCCTGCCCGGTCAGACGCGAGAAGTGGACATTCGTCTGTTGGAACCGGCTTCGGACCGCGCCCCCGTGGTGCCCTTGCAGCCGTTGGCACGGCAGCAGACCACCAAGGTGCGTGTCCAGCCGTGCGTGAAGTAGCCGGGTGCCTTGAGTGAACCTCAAGGGACCCACGCCCGAAAGGGTGCAGCGGGACTCATCCGCCCGAGCAGCGAAATCGTACTCACAGAAAATCGCGGCCGCGAGAACGCAAGAAGATTCTGATCCACCCGAAAGGATGCGGCGGCGTCCGTGGACATACCGTCAGCAAACTGCCGAAATAGGCCTTCGGCACATGAAGACCTGCTGATCGGGGTTCACCTTGCGTGGGGAATGCGCGGGCAACGACAAGATGACAGCGGTTCATCCTGCGGTGTTCCACACCGCACAGGAAAGCCGCGCTTTGCCGGGTGGCTGGTCCGGGGTAGCCGCCCGGTACCGTCGGCCGGCGGTGCAAGCCGCCATGGACGCGATCGCCTGGACTTGCGGCCTGTTGATTGCCGGCCTGGCCACCAGCGGCGCTTCCCATCTGCTCGTCAAACCTGACGACCTGGTGATCGTCTGTGCTGTCACATCGACAGCAGTGGTACTGGCCGGGGCCGTGTGCGGGCTCTACTCCGGGCGCTATCAGGCTCAGACCGGCGCGGAGTTGAGCGCGGTGCTGGTCTCCGCCGGGCTGACCGGGCTGCTTGTGGAGTGCATCTTCCAGGCGGGGCTTCTCGTGGTGGGCGTCGTGCCGGGCGTGGCCGGCCTCGCCGCCCTGGTTGGTGTGCTTGCCATGATCACCGTGAGGGCCGCAGTTGCGGCCATCCGGCGCAGGCCGAGAAGGCCCGCGCCGACCGCCGTCAAGGTGATCGTGTTCGGCGCGGGCAGCGCCGGAACGCAACTGGTGCAGCGGTTGACCGGTCAGCCTGGTGCGCAATACCACCCGGTTGCCCTGCTGGATGACGACCCAGGCAAGCGCCGACTGCGGATCTGCGGTATCCGAGTGCGCGGCGGGCGGGATCGGCTCGCGGAGGTCGCTGCGGAGACCGGGGCGACGGTCATGCTGATCGCGATCGCCGGCGGGTGCCGGGACGGCCGGGTGGTCCGCGAGCTGATCACACTGGCCGAGTCGATCGGTCTGATCACCAAGGTGATTCCGCGCGCTGAGGAACTGGTCGCCGGACCGGCGCGGATCGACGATGTCCGCGACCCGCGGATCACTCAGTTGCTGGGCCGCGATCCGATCCGGCTGGACCTGACGTCGGCCGCCGGTCAATTCGCCGGACGCCGCATCCTTGTCACCGGCGCCGGCGGATCGATCGGTTCTGAGCTGTGCCGCCAGTTGCACCGGCTGGGTCCCGCGTCGCTGGTGTTGCTCGACCGGGACGAATCAGCTCTGCACGCGATCCAGCTCGCGCTGCACGGCCGTGCGCTGCTCGATTCCGACGAGGTTGTGCTCGCCGATATCAGAGATGCCTCCCGCATCCGCGAGATCTTCGCGCAGACCCGCCCCGAGATCGTGTTCCACACGGCGGCGGTGAAACATCTCCCGCTGCTCGAGCGGTATCCGGCCGAGGCGCTGAAGACGAACGTGACCGGCACGCTGAACGTGCTGCAAGCGGCTGCGGCCTGTGGCGTGCGGTCGTTCGTGAACGTCTCCACCGACAAGGCGGCCGACCCAGTCAGCGTCCTGGGCACCTCCAAGCGGATCACCGAGCGGCTCACCGCACACATGGCCGGTGAACACCCCGGGACCTGGGTGTCCGTCAGGTTCGGCAATGTCCTGGGCAGCCGGGGTTCACTGCTCGGCTCGATGTCCGCGCAGATCGCTGCGGGCGGCCCGGTCACCGTGACACACCCGCAGGTCGCTCGCTACTTCATGACAGCGACCGAAGCCGTCCAACTGGTACTGCAGGCCGTGGCCGTCGGGGAGAGCGGTGAGGTCCTCGTCCTTGACATGGGAGACCAGGTCCGCATCGTCGACCTCGCCCGTCGTATGGCCACTGCGGCATCGCGGCACGTCGAGATCGTCTTTACCGGACTGCGACCCGGCGAAAAGCTGACCGAGGATCTGCTGGGCGAGGAGGAGCCGGACCATCGGCCGAGGCATCCGCTGGTCAGACAGGTGCCGGTGCCCGTACTCGATGTCGGTGAGGTCACCGGCATCGGTCACCTCACCGATCCGGACGAGGTACGCGCCGCCTTGGCGCGCCTCGCCGCCGCGCCCCACACCAAGCAGCCGGCCGACCGTCCCATGCTGCCCGGCCAGCCCGAAAAAGCGGAGGCCAGCAGATGACCGCCCCACTTCTGCCGGGCCGGTACACGGCAGTCTCGGTGATTCCGGAGGCACCCACCGCAGTGCCCGACGGTCCCCCGGTCGGCAACCAGGAGCCTCGCCACAAGCCGTACCGCGGCAAGCGACTGCTGGACCTGGTCGTGGTCAGCCTGATCATCGTGCCGGCCGCGCTGCTCTGCGCGATCGCCGCGCTGGCGCACCTGCTCGCGCATGGCAGACCCGTCCTGTTCCGGCAGCAGCGGGTTGGCCGCGACGGCCGTCTCTTCGTCCTGCTGAAGCTGCGCACGATGCGGAATGTTCCGGCCAGCCCGGAGAGTCCGGGTGACGCCGATACCGCCCGGGTGACCGCGGTCGGCCGGGTGCTGCGCCGCACGTCCCTTGACGAGTTGCCGCAGCTGGTCAATGTGCTGCGCGGACAGATGAGCCTGGTCGGGCCTCGGCCGACCTTGCCCTATCAGGTACGCCGGTACACGCATCGTCAGCAGGTGCGGCTGCTGGCCACCCCAGGCCTGACCGGCCTGGCCCAGGTGCACGGGCGACAGCGGCTGAGCTGGCCGGAGCGCATCGAGTGGGATCTGCGTTACGTCCTCCGTCAGAGCTTCCGGCTCGACCTGGCCATCTTGTTCCTCACCATCTGGACGGTCCTGGCCGGGCGCGGAGCCACCGCCAGCCACGACAGCGATCCGATCGCCCGCAAACCAGAAAGGATTCTCTCAGGTGCCTGACAGCAACGTCCGGATCCGGCTTGCCAGTCCCGATCTCGGTGAGGAGGAAGAGGATGCGGTACGCAGGGTCCTGCGCAGCGGTGTTCTCACCAACGGCGCGGAGAACGAGGCCTTCGCGCAGGAGTTCGCCGACCGGCATCGGGCGCGGTTCGGTGTGACGTTCTGTACCGGCACGGCCGCGCTGCACGCCATGTTGCTCGCCGAGGGCCTCGGCCCCGGCGACGAGGTGATCGTCCCGTCGATGACCTTCGTCGCCACCGCGACATCGGTGTGCCACGTCGGGGCCACCCCGGTGTTCGCCGACATCGACCCACGGACGTTCAACCTCGACCCCCTATCGGTCGCGGCCCGGATCACCCAGGCCACGCGGGCGGTCATGACCGTCCACTACGCCGGGCAGCCCGGTGACCTCGACGGGCTGGCACAGGTATGCGGCGCGGTCGGCGTGCCGTTGCTGGAGGACGCCGCGCAGGCGGCCGGCGCCGAGTACCGCGGCCGACCGGTCGGCACCTTCGGCCGGTCGGCCATGTTCAGCTTCACCCCTACCAAGAACATCACCACCGGTGAGGGCGGCATTGTGCTGACCAATGACCCGGGCGTTGCGGAGCGGCTGAAACTGCTCCGCAACCATGGTCAGACTGGGCTGTACCAGCATGAGAGCCTCGGCTACAACTGGCGACTGACCGAGATGCAGGCCGCGATCGGCCGGGTGCAACTGCGCAAGCTGGACAGCATCCTGGGGCGCAAACAGCTGATCGCGGAATCACTGACCCGGCGGCTGGCAGGGTTGCCCGGCCTGACGACGCCGCACCAGGTACCCGATGCCAGGGGAAGCTGGATGCTGTACACCTGCCTGCTTCCCGGCATCCGCGACCAAGTGCTCGCCGACCTGCTGGACCAGGGCATCGAGGCACGGATCTACTTCCCGCCGGTGCACCGGCAGCCGATCTTCGCCCGGCGGGACGGCGGCACCGGGGACGCTGCGGCACTGCCGATGACCGAGGCCGTCGCCCAGGCGATGCTCTCGCTGCCGGTGCACCACCGGCTGACCGAGGCCGAGGTGGCCGAGATCGCCGACGCGGTGACGACCGCCGTCGGCCGGGCAACCGCGTCGCCGAATGCCACGGGTCAGCCGCTGTCGGTTGGTGCCCGGTGACCGCGCATCACGAGCGGCCGTGCCCCACTTGGGCGCGATGGGTCGGAACCGCGCCCAGCTTCTTGGCCGCACCGCCCGGTGTGCCGGGTCACGGCCCACGATGACCTGACCGGCAGCACGGCGGTGCCCAGCCTGCCCGTGCTGCCGGACCTGCACGGTTGCTCGCGCTGGACGTGGACTTCTGCGTGGGAGGCGCGCCGACGCCGGGTGCTCGGGATCCCGTGACCGAGCCGGGCGGTCAGGGCTCCCGGGCCCTGGCGGGCACACCGACGACCACCTGGCCGACGGCGACATCGCGGGTCACCAGCGCCGCAGCGCCCACCATGACGGACGGCCCGATCCGCCGCCCCTGTAGCACGGCGGCGTTACTGCCCACCGTGGACCCGGCGCCGATGGTCACGTTGCCGGCGATGTTGGCCCCCGGCAGGATCGTCACGAAGTCCTCGAGCACCGTGTCGTGACCGATGCTGGCCTGGTAGTTGACCTGGACGTGTGCGCCGATGACGGTGCCGGTGGAGATGAACGCCTGACCCAGCACAACACAGCCACGCCCGATCCGGGCGCCAGGGGAGACAGCCGCACGCGGGTCGATCACTGTCGCCGCTCGCAGGCCGCGATCCTCGAACTCTTGGGCCAACCGGCGGCGCGCGTCGGCGTCGGCGATCGCGACCACGAACTCGTTCCGCTGCTCGCCAGAGGCAGCCAACTGCCCGGGCAGCAGCACCGGACAGCCGTCCACCACAGGGGCTGCCGGGTGCTCGTCCACGAAAACAACGTCGGGTGCCGCGGTTGTCGCCCGCACCGCGTCCAGCGTCTCCCTGCCGAAGCCGCCCGCGCCCACGATGTGCAGCGTCACAGCCGTGCCTCCGTCACCGGATGCCCAGGCCGCGCCGGTTCCGAGACCGCGGCGAGGAATGCGCCTGCCAGCGCGGTCATGCCGTGATGCTGGTAGACCCAGCGGCGGCCACGCTCGCCCATCCGATCCCGTTCGGTCTGACTCATCGCGGCCAGCTCGGCCAGCGCGCCCGCCATGTCCGCCGGTGACTCGGCGGGCACGCACACGCCACCACCGGACTCGCGCACCGGGCCGCCGGGCGCGTTGCTCGCGAACAGCACCGGCTTGCCGGACGCCAAGTAGTCGAACAGCTTGTTGCTGCTGAGGCCGTACTTGAAGACCGCGACATCGCGCAGGCAGAACAGCGTCACATCCAGCTCGGCCAGCACGGCTGGCACGGCCTGCTTGGGCACCGGCGGCCAGAACAGCACATTGTCCAAGCCATGCCGGTGAGCGAGCCGTTGGCACGCGGCCTTCTCCTGGCCGTCGCCGACCATCACCACAGCGACCCGCGGATGGCCGGGGGCTCCCACCTCCGCCGCGGCCGCGACAATGGTCGCTACCCCGTTGGCCGGTCCGTGTGAGCCGATGTAACCGGCGGTGAGACAACCGTCCTTGCGAAAGCGCCTGATCTGCTCGATCAGGTCGGCGGCCCCGTTCCCGGGGTCCGCAATGTTCGGGTCGGCCTGCTCACCCGGTTCCATCGGGCGGGGGAAGTCGGCGATCCCGTTCGGCACGTAATGAATCTTGTCGGCCGGGAGACCGCGCGCCTCCAGGTAGTCGGCGGCACCGGGCAGCAGGCAGATCACGGCGGACGCACGCCGGCAGCAGAAGGACTCGGCCAGCCGGAGAAGCCGGGCAGGCAGCCCGTTCGCGCGCAGTGCCCCCATGTCGATCAGTGTCTGCGGCCACAGATCGCGTACCTCGAAGACGAAGCGGGCGCGGCGGCTGCGGGCCGCCAGCCAGGCGGCGAGGACCGCCGCCAGGTGCACTGATGAGCCGACGATCACATCCGGCCGGGTCAGGCCGCGCTGCGCCAGGAGTACCCGGGCCGCATAGTGGGCCATGTTCAGCACGCGGCGGTATCCGTTGCCGGTGTAGGGCGGCGTGCGGACCCAGATGAAGCGGACGCCGTCGATCGTCCGGGTGGCCACCTTCTCGCCGGGCGCGAGCCTTTCCTCGCGCCTGCTGAAATGGCTGAAGCTGCTGGCGAAGATGGTGACGTCGTGCCCCTTCGCCGCCAGCACTCGGCCCAGCTCGTAGTGCCGGGTGCCGGCGGCACAGTCCGGTGGTGCCGCGTAGTGGTTGAAGATCCAGATCCTCATGTCCTCACCTCCGCCGAAGCCGCCCTTGCGCACCTGGCGGCGTGCTGAGCAGTGCGCTCGTCGTGGGCCCGTGACGCCAGTACGTCGTTGATCCTGACGGCGGCTTCACCGTCGCCGAAGGGTGTTGGCGGCTCGCCCGGCCGGCCGCGGCCCGGCCGCTGGCAGCCCTCGGGGATCGGGCACCAGGACGTTCCAGCCGTCCTGAAGAGTCTCCGGCCTCTGTCCCGGCGCGCAGTGTGCTGCACGCGGCCAGTGGGTCGGCCCGCCCGCAGTGAGCCGCCCGGCAGGTCGATGTCGAACTGCCGGCTCCGGCAGTGAGCTGTGGGTGTATCGGCGGCCGGGCGGACTTGGGGCAGGCGGCGAGCGCGGCGACCATCGCGGCCAGCGGATCCGGAGCGTCGGTGGTGGCCTGCCGATGCACGGTGACGAACAGGTAGGACCCTAGATACCCGGTCAGGGGTGGTGAAGGGATGCCCGGTCCGGGAGGGAGAATGCCGTTCCTCACCCGGCCCCGCCCACTGGTCCCTGATCACCCGGAGCGTGTCCACCGTCAGATCGCCGGCCAGCGGTGAGCGAGCGGTCAGGCCCTCGGCGGCCAGATCGGCCGTCGCCACCGTGGCCAGAGCGAGCAGCAGGCCAGCCAGATGATCGGCCATGGTCCGGTTGCGTTCCTCGGACATCGTCCGGTCAAAGGACCGCAGGCCCGGCCCCAGGTGGGCGATGGGCAGTTCTCGTGCCGCCGCCGGGAGCGTTCCGGCGAGGGTGGAGTCGGTGTCGCCGTGGGTCGGCAGCCAGTCCGGGCGCTCCCGCGCGAGTACCGGATCGAGCGCTGTGAGCATTCTCGACGTCTGCTCTGCCTGACTGGCTAAGCCCGCCTGCAGGTTCCCGTCCGAAGGCGGGACGCCGAGCTCGGTGAAGGAGGTCTTCGCCAGCAGGTGGTCACTGTGCCGACCGGTGTGCACGATCAGGCGCTCGTCCCCGCGGCGGGTGAGCTGCCACGCGATCGGCGCCGTCTGGACGATCTGCGGACGTGCGCCGACCACGCTGAGCACCTTCACCGCCGTGTCTCCTGTCGTACCGCACCGGAGAGGCCTTCTCCCGGCGTCTGGCCGAGGCGGCGAGAGCCGCCCGGCAACCAGAAACCTACTACTCAATGTGCATGCATCACTACTTTCCGCTACCTGTGCCGCTACATTGTGCCTGCTGTCGAGGCGGCGAGAACATCGCCGCTCCCAGCACCACCGATACAACTCGCGACTCCGAAGGCCGTTCCCTGGTGCTGTCGATCACGAAAAGTCTCCGAACCCGGCTGCCGGGGGTAAGTCCGGCGGCGATCGGGGCCACAATGGCCACGCGATTGCTGGCCACGGCGATGAGCTTCGCGGCGGGCGTCATCACCGCGAGGGCGCTCGGGGTGGAAGGCAGGGCCACGTTCGCGGTCATGATCTCGGTCCCCTCCGTGCTGAGCGTCGTCACGGTCCTGGGTGTGGACAACGCCAACGCCCGGTTCGCCGGGACCTCGCACACCGCATTCCGGCAGATCGTCCGGTGGAGCCTCGGGTTCTCCGTGGTCTCGGGTTCCACGCTGGCGGGGCTGTGGCTGCTGCTCGGTCATCTCTGGCCGGCCGTGCTGCTCGGCGTGCCGTACCGGCTTGCGCTGCTCGTGGCCGCCACCTGCCCGGTGATCTTGTTGACCACGCTGCTCGGTATGGCTGAACTCGGTCGCGGACGGGTCGCGATGTACAACCTGCTCAGTACCGTCCCCGCGGCCGGTTACCTCATCGGTGTCTGCGGCCTGCTCGCCGCAGGATCGCTGACCCCCACCAGCTGCTTCCTGTCGGTGCTGGCCGGACAGCTGGTCTGCGCCGCGATGCTGCTGATCGCGTCCACCGCCCGCATCCACGCCGACGGGGAACCCCTTTCTGGCCGTACCTTCGGCAGCTTCGCCATCAGGTCCTACCTCCCGAACCTCATCCATTACGGATTGCTGCGCCTGGACGTGCCGGTGATCCAGACGCTCGCCGGGGCGGCGGCCGTGGCCGTGTACGCGGTGGCGCTGCCCCTGGCAGAGGGGCTGCTCCTGCTGTCGACGACGGTCGCGCTGGTGATGTTTCCCGCCGTTACTTCCGGGGCCGTGGATGCGCGGGCAGCGGCCAGGATTGCCCGGACCGTGTTCCTTGCCGCCACCACGGCTGCCGTCGTGGCGGCGGCGACTGCGCCCATCCTGATCCCAGCGCTCTACGGTCGGCCGTACTCCGGCGCCGTGCCGGTGATCTGGGCGATGCTCCCTGGCCTCGTGCTGTTCAGCGCGGCCCGCTCGGTCCAGCCCTACCTGGCGGCAGCCGGCCTGCTCCGGCCGGTGATCACGGCCACCGTGATCGGTGCGGTGGTCAACATCGCCCTGCTCGTGGCCCTGACCCCCCACCATGCCGCGGTCGGTGCCGGCGCCGCCGACTCGGCCGGGTACCTGGTGCTCGCGGTGCTGCTCGCCCACGGCGTGCGCTCGGCTGTCCGCGCCCGCCGGCGCCATCCGGCCGACCACGCCGGCGACGAGACGGCGGCCGTACCGGCGCGCCCGCTCATCGGGTGCCTGTCGGTCAAGACGGTCGGCGACCGCCGGCGGGGCGCGTACCCGAGGCAGGTGAGGCCCGTCCTGGCCAGTAGAGGGCTCATGGTCGCGGCGGGACTCCTGACCGCAGCGGGTGCCGGCTGTCTCGCGACGGCGTACAGCCCTGCCCTCAGTGCCGCCGGCGCCGCCGCGACGCTCCTGGTCATTGTGCTGGCCCTGATCCCGGAGGTGGGTCTGTGCGTACTCGCGGCGGCCATCCCGCTCTCGCAGTCCGACATCGGCGACTCGCTGATCACCCCGCGTGCGCTGATCGCTCTCATGCTCGTCTGCCTGCTGGGCCGCGTCATCGCCGGCCGGGGGATCGCGCGGCCGAAGCCCATCGGTGTCCTGATCACCGTCGGCACGGTCGGTTACCTGGTGGCCGCCAGCGTCCTGATCGGCGACACCGATCTGCTGGGTGCCGACAAATGGCGGTACCTGCTGCTGATGTGCGCGCCGCTGATGCTGCTACCGCTGGTCGCCGAACCTGGACGGGCTCTCGACCGGGCGCTCGTGGTGTTCTGTTGCGGCAGCGTGACAGTCGCCTTGATCAACATCATTCAGACCGGCTCCGTCTTCGCGGCGAAGTCGGGTCTCGCCCCTGCTGACACCGCCGTTCTGGCCATCACTCAGGAGGACGCGGCCAACCACAACGCCGTGGGTGCCCTGTTCGTCATGGCGGCCGCAGTCCTGCTCAGGCGCTATCCGGCCGTCCGGGCGCCCTTGCTGCGGCTGGCGATCGGCGCGGGGGTCGTCGTCCTCGCCCTCGGGGTCGCGTACTCGCTGAGCCGCGCGGCCTATCTGGCGGGAATCGCGGTGATCGCGCTCTACGCCGCCCGTAGATCGCTGCGCGGCGTCCTTGCCCTGAGCGTCGGCGCGGCCTGCCTGGTGCCACTGTTGCCCGCCGCGATCGCGGCCCGGTTCGACTCGATCGTCGGTGGCGCGCCGGACGTCAACTCCGCGGTGCGGCTCGATCTGTGGAGCAGCGCACTACGCATGTTCGAGGCACACCCTGCTTTCGGTGTCGGATATCTGAACTTCGCCAACCATCTGCCCGCCTACTACCACGCCACAGGTGATTACGAGGTCATGCTCCTCCAGTTCCCGCTCCTGCATTTCGCTCACAACACCTACCTGACAGTCCTCTCGCAGACCGGCCTGGTGGGCGCGGCCGGGATCGGCATGCTCGTCGTGCTCGGCGTCCGCCGGGCGTGGTGCGCGGCTCGATCTGGTGATCCTGCGGGTGAGCCGGCGTTGCTGGCCATGGTCGGTGCCGGGGTCTGCTCGCTGTTCGGCGAGGTTCTGCTGGTCCCACCCCTACTGGCCGGTCTGATGCTGATCATCCTGGCTGCGAAGCCGGCTGCGGCCAACGGACCTGTGCCGGTGGCGCGATGAGCCCGTCCACGATCGGAAAGCCGCGGCCGCTGCGCGTCCTGCAGATCACCTCGGCCGCCGTCGGCGGAAGCTGGTTCCACGACCAGGTGCGGGGCCTTGCCGAGCTGGGCAACGAGGTGTGCGCGGTGCTGCCTCGAGAGGGCCCACTCGCCGACCGGCTGCGCGGGGTCCGCGGCGTCCAGGTGGAAATCATCCCGTTCGGAGTGCCTCACCGGATCAGGCAGCTACCCGTACTGATGGCTGGGCATTGGCGGCTGATGAGGTTCATCAGGGCATACAAGCCGGATGTCATCCATTCGCATCTGATCATCGCGAAGCTCGTGGCCCGAGTGGTGTCGGCCGCCTACCCGCCGGCGCTGGTCGTGTCGCAGGTTCCCGGACTGGTGCATCTACGGATCGCTCTCTTCCGGATCCTGGAGCGGCTTTCGCTGCGCCGGGACGATCTGGTGCTCGGATCGTGCCGGGCGATCGCGCGCCGTTACCAGGCCATGGGGGCACGGTCGGTCGCGGTCAGCTACTACGGCTGTGACGTACACCGCTTCGATCCGGCAACCCCGCCGGATGCGTTCCGCCATGAGTTCGGCCTCAGCGACGACATGCCGGCTGTCGGCATGGTCGCCTACATGTATCCGAGCAAGTTGCGGGAGTTCCGCCAGGTAGGGGTCAAGGGGCACGAAGTCTTCATCGACGCCATCCCGCTGATCCTGCGGCAGAACCCCGAGGCCAGGTTCTTCGTGGTGGGTGACGAGCTGGTCGGTGACGGGGAGTACCGGCGTGAGCTGGAACACCGCGCCGCCCGGCTCGGCATCGCCGACCGGATCCGGTTCACCGGCTTCCGGTCCGACATCAGCTCGGTCATGGCCGGGCTGGACGTCCTGGTGAACCCGTCCATGGACGAGTCCGCCTGCTATACCGTGGTGGAGGCGTTGCTCATGCGAAAGGGTGTGGTGGCGACCGACGTCGGTGGCCTGCCTGACACCGTCCAGCACGGCCGCACCGGTCTGTTGATCCCGCCTGCCGATCCCCCGGCACTGGCACAGGCCGTGAACGCACTGCTCGCCGATCCCGCAGCGCGTCTCCGCATGGCCTGCCGAGGCCGTGAACTCGCGCTGCGGCAGTTCGATATCGCCGGGACAGCCGGTCAGGTGAACGAGCTGTACCACCAAGCACTGGCCGCGCGGAGACGCCGCAGGCCGCTCCGCAGGGAGGATCCGGCGTGAAGGGCAACAGGACGCGGGCCACAACGACGCTGGCCGGCATGGCGGGGAAAGCGGTACGCGATCTGCGGCGGCCGAGCTTTCCGGTCGACGCGACGACGCCGCCGGGTGACATGACCACCGACCAGCCGGGCAGGTACCCGCTCGACCTGCGGCCGATGACGGCCGGGAGCATGCTCGACCACGAGCGTGTGGTGGTGACCCGTGCCGCGACCGGCGAGACCTACCGGAACCCGGTCTCGGTCAGCCTGTATGCGCTCGCACAGCACACCGGCGCGCTCGCCGCCGGCCGGCACCCGGCCGCTGGGGACGAACGGCCGCCGGGCGTGCAGGCTCTGCTGACGCAAGCAGGTTGGCTACGCGCCAGCCAGGACAGCAACGGCGGCTGGCGCTATCCGGTACCCGTACCCCGGTACGGGGTGCGCCCGGGGTGGTACTCGGCCATGGCCCAGGGCCTGGCGGTGTCTGTGATGCTGCGCGGATACGCCACGACCGGCCAACGGTCGTTTCTCGACGCGAGCGAGGGTGCGGTGGAACTGATGCTCCGGCCGCTGGACGCGGGCGGTTGCTCGCACTACGACCACCTGGGGCGCCCTTTCCCCGAGGAGTGCCCGTCAGACCCGGTCAGTCACATTCTCAACGGGGCGGTCTTCGCCCTCTTCGGTCTGTGCGAGCTGAGTCGGCATCAGAGCGGGACTGTCCACGAGCGCGTGGCGGACCGGCTCCGCGACTCGCTGGCCGCTTTCGACCTGGGGTACTGGACCAGGTACGACCTCCGGCACACCGCGCCCGCCAGTTTCGCGTACCACTGCCTGCACGTCGCGCTGCTGGCCGCGGCCGGAGAAGTGCTCGCCGACCCGCGATGGCCGACGGTGGCCATCGCGTGGGACCGCTACACGCGCAGTCCGACCAACCGGCTGCGGGCTGCGGCGGGCAAGGGCCGGTTCGTACTCAAGGAGCGCCGTGCCCGGTCATGACCAGGTCCCGCGACGGCTGGGCATGTGCGATGCGCCGGCCGCGCCGCTGCGCGTCGTCCTGCTCGCGTCGGCCACGTCGGCGCACACCCGGCGCTGGGCGGACGATCTGGCCATGCTGGGGCATGAGGTGACGATCTGCAGCTGGCACGAGCCGGGCCTGGGTTCCGATGGCCGGCGAACCGCGTCCACCCCCGGCGGAGCGTGCCGGCCGTTGCGCGTGCTGCGCGCGGGGCACTGGCTGCGCCGCGAGGTACGCCGAGCGCGGCCGGATGTCATCCACGTCCACTCGCTCGGCGTGCACGGGGCGCTCTCCCTGCTGCTGCCGGCCCACCCGGCGGTGCCGGTCGTGATCACTCCGTGGGGATCCGAACTGCGTGCGGCGGACCGGCGTCCCGGCCGGGCGCTGGTCGCTCGGCTGGCGCTCCGGCGGGCCGCACGCGTGGTGCCGACCTCGCGGGAGGTGGCTGAGCTGGTCGCGAGCCGGTACCGGGTCCTCTCTTCACGGATCACGGTCCTTTCCTGGGGGGTACCGGACGCGCTACTGGATGCCGGAAACGACGCCGATCCCCGGTTGACGCGCGCGACGTACGGCATTCCGGCCGGAGCCACGGTCGCGCTGTCGGTCCGCAGCACATCGGAGGTCTACCGGACCTATGAGATTCTCGCGGCATTCACCCGTGCCGCGCGAGTCCGGCCCGACCTGTTCCTCGTGCTGGTGGCGGGTCACCAGCCGGCTCATGCCGCCGCCAGACGCGCGCAGCGGGAATATCTCGCGCTTCTGCGCGCCCGAGCACAAGATCTGGCCGGCCGGGTCGCCGTCATCGATCGGCCACTCGGCCAAACCGAGATGTTCAGCCTGATGAGCGCAAGCGATGTGGCGATTTCGGTTCCCCAGGCCGATCAGCGAAGCTCATCGGTGCTCGAAGCCGCGGCTGCCGGGTGCCGACTGCTGCTATCCGACATCGCACCCTACCGGGAACTGGTGGCGGAGGGCCTGCTGGCGGATCTGCTTCCCAATCCGCTGGTCAGCTCGTTGGCTGACGCTCTCTCGAACACAGGGCCGCTGAATGTGGATGATCGCCTGTCCAATCGGATGCTGATCAGCCAGGCCGAGCGCGGATCCCTGAAGGTCGCGGAACTCGAACAGCTTTACAGGGATGTGGCCCGCGCGGGAACGGTGTGATCAGGGCCCGCTGTATGCGCAGGAGCGACGAGAAGTTGGGTACCTCGTGCCAGTATGGCCAACCGACCACTGCCCGGTTCAGCGGGCGGTGCGGCTCGGCGGCTGTGCCGGAACAAGGGCGACGCGGAATATCTTGGTCCAGAACTTGCCCGTGAGGAGAGACTGGTCCGTTGCGGGGACGGCCGCGATGCCGTTTCAGGGTGGCGGGGGACGCGTTCGTCGGCGTGCAGGAGGCCCGAGGCATCGTTGCTCGCCGTCACCGCGCCGGTGATGGGGTCGATGCGCACGATGCGTTCGGCGGGCAGCACGTTGGCGTAGGCAGCGTGGTCGGCGCACTCCAGCTCGTTCACGCTCGTCACCGGCCGGCCGTCTTCGGTCACGGTGAGCTCACCAGTCTTCGCGAGGGTGCGCGGATCACGGAGGGTGAGTCGTGCCGAGCCGTCTCCCGGCACCAACTGCCGCCCGCCGCGGGCGAAGCAGATGCCCCAGCCTTCGTCGGGGTCGGGGACGCGGCGCATCTCCCTCAGCGACGTCGCGTCCCGCTCGATGGCGGTCCCGCTGGTGTGCGCCATGGGTGGCTGTCAGGTGCCCTGGGCCGGACGGACGACTGACCGGACAGCCCGGTGCCCTCGTAGAGCGTGCCGTCGGCCATCTCCAGGCCCTGAGTGAACGATTTCGGGTCGTGGGGCAGGTTTTCGAGGACCTTCACCCGCGGGCGTGC
Organism: Streptomyces sp. NPDC094143; assembly: GCF_040303825.1. Taxonomy (NCBI): domain Bacteria; kingdom Bacillati; phylum Actinomycetota; class Actinomycetes; order Kitasatosporales; family Streptomycetaceae; genus Streptomyces; species Streptomyces sp. NPDC094143. The sequence continues at coordinate 52,791 of NZ_JBEOTZ010000036.1, forward strand.
GACGACCCGGCGGGGGCTGACCCGCCGCCAGTGCGTTTGGCTTCGGCCGACCGGATCGTCGGACACTGCCTTTCGACGTCCCGCTGGGCCGCGAGCGGCCCCACCGGCCTTCCTGCATCTGGTGGCCGGCTCGCCGAACAAGCTGGTTCCTGGCGCTCGCCAGGGGTGTTCGTCACGACCGCTGGGTGACCATCGACAGGGCCGGCGTGCGCGGGCGTCGCAGCCTCACGGACGCCTTCCTCCGTGCCGAGTCAAGGACCGCCTCCGCCACCTCGACCGTCCTCAGCCCCTGGTCGAGAGTGACGATGTCCGTTGCCTTGCCCTCCACGGCATCACGGAACCGCTCGTGCTCGACGAGGAGCGGCTCGCGCTTGGGGATGGCGTAGCGGACCATGTCGCCCTCGGCCACGCCGCGGAAGGCGCGCAGGGCCTCCCACTCGGTGGTCACCGCTCCGTTGGCATGGAAGGTCAGGTCTGCCGTGAGAGTGTCGGCGACGAGGCAGCCACGCTCGCCGGTCACAGCCGTGTAGCGCTCCTTGTAAGGGCTGAGCCAGTTGACGAGGTGGCTGACCAGGGTGCCGTCGCTGAGGTCGCCGACCACGGAGACCATGTCCTCATGGGGGCGGCCGCTCTTGGACACCGTGCGCGCCGAGACCGAGACGTAGTGGTGGCCGGTGACCCAACCGGTGAGGTCGATGTCGTGGGTTGCCAGGTCCTTGACGACCCCAACGTCGGCGATACGGTGCGGGAAGGGTCCCTGACGGCGCGTGACGACTTGGAAGACCTCCCCGAGTTCTCCCGCCTCGAGACGGGAACGCAGACCCTGCAGTGCCGGGTTGAACCGCTCGATGTGTCCGACACCGGCGACCAGACCGGCTCTGTCAAAGGCGTCGACCAGTCGTCGTGCGGCCGCCGCTGAGTGGGCGAGCGGCTTCTCGATCAGCGCGGGCACGCCGTTCTCGGCCAAGGCCAGGCCGACCTCCTCGTGCGATGCCGTGGGACAGGCGACCACCGCGTAGTCGAGTCCGAGCGCCAGCAGCTCCGGCAGGGTGGCCACGACGGGGGTGTTCCGGCCGGCACCCGTGGAATCGCCTGCCGGGTCCATGACGCCCACCAGCTCGACAGCGTCAAGCGACGACAGCACTCGGGCGTGGTTGTATCCCATGGCTCCGAGACCGATGAGCCCGGCCCGCAGGGTGCGCCTGCTCACCCTACTCCTCCGGCATCGCTCACGGCTTGCGCGATCCGCTCCAGCTCGGCCTGCCCCAGCGTCGGGTGAACCGGGAGGGACAGAACCTCGGCAGCTGCCCGATCGGTCTCGGGCAGGGACGGTCCGCCCTGGTCCTGATAGGGCCTGAGTCGATGGATCGGGGTCGGGTAGTACACCGTGCTGCCGATGCCCTCTCGCGCCAGGTCCTGCTGCACGGAATCCCGCAGACCGCCCGGGATGCGGACCGTGTACTGGTGGTAGACGTGCCGCGCGCCGTCCGCCTCATGCGGAACAGACAGCCCCTCGATGCGGGAGCTCAGTACCTTGGCGTTGGCCCTTCGCTGCTCGGTCCAGGCCGGTAGCTGCTTCAGCTGCTCACGACCGACGGCCGCCGCGACGTCGGTCATCCGCATGTTGGCCCCGACGATCTCATTTTGATACCGCTGCTCCATGCCTTGGTTCCGCAAGAGCCGAAGGGTGCGGGCGAGGTGCGGATCGTCGGTCGAAATAATGCCGCCCTCGAGAGCGTGCATGTTTTTCGTCGGATAGAAGCTGAAGCATCCTGCCTCACCGAAGCTGCCGACGGGGCGTCCGTGCAGCGTGGCTCCGTGCGCCTGGCAGGCGTCCTCCAGTACGGCGAGCCCATGGCGTGCGGCAAGCTCCATCAGCTGGTCCATGGGCGCGGGGTGCCCGTACAGATGCACCGGAACGAGGGCCGCGGTTCGCGGACCGATCGCCGCTGACGCGGCGTGCGGGTCGAGGCAGTAGGTGCCGGGCGTGATGTCGGCAAAGACGGGATCGGCGCCTACCAGGCGTACTGCGTTGGCGGTCGCCGCGAACGAGAACGAGGGCACCACGACTTCGTCTCCCGGTCCGATGCCCAGGGCCATGAGACTCAGTTGCAGGGCGGAGGTGCCGGAGTTGACCGCTACGCAGGCACGCCCGGCGACCAGCTCGGAGAACTCGTCTTCGAACGCGGCCACTTCTGGGCCCTGGACGACACGGCCACTGCGCAGCACACGTACAACCGCAGCGATCTCGGCTTCACCGATCACGGGTCGGGCCGCCGGGATCGATGGAAAGGAGCGGGTCACTGGACTTCTCCGTTCGGGCGGCGAAAGAGAGTCGACCTATCTTCAACTTCTGCTCACCCCACCCGGTTTTCCTGCGCGTCTCATATCCACCCTTATGGACGATCAGGGACGATGCGCGCCGCTCAGGAACGCATCGTGCACGCGCGACGCAATCGGCGCCATCAGGGTAATTGCGCACATGCTCCTGGGGTGCGGTGCCGAGTGGGGCAGCACCGGGCAGCGACCTGTGCGGAGAGATGGAAGACCAGCAGCAGGCGCCAGCGGTAGCGGCTTGGACGGCGCATGTTGCCGCTCATCCGGCCCGAGTCCAATGGGACCCGCGCCGCCTGCGACGGAGGCATGGCGCGGCTTGCGGCTTTCCCGAACCCCGGCTGACCACCGCATCCCCGTCCCCGCGAGCGGCACGCCGACCGGAGCCGTGGAAGCCGGCGCCCACCCGACGCGACAGCCGGGCCGCAGTAACGCCCATCACGCGCCGAGCAAACCGAAACGACCGCCAATTGGACTGACGAGTCGTCATGAAGCTTTCGAGGCTAATGACGTATCGCCCACAGCCGAACCAGTCCGCTCACCGCCCTGTCGATCTCCAGGGCACACTCGTACAGCTCCTCACGGGGCCGGCCCCAAGGGTCCGGGATGTCGTCCTCGGCCGGCGGGACGGGGGCCGCGGCACCGCGGCGGGCTGCAGCCGCTGCCACCACGGCCTCGAAGCCTCCTCCACGACCCCCCGCGGCTCCACCATCCGCAAGCCGCACGAACTCCTTCAGGGTGAAGCAGCGCCGCATCGCCGCCGGCGCGAGGCGCACGGCCGCCTCGCGGTGCTCGCGTGCCAGCCCGAGGACCAGCGGGGCGCCCGCCATGAGCTGTGCGGTGAGCGGGCGGGAGACGAATCCGGAGCCGTCACCGCCCAGCTCCTCCAGGACCGCCCGGGTCGTGTCCTCCATACGGAGACGGTGCCATGCCTCCGTGCCGGAGCTCTCCGGCCGCAGGGCCGAGCCTGGCGGCAGCTTCGCCGCGAGCAGGCGCTCGGCGAGCACCGAGCGGTGCACGTTGCCCGTGCAGACGAACAGGATCCGAGTCATTTCCCGTCCGTGGTACGCGTCACCGCGGAGGCGGCCGTCCCCTCCGGCGTGGCAGACGTACGCGGAGCAGGCAGCTCGCCGTACTGCCCGTAGGCGCCGTAACTGCCATAACAGCCGCCTTTGGGAACCGGAGCCATGCTGAACACGGTGCCGAGCACGCGCGCGCCCACACGCTCCAGCGATTCCCTGGCGGTGCGCACCTGGTCCCGGTTGGTCCTCCCGGCCCGTACGACGAGCAGCGCACCCTGGGAGATCGAGGCGAGCCCCACGGTGTCGGCGACCGGCAGCAGGGGCGCGGTGTCGACGATCACGATGTCGTACATGTCCGCTAGCTCGCGCAGCACCTCCTCCATACGCGCCGAGGCGAGCAGTTCCGCGGGGTTCGGCGGCACAGCACCGCTGGCGAGCACCGAGAGCCCGCCGGCGACCTGCTGCATCACATCCTCGACACGGGCTTGTCCGATGAGCACCGTGGTCAGGCCCCCGTCCTGGACGAGGCCGAAGGCCGACGCCACGCACGGGCGACGCAGGTCGCCGTCCACAAGGCAGGTGGAGACGCCGGTCTCGGCGAGAGAGCGGGCGAGGTTCATCGCGATGTTCGACTTGCCCTCACCTGGCACCGAGCTCGTCACCACGATGATCCGCGGCGGATCGTCGACCTGCGAGAACTGCAGGTTGGTGCGCAGCTTGCGGAACGCCTCGGCTCGCTTGGAGTGCCCGTCGGCACTGACCAGCGGCTGCCTTGGGGCGTTCCTGTCATACGGGATGGTACCGAGGCCAGGCAGAGCGAGGAATGCGCCCAGTGCCTCGCTCGTCTTGAACGTGGTGTCGAGCGTCTCGCGGAGGGCGACCAGCCCGGCAGCGAGCAGCAGGCCGCCGACCACACCCGCGGCCAGGTTCATCAACGGGCGGGGCGATGTAGGAGAGGTCGGGGCGACGGCTTCCTCGGTGACGCCGAGGGAGACGGGGGAGACCGGTGGTACAGGCGCGTCATCCTCGGCCTTGTCACCCGTCTTGGACAGTACCGAGGGGACCGGCTGCTTGGGGGTCTCCAACTGCTCGACGACCGAACTGAACCGCTTTGCCACGGCGTTGGCGATGCGCGCCGCGCGCCGCGGGGAGGTGTCCCGGACGGTGATGTCGATGAGCACGGTCTTGAGCGGAACGCCAGCGGTGATCCGGGACGCCAGCTGCTCTGGGGTGGTGCGCAGCCTCAGCTGTTTCACCACGGGAGCGGTGACCTGACGTGTCTTCACAATCTCGGCATACGACTGCACACGCGCCTGCGAGAACGTCTGCCCCTCGTTCAGATCGATGGTGTTCTCACCGGTGCGGGTGGCGACGAAGAGCTGCGTTCTCGCCTCGTAGACGGGGGTGCTCACGCTTGTCACGGCGAGCGCCGCCCCGACCGCGAGAACCAGACAGACCAAAACCGTCGGCCATCGTCTGGCAAGAGCCTTCAGGAATCCTTGGAGATCCAAGCTGCACCCCTCACGGGACTCAGGGAACCACCCGAATTACGGCTTCTGTTCCCTACGGACGAAGTTGACCATAAGGACTCGGACTCTTCGAGCGGGGGAACCGGCCCCTGTGTCCCCTCGGAAGACTCGTGGGACGCGCTCCGTGCGAGCCGGGACTAGACCAGTCAGGTGACCTCTGCACCGTACGGCCAATAAATGTCGTTATGTTCCATTCGCGCCATGTATCCAGGTCTTGGTGTCCCACACCGCACCACGGCCGCCGCACGTCCAGGCCCGGACCGAAGCCAAGGAGATTGAGGAAGATGACAGCATCGCGCAGATGGCGGGCCGCTCTGGCATCGGCGGCAACGACTGCCGTTCTCATCGCAGCACCGCTGATCGGGGCGCAGGCCGCCTCGGCGCACCCGTACCCGCCGTCGGCCCCGCCCCTGTGCGTGAGCACCACCACGGTGACAGCCGGAGAGAAGTTGAGCTTCAGAACGATCCCCGGCGTGTTCGAGCCGGGGTCGAAAGTCACGGCGCTGCTGAAACCAAACCCGGTTGTGCTCGGCCATTTCCAGGCCCGGGCCGACGGCTCGGTTGCGGGGACCGTGACCATCCCAGCAGACACCACTACCGGCTGGCGCGTCTTCCGGCTCCTCTCCAGGCACCCCCACAAGAGTGTCGGCGTCAGCATCCACGTGCAGGGCAGTATGTCGCCCACCCCGACCCCGAAGCCGCCCCACCACCCGGGCAAGCCCGGGCACCACGATGAACCAGGGCACGCTGGGCACCACGGACGTGACGACGGCCGCAACATTTCCCCTGAACTCCCCGCAGCCGTCGAGCCGTCGGACTCCCCACACGCGGACCAGAACGCTGAGGGGCTTGCGGCGGCGGGCAGTGACAAGGCGCTGGTCATCGGCGGCTCGGCGGCCGCCCTGCTCATGGTGGGCGGCGGGACGACGCTGGCCGTACGCCGTGGTCGCAATATCTGAAAGGTCAGCACAACCCCGGCGCCCGGCCCGGGCCTGGACGCCGGTTCTCGCTGGAGGCGGTCACGGCTCGGTCGCGGGTGGGGACCAGCGTGCCGTCCACGATGAGCACGGTTTCCTTGCGGAACCGCCGCCGGGGAACTGCCGAGGACTCAGCCCGGTGAACAGGCGTATCCACGAGGGCCTGGACGCCGTGATCACACCAGCCGCCGCGAGATCATCTCACTTCTGACCAGCAGTCACGGGACGACCTCCAGGGCGGTTCGTTTGGTTGAGAACCCGACTGCCAAAGGACTCCTGTGTTGGTCAAGCCAGCTGGCCACTCGACGAGCCCAGCCCGAAAGGGCTCAGAGAGCCGTACCCGGAGCAGTCTGTGCTCGTTGCTCAGCACATGAACCAAAGCGGGAAGGTGGCGTTTCCGCAGGTGCGGATCGCACCGGGTGCGCAGGTCGACGGGTCGGCCGTACTGGGCCCTGGTACGACCGTGTGGGAACTCGCGCAGATTCGCGAGGAGGTGGTGCTCGGCTGTGACTGCGTCGTGGGCCGGGGTGTCTACGTGGGACCTGGGGTGAAGATCGGTCACAGGGTCAAGATTCAGAACCATGCGCTGGTGTATGAGCCTGCCGAGCTGGCTGACGGCGTCTTCGTCGGGCCTGCGGTCGTCCTCACGAACGACCGCAATCCTCGCGCCGTCGACACGTACGGACGTCTGAAACGCGCCGGCGACTGGGAGGCGGTCGGCGTCCGGGTCGCTGAAGGCGCGTCACTCGGCGCGCGCTCAGTGTGTGTGGCTCCGGTCAGCATCGGCCGCTGGGCGATGGTCGCCTCGGGAGCCGTCGTCACCAAGGATGTGCCGGATTTCGCCCTCGTTGCCGGTGTCCCCGCCCACCAGATCGGATGGGTGGGACGAGCCGGCGAGCGCCTGGACGCACTGCCGGATCGGTCCGGATTCTGGGAGTGTCCGAGTGATGGGACTCTCTACGCAGAGAAAGACGGAATTCTGACGGAGCTTTCAGCTCAATACCGAGAAAACGCGAGCCAGTGAAGGTCATGAGCGTAGTGGGGGCGCGCCCCCAGTTCGTCAAGCTTGCCGCAGTCGCCGCAGCGTTCGGCGACACGGAGCACCATCACACGATCGTCCACACCGGCCAGCACTACGACGCCGATCTGTCCGACGTCTTCTTCACCGGCCTCTCCATCCCTGCGCCCCATGTGGACTTGGGCATGGGATCAGGCACCCACGGCGTGCAGACCGGTACCATTCTGGCGGCCCTCGATCCCGTCATCGCCGCCGCACACCCCGAATGGGTGCTGGTGTACGGAGACACGAACTCAACTCTCGCCGGCGCCCTTTCCGCGGCCAAACAGCACATCCCCGTTGCCCACCTGGAAGCGGGCCTGCGCTCTTTCAACCGGCGGATGCCCGAGGAGCACAACCGCGTCCTCACCGACCACGCTGCCGATCTGCTGCTCGCACCCACCGAGCAGGCGGTGCGCCACCTGGCAGCCGAGGGCCTGGCGGACCGTGCGGTCCTGACCGGGGACGTCATGGTCGATGTTTGCCTGCGCATCAAGGACAAGGTGCTGACGGACAAGGCCACCGCCACGCTTCCAGCCTTCCTCAACGCGCAGGAGCCCTACCTCTTCGCGACATTGCACCGGGCCGAGAACACGGATCGTCCCGGTCGCCTGGCCGCTCTCGTGGACGCCCTGGCCAGTCTGCCGGTTCCCGTCGTCTTGGCCGCCCATCCCCGGCTGCTCGCACGTGCCGAGGACTTCGGCATCAAGCTCGACCGAGGCTCTCTCCATATCAGCCGCCCCCTCCCCTACGCCGAGCTGATCCGCACGATGCTCGGCTCGCACGGCGTGATCACCGACTCGGGAGGACTCCAGAAAGAGGCGTTCCTGTTGGAGCGCGTCTGCACGACACTCCGTACGGAAACGGAATGGCCTGAAACGCTCCAGGGCGGCTGGAACACACTCGTGCCGGATCCTCGTGAACTGGGCTCCCAGGCATGGGCCGACACCGTCCTGCGCCCTGCGCCCAAGAGCCCACGCGGCATGCCGTATGGCGACGGCAAAGCAGCACTCCGTGTGGTGCGGGCGCTGGAAGATCACCTGAGCGGATCTCAGGGCCGCTGAGCTGTCGACGACGGCGCACCAAGCACGATCACCTCGGCCCCGGCCCATCGACCGGGGTCAGTGATCCGCCGTCCGTCGACCACGACGCGCACCTGCGGGAACTGGTCGGAGCCGAGCTCCCGGTACTCGCCGTGGTCGGCTTGGATGACGGCGGCAGTGACTGTCTGGCCGCTGTACGGCGGCAGGCCGAGTGCGCTCAGCTCATCGGCCCTGTACAGCGGGTCGGACACGTACGGCTCGGCGCCCCGCGACCGCAGCGCCTCGACGACGGGGAACACCCCGGAGAACGCGGTCTCCCTGACGCCGCCCCGATAGGCCGCGCCCAGTACCAGCACGCCAGCGCCGCTCAGGTCGCCGTACACCTCCGCAAGCCGCCGTACCGCGTACTCGGGCATCGAGGCATTGGTCGCCCGGGCCTCTCGTACGACCGTCGCGTCCGGGTCGTTCCACAGGTACATCCTCGGATAGACGGGAATGCAGTGACCGCCTACGGCGATGCCGGGCCGGTGGATGCGACTGTAGGGCTGCGAGTTGCAGGCCTCGATCACCAGGTCCACGTCGATGCCGATGCGGTCCGCGAACCGTGCGAACTGGTTCGCCAGCCCGATGTTCACGTCACGGTAGGTTGTCTCGGCCAGCTTCGCGAACTCCGCGGCCTCCGTCGAGCCGAGGTCCCAGACACCGTTGGGGCGAGGCAGCTCGTCGCGTGGGTCGAAGTCGAGGAGGGACGCGTAGAACTCGACGCCTCGGCGCGCGGAGGCCGCGTCGATGCCGCCCAGCAGCTTGGGGTAGCGGCGCAGGTCGGCGAATACGCGCCCGGTCAGCACCCGTTCGGGGCTGAAGACGAGAGCGAAGTCCCGGCCCGCGGTCAGCCCGCTGCCTTGCTCGAGCATGGGCGCCCAGCGCCCTCGCGTGGTACCGACGGGCAGTGTCGTCTCGTACGACACGAGTGTGCCGGGCCGCAGCCCGCGCGCCACAGCCTGCGTCGCTGTATCCATCCAGCCGAAGTCGGGGGTGCCCCGGACGTCGACGTACACCGGAACGACCAGGACTACCGCCTGGGCCTGCGTGACCGCAGCGGTCGTGTCGGTGGTGGCCAGCAGTCGCCCTTCCGCGACAACGCTCTTCAGCCTCTCAGCGAGTCCGGCCTCGCCGGGGAACGGCTCAACGCCCTCATTGACCAGGTGCACGACGTGTTCGTCCACGTCGGCGCCGATGACGTGGTGGCCCTTTGCAGCGAACTGGACAGCCAGCGGCAGGCCGATCTTTCCGAGCGCCACTACACAGATACGCACGGCTGCTTCCTCCGACGGCAACAAGCTGCGCAGGCGACCGAAGAGAGCCCACACGCTTTAACAGGTGTTTTCGTACTGCGCATCCTATCTCTGCAGTTTCATTTCAGTGAGCTGACACAAAGGGCCGCACCATCGTCTGAGAGAAGTTATGTTGGCTCGATGTCGCCGGTGCGGGTTCGATATACCAATTTGGCCGTGCGAGCCCGGGACCGCTGGGAGGAAGCTGTCCGAGGGACAGCGCGCGTGAACGTGGCCTTGAGATCACCGGGACCCGTGAGCCACCGTTCGATGACTGAGCCGGGGCCGACACTGCCACCGATCCAGCCATGCGCCGCAGTGGCCTCGGTGACGACTGGCACGAGATGACTGGGTGCGGATAGACCATTGATGAGTGTGCAGGCCGCGCCGGTCTAGCGGTGACGACTCGTCGTCCTGCCCCGGCGCTGGGTCGTCGAACACTGTCACGCCTGGGGTATGCGCGCCCGCCGGCACGTCCGCGCCTGCGAACGGCTCGTCCAGCACTCGAAGTCATTGATCGCCCGGGCCGCGATCACGCGCATGACCAGGCGAATCACCCGCCGAACGTCTCGCAGGAGCGGACAGCCGGCCTCCCGCGAAGCACGGCGGGACTGATCATTCGATGTCGGCCCTCACCCCCGTCCGGACGGTGTGACCGTGCTGACGAGGCGGGCCGCCGGTCTTGTCCGCGTACGGCTCCATCTCCAGGAGACGTAGCGTCCGCATCCAGAGATGCCTTGCGCGTTGCGGAGTTGTCCGAGTCGAGCCAGCGGTCGCCCTTCGGTCGGACGAACCGAAGGGTGACCCTCCCGCACGCACCTCGGTCGCCCAGGGGCGTCACACCAGCAAGGGGCCGCCGCAGCGTTCGGCGCCGTCCTTCACCGCGATCAGATTGGCCTGCACATAGGAGATCTGGTTCCTGGAGTGCCAGTCGGTCGGGAAGTAGGTGACCAGCCGTGAGTTCTGGAATCGGGCCTGGATCTCCGGTACGAAGGCGCGGTACTGGTTGTCGGTGTAGTACCAGAACGAGTTCTCGTTGTAGTAGGCGACATGTGTCGGGTCCTGGTAGGCGCCCCGGCCGTCGGAGCTGGGCGTGAGGGTGAGGAGCATGCCGCCCGGTGCCAGCAGGCGGTACAGCTCATTGATCAGTGGAACCTTCGCGGGCACGTGCTCCAGGAAGTCCACCGCCCTGAGCAGACCGACCGAGTCGTCCGGGAGGTCCAGGGGCGCGGGCAGTGTCGCAATGATGTCGACGCCGTCCCTCGCGTACTGGTCCACGCCCAGGTAGGCGGGCGGCTTGCGGTGCGCGGCGCCGAGGTCCAGCGCGAGCAGCCCGCGCCGCTTGGTCCAGGCGAGCGCGTTGCTCTCGATGTATTTGTCGTACAAGGCGACGGTCTCGCGCTGGATGTGCGCGTTGATCTCGGTGTCGCGCTGGGTGTTGTCGGGGTGCATTCGTTGCATGTACAGGCATCGGGGGATGCGATGGAAGTCACCGGCCTGGAAGAGACGGCACATCAAGTCCTGGTCGTCCAGCACCGTGCGCGTGGCGTCGTACCCGCCGACCTGCTCGTACGTGTCCTTGCGGAACGCCCGCACATGGTTGGGGGCGTACCAGATGTACGAGACGTTGTGCGGTGTCGGTGCCATGGAGATGGCTTGCAGGAGGCGGCGACCGTCGACGTCCACCTCCTCGTACTGCCAGCCGTGCGCTTCGTTGAACCGTGTGTCGTCCCGGTTTCCGTCCTCGGTGATCTGAGCGGTGTGGCTGTAGACGAAGACGACGTCGGGGTGCTCGTCGAAGGCCTTCGCCAGTTCCGCCAGGCAGTCCTTCGCCAGCAGGTCGTCATGGTCGAGCTCGACGAGGATCTCGCCGCGTGCCAGTTCGCATGCACGGCGTTTGGCTGCTGCGCTCGCGGAATCCCGGAATTCCTCCGGGACGGACTGTAGAAGCGATGGGTCGGCGCGTACGGCGAGGCCGAAGGCGTCCTCGGCCTCTTCGTCCCGGCCCTTCTTCGCCAGGGCCTGTCCAAGGTGCAGATGGGCCGTGGCGGCTTTGGGTTCGACGCCCACGACTGCACCAGCCCCCTCCGCCTGGGCTCTGTCGAGGTCTTCCTGCGAGTAGGACGCCTTTGGAATTGACGCGCGGGAGGCGAAGCCGGGTTTCGCTGCTGACGTAGGGTCGGTGGTCGAGGACTGGGCGCTGGGACCGGTTCCGTCGCGGAGGACAGGAGCTGAGTGATGACAGGTGCCCCTGAGGCTTCGCCGGGTGCGCCGCGGCTGAGGCGGGTGCCGCCGGCCGAGGTGGAGGCGACGCGGATGGAGGCGGTGCGCCGCTACGACATCCTCGACACCCCGCCCGACGGGGCGTTCGACCGGGTCGCGGCGATGGCCGCCCGCCTGTTCGATGTCCCCGTGGCCAGCGTGACGATCGTCGATGCCGACCGGATCTGGTTCAAAGCCATTCACGGCCTGGAAGGGGTCGCGGAGATCGGCCGGGACCCGGGACTGTGCGGGTCGGCGATCCTACGCGATGACGCGCTGGTGATCCCCGACACCCTCACCGATCCGACCGCCTGCACCAATCCGCTGGTCACCGGTCCTCTGGGGGTGCGGTTCTACGCGGCTGCGCCGATCATCACCGCCGACGGCCACCGGCTGGGCACGGTCAACATCCTGGACACCAGACCGCGTCTGATCACCGAGGCCGACACTCTGACCCTGGCCGACCTGGCCGCGGTGGTTCTGGACGCCATGGAGCTGCGACTTTCGGGCCTGCGGCTGCTGCGCGAGGAGCAGGAACGCCGCAAGGCGGAGGAGGAGGCGCGGGCGCGGGCCGAGCGGGACACGGAGGCGATCACCGCGTTCGCCACCACCCTCCAGCGCACCCTGCTGCCTCCCGCGCTGCCGCCGGTTCCGGGGCTGGAGCTGGCCTGCCACTACCAGACCGACTCGCCCCGGGACGTCGGCGGTGACTTCTACGACGTCTTCTCCCTGGGCGGACAACGGTGGGCGTTCTTCCTCGGGGACGTGTGCGGCAAGGGCGCCGAAGCCGCCGCCGTCACCTCGCTGACCCGCTACACCCTGCGCGCGGCCGCCCAGCACCACGGCGATCCCACCGAAGTCCTCGACGCCCTCAACAGCGCCCTGCTGCTCGATCCCTCGATGGGCAGCCGGTTCTGCACTTGTGTCTTCGGCACCCTGCAGCCCGCCCCGGGCGGCGGTTTCACAGTGAGCGTGGCCACGGGAGGCCATCCCCCCGCCTTCCGCATACAGCACGGCGACGACGGCGCGATGGTCGTGAACGAGGTACGCCCCAGGGGCGGCATGCTCGTGGGGGCGCTGGAAGGCGCCCGGTTCGCCTCCCACACCTTCCACCTCGCCCCGGGCCAGGGCCTGCTGCTCTACACCGACGGACTCACCGAGGGCCGCCTGCCGGACGGGACCATGCTGGGTGAGGAAGGCGTGGCCGCCTTCCTCACCACCCGCACCACCCCGGACGCTGCCCGTCTGATCGAGGACACCATCGCCCTCATCACCGACCTGCCCACCGGTCCCGGTGACGACGTCGCCCTGCTCGCGCTGTCCGTACCCCTGGCACCGGCCACTGAGCAGACGGCCGCCGCATCGACCGCCCGCACCCTGGCCACGCCCGTCGCTGGCGCCGCCCGCGCCGACCAGGAGCACTGACGCGTGACCGACGACCTCACCCTCACCCACACCCACACCGACCGACACCTGGCGGCCCTCTGCGTCGGCGGAGAGATCGACACACAGACCGCTCCCGCCTTGCGTAAAGAAGCACTGGACGTCATCGCCCAAGGACACCCGCACCTGATCCTGGACCTCACCGGGATCACCTTCTGCGACTCCTCCGGCTTCAACGCCTTGATCGGCATCATGCGCTGCGCGATGGCCGCAAACGGCTCCCTGACCCTGGCCGCGGTCCCCGATCGCCTGTCCCGAATGCTCGATCTCACCGGGCTGAGCACCCTCATGCCGTCCTACCCCAGCATTGAGGCCGCGATGAACGCCCGTTTCCCTACCACGCCCGAGCCCGCCTGACCCGGCCGATCCACCGGCCCGACCCAACTTCATTGACAAACCGCCCACGTTCAGGGGCAGAGGACAAGCCGGGAGGGGAGAGTTCTCCCACGTCGGCGGTGGACTCCGTCCACAGGGCTGCGGTTCGAGCATCGACTCCGAGGCCACCACGATCGGCGAGGCGGCCCGTACGCGAGGTGCCGTCCATGTTCCAGAACCCACCGTGCCGCTCGCCCCGATGACGCCGGACGCGGTGCTCAGCGCCTTCAGCTACCTCCGGACCATGGAGGCCGACGACACCGAAGCGGCCGCCGGGTCCGCGAGCGCCTCTCCGTAGGACCGCCTGCCCAGTGCTTGCTTTCGGTCTCTCCCCGCAGACCGCCTGACGGTCCCCGCCGCGAGACAGATGACAGGGTCACAGTCGTTTTGGCAGTCGCGAACACGACGGCATGGCGCAGGATCCACAACCTATGTTCATGGCAGTCTGCGGACCAGCACGATGGCTTGAGGCCCGGAGGTACACCGCTCGTGGCGGCGA